>NZ_FNSO01000004.1:7823671-8172406 GCF_900105945.1 Amycolatopsis tolypomycina | reverse complement strand
GAAGTAACCCACCTGGCGACCGGATTGCGTGCCCGCGGCGGTGAAGTACACCCGGCCTTTGAAGCGGCAGCCGCTGAGGTTCGTGGTGCTGTGCAGCGACGCGTACCGCAGCAGCAGCCCGCCGATCAGCTTGCCCGACAGGTCCAGGTACTCCAGCCGGGCGCCGGTCAGGTCGAGGTCGTACGCCGGGGCGTCGTCGTCGCGCGCCGGAGCAGGTCCGACACCAGCCGTTGCGCCGTGAGCCGGACCGTGAGCTCGCGTTCCCGCTCGGGATCGGGGTCCTCGTCCGAGGACGTGGGCCGGGTGTAGTCGAACGGCCGCCGCAGGTAGGAACACAGCACGTCCAGCACCGTCTGCGTGTAGCCCGGCCGGCTCCGCGCCAACCCCGCGAGCGCGTGCAGAGCCCCCACCCGCACCTGGTCGGCCGCGTGGCCGAGCAGCTCGACCGCCTTCGCGAACCGCTCGTCCGCCACCCGCTCGCGGTCCTGTTCCGCGCGCTGCGCCTCGAGTTCGTGCCGCTGCCGCTCGATGTCCTGGCGCCGTTCCTCGACCCGGCGGCGCCGGTCGTTCAGCCACAGCGCGTACAACGCCACGATCGCACCGCCGGCCAGGCCGCCGGTCTTGAGCGCGTCGCTGCGGCTGGTGGCGGGGTCGGCCAGCAGCCAGCCGCCGACCCCGAGCAGCAGCACCACCGACGCGAGGAACGTCCACGCCAGCGGCGATCGCCAGAGTTTCACCGGCTCAGGACACCAGCATCGTGCTGACGCAGAAGCCCTTTTTGTCGAAGTTCGTGGCGCTCAGCGTGCCCTGGACCGGCTTGCCGGCGGACGTGCCGGAAACCTCGGCCACGACGAGGGACTTGCTCGCGGGGATGTCGCTCAGCTGCAACTGCAGCGGCGGCTCGAGAACGTCTCGAGCCACGAGCTGATCTGCTGCTTCGAGTCGGCGCACCCCATGGCGACGGCGCCGGCGTTGTCGCCCGCGTTCAGCTTGTCGACGAAGCCTGCAGCACGGCCTTGCCGTCCGAGCTGCCGCCTTCGCTGCCGGACGGCGGCTTCTTGGTCGTCGACTTCGGCGCCGTCGGCTTCGCGGACGTGCTCGACGCCGGCGCCGCCGTGTTGGTGTCGTCCTTCGACAGGAAGAACCCTGGCGCGACGAAGCCCGTGACGCCCACCACGGCGAGCACGACGACCACCGCGGCGCCGATGGCGATCCACATCCCGGTCTTGCTCTTCTTCGGCGGCGCGGGCGGCCCGCCGAAGCCCTGCGAGTAGCCGCCGGTCGCCGGGTCCCAGCCGGACAGCTGGCCGGCGGCCGCGTTCGGGTCCCACGCCTGCTGGCCGTACTGCTGCGCGTTCGGGTCCGCCCACGCCGACTGCTGCGGTTGCTGCTGGGCGTACGGGTCGCCCCACGTCGGCTGCGGGTTGGCCGGGAACCCGCCCGAGGCCGGCGGGTACTGCTGCGTCGGGTACGGCTGTTGCTGCTGGTTGGGGTCCCACCCGCCCTGCTGGGGGTACGGCTGCTGCGGGACGCCGCCGGACTGCGGCTGGCCGTACGGATCAGGCTGGCCGGGCTGAGGCGGGTAGGTCATGGGTCCGTGCCTTCCGGGCGCTGGGGTTCGTGCGCTTCCGACGTCCGGTGGGCGCGTGCGGTTCCCCAGGACGTGACTGCAGCATTCTGCAATGCCCGGACGGTACGGCATGAAACCGGCTCCCGGATCGTGACGACGCGAACCCGTCACGATCCGGGAGCCGGGCCGGGGTGGGTCAGCCGTTGGCGAGCGCCTGGAGCCGGTCGTAGGCACCGTTGAAGGTGTCCTGGTCGAGCGGGCTCGAGGTGTACTGCCAGACGGTGTAGAAGCCCCAGTTGTAGGGCAGGGTGCCGACCGACGACGAGTACCGCGCGACCCACAGCGGGGC
This sequence comes from Amycolatopsis tolypomycina, assembly GCF_900105945.1. Taxonomy (NCBI): domain Bacteria; kingdom Bacillati; phylum Actinomycetota; class Actinomycetes; order Pseudonocardiales; family Pseudonocardiaceae; genus Amycolatopsis; species Amycolatopsis tolypomycina. Next base: position 8,170,487 of record NZ_FNSO01000004.1, on the reverse strand, counting down.
CGTGCTGGAGAAGTCACCGCTCACGCAGCTGCTCCACCAGCTCGTCGACGTGTAGATGACCGGCCAGCGCCCGGTCAGGGACTTGTACGTGTCGTGGAAGTCGAGGATCCACGACGTCATCCCCGCCTTGCTCAGCCCGTAGCAGGTCGCGCCGTACGGGTTGTACTCCATGTCGAGCGCGCCCGGCAGCGTCCTGCCGTCCTTCGACCAGCCGCCGCCGTGGGCGACGAAGTACCGCGCCTGCGCCGCGCCGCTCGAGGTGTTCGGGGTGGCGAAGTGGTAGGCGCCGCGGATGAAGCCCTGGTTGTAGGAGCCGTTGTACTGCTGCGCGAAGTACGGGTTCGTGTAGCTGGTGCTCTCCGTGGCCTTGGTCCAGACGAACCGCTTGCCCTGGTTCCACCAGTACGCCCAGTCGACGTTGCCCTGGTAGCTGGCGACGTCCATGCCGGCCACCGTGGCCAGCACCTGGCCGGGGATGGCCTGGCCGGGCTGCGGCTGCTGCGCCGCCCGCTGCGTGTCCGGCGTCGACTTGTCGCCTTCGACGCGCCGGATCTGCGACCCCAGATCGTGGTTGTGCTGTGCGATGTCCGCGTTGATCGCGGCCACGGGGTCGACTTCGGGGGACAAGGTCGCCGCCTGGGCCGTGCTGCCGAGCAGGAGCAGCGTGGCCGGGACGACCAGGGCAGCGAACAGCCGCCCTCTTCGGGATGTGGACATCGTTGGATCCCTTCACAGATACCCTCGCGACGAGCGGCTTACTGCAGGTAGCCGCCCGAGCACGATTGTTGAGGACGAAGTGGCGTTTGTCACTCAGTTCCGTGAAATTGGGTATACGTGTGGGTGATTTTCCCGGGAAGAAGATCGTTAATTGGTGACGGGTTAACACCTATTATTGGAAATGCTGGGCCGTTCAGCCCAGTGCGAGGGCGAGCAGCCGGTCCGCCGAGCCGTTGAACCAGTTCTGGTCGCCGGGCAGGGTTCCGCGGTCGGCGAACTGCCAGATCGTGTGCACGCCCCAGCCGGCGGGCAGCTCGCCGACGAAGGTGTTGTAGCGCGCGATCCACAGCGGGTTGGCGCCGAAGCCGCCGTTGTTCGCGGTGCACCGCTTCCACCAGCTCGTCGACGTGTAGATCGTCGGGGGACGGCCGGTCGCCGCGCGGTAGGTGTCGGAGAACGCGCGGATCCAGGCGACCATCCCCGCGGCGTCCTTGCCGTAGCAGGTTTCGCCGTACGGGTTGTACTCCGCGTCGAGCGCGCCGGGCAGGGTCTTGCCGTCGGCGGACCAGCCGCCGCCGTGGGCCAGGAAGTACCGCGCCTGCGCCGCGCCGTCGGAGATGTCCGGCCGGGCGAAGTGGTAGGCGCCGCGGATCAGGCCGGCCTTGTAGGAGCCGTTGTACTGCTGGGCGAACTGCGGGTTGACGAAGCCGGTGCCCTCGGTCGCCTTGACGTAGACGAACTTGGCGCCCGAGCCGGCCGCGCCCCGCCAGTCGACCGGGCCCTGGTGCCCGCTGACGTCGTGGCCGAGCACCTGGTCTTCACCGCCGTACAGCACGTCCGGCGCTTCGCCGACGCCCTCGACCTTGGCGATCTGCGAACCCGCGAAGTGGTCCTGGGCGCCGGCGTAGATGTCGTCGGCCTTCGCCGTCGCCTGCCCGGCCACGAGGAGGGTGGCCGCGAGGACGGCGGCGAAGGGCAGCGAACGTCTTTTCACCCTCTGGCTCCCCACCGATCTCGTGAGACTTCTTCAGCCTCACCATGCACCGGCGTCGCCGGATCGGCGAGTCGATGATCACTCGATCGAGTGGGAGCCGCAGGTCAGCGTCGTTCTTCGGCGATGGCCTTCATCAGGTGCTCAGCCGGCACGACGGCCGTGATGAGGTCGTGCGGGTTGATCGCGACCGGGTGCCCGCCGAGGAGGTCGACGATGTCGCGCCCGACCACGGCCCGCGCGTGCGGCCACTCGCGCGGCACGAGCGACTTGCGCGTGTAGGCGGGCACCATGACCCGGCCGTCGGTGTTGTGGAAGCCGATGACGGTCCGCTGCACCGGCGACATCGCGTAGACGAACAGCGTCGCGTCGAGGACGACCTTCGGCAGGTCGGACGGCGGGCGGTGCTCGGTGCGGACGAGCTGCAGCAGGTGCTCGAGGTCGTTCGCCGGTTCCGGGAAGCCGAGCGCCTTGGGCGAGGGTCGGTAGCGGTCGTTGGGGTGGAAGTCGGCGACGACGTCGCCGGCGTCGTTCACCGGGTAGGCGCCGACGACCGCCCACGACGGCACCGGGCCGTTCGGGTCGAAGGCCTCGTCGATGACGTAGAGCCAGCTGTTCGGGTTGGCGCGGGCGTTCGCGCGCATCTCCTCGGTGATCTCGGGCGTGCCCTGCTTGCCGGAGCGGCGCGCCTGCCGGCCGTCGCGACGCGCGGTGCGGTCGTGCTTGCCGTGCCTGCCGCCGGGGCGATCGGCTCCGCTTCCGGTGGGCTGCTGCGAAACCATCCGATCCGCCTCGTCCCGCTGCGCCATCGTCATCCCCACGTTCTCGGGTGTGCCTGCCAAGTCTTGGTGCGCCACTCTACTGTTTGCCCATGGCCTCTTCGCGTTCGGTCGACCCCGGACAGTTACGTGCGGCGGTGCTGGCGGTTTCCCCGTGGTTGCAGGGCGGCGAGCCCGCTCCCGCGCGCCCGGAACTGGCTGCGGCGGTGCGGTTGTCGCTGCGCGCGCTGGCGGCGGACGCGCCGGGCCGGACGGTCGAGGTGCGGGTGCCGCCCTTCGCCGCGGTGCAGTGCGTCGAGGGCCCGCGGCACACCCGCGGCACCCCGCCGAACGTGATCGAGACCGACCCGCGCACGTGGCTCGAACTGGCCACCGGGCAACTGGACTGGACCACGGCAGTGGCGGCCGGCCGGGTGTCCGCGTCGGGCACCCGGGCCGACCTGTCCCACTGGCTCCCCCTCGTCCGGCTCTGACGGACGGGACCGGGGACAGGGGCTACGGCTTGCGGCCGATCCCGCCCGCGATGGTCCGCTGGGCCACGTTGAGCTCCTTGAGCCGCGGGCCGTCCGGCCACCAGTCGGCGCAGCGGACGACGCCGGGGGGCACCATCTCGAGGCCGGCGAACAGGTCCTCGATCTCCTTCTGCGTCCGGAAGGTGCCCGAGCCCATCGGGCTGTGCAGGAAGAAGTCCTCCATCTTGCGGGCGGTGGCGGAGTCCTCGTCCTCGGGGTCGAAGAAGTGCGAGATCGCCACGAACGAGCCCGACGGCAGCGCGTCGACGTACTCCTTCATGATCTCCGCCGGCCGCTCGTGCGGGCCGTTGTAGTGGTGCAGCGTGCCCAGCTGGAGGAAGGCGACCGGCTGCGAGAAGTCGATGTGCTGCCGGACGGCCTCGTGCTCGAGGATCCGCTGCGGCTCGAAGATGTCCTCGGCGACGAAGTGGGTGTTCTCGTTCTCTTCGAGCAGCGCGCGGCCGTGGGCGAGCACGACCGGGTCGTTGTCGACGTAGACGACCTTGATCTCCGGGTTGATCCGCTGGACGACCTGGTGGGTGTTCTCGGCGGTCGGCAGGCCGGAGCCGCAGTCGAGGAACTGCGTGATGCCGGTCTGGCTGGCGAGGAAGCGGCAGGCCCGGATCAGGAAGCCGCGGTTTTCGAACGCGAGGTCCTGTGCCTCCGGGGCGGCCTTCTGCACCTTGTGCAGGACCTCCCGGTCGATCTCGTAGTTGTCCTTCCCGAGGAGGAAGGCGTCGTACACGCGCGCGATGCTCGCTCGGGTCGGGTCGACCCCCACGGGAACTCGTTCGGTCCGGGTCGCGGCGTCGGGCATCTTGAACCTCGCAAGTTTTGTGTTGAAAGTCTCGTGCTCTACGTACAGTAGGACGACGCGCGCATGGGGTAAACCGGGTCACCCCTTTGCGCAAGAAGCCTCAACGTGTACTTTCGGTAGTCGGGCTAGAACCCCCTGGTGACGTGAGCGCGGAAGGGCCGGGAATGAACGCGGTGAACGCGTCCGCAGGTGAACAGAACATCGGCCTGACGGCGCGCCGCATGATCCTCGGCTCGCAACTGCGCCGTCTCCGCGAAGAGGCCGGCATCACCCGTCAGCAGGCCGGTTACAACATCCGTGGGTCCGAGTCCAAGATCAGCCGGCTGGAGCTGGGCCGGGTCGGGTTCAAGGAACGCGACGTCACCGACCTGCTGACGATGTACGGCGTCGACGACCCGGCCGAGCGCCGGGCGTTCCTCGACATGGTCAAGCAGTCGAACGAGCCGGGCTGGTGGCGGCGCTTCGGCGACACCATGCCGAACTGGTTCACCGACCTGGTCGGCCTCGAAGAAGCCGCCGCGCGAATCCAGATCTGGGAGCCGATCTACGTGTCGGGCCTCCTGCAGGTCGAGCCGTACGCACGAGCGATCTTCAGCCACGGCCGCCCGGACATGGCCGACGAGCGGGTCGACCAGCTCGTCGCGCTGCGGATGCGCCGCCAGAAGATGTTCAGCAGGCCGGACGCGCCCCGCGTGTGGATGGTGCTCGACGAGTCGGTGCTGCACCGCCCGATCGGTGGCCCGAAGGTCCTCAAGCAGCAGATCGAATACCTGCTGGAAATGAGCGCGTTGCCGCACGTGTCGATCCAGGTGCTGCCGTACGAGAGCAGCGGCCTCTCCGCGGAACACGCTTTTTCGCTGCTGCGGTTCGGCGAGCCCGAACTGCCGAACATCGCCTACGTCGAGTACCTGACGGGCGCGCACTACATCGAGAAGCGCGAAGAGATCGAAAAGTACAGCCGCGCGCTCGACATGCTGGCCGTCGACGCGGAGACTCCGGAGCGGAGCCGGGGGATGCTCGCGAAGCGTCGCCAGGAGATCTAGAAAGCCTTGCCTGTACCCGATTCGGCGGTGCCGGGTGCTGCCCGCTGACCGGTAACTTGGCGTAGCGGTTAACCCGTTAGGGCGAGTATCTGTCACCCGACAGGGTAAGCTCGACCAGCTGATTCTTTACCGTCCGAGAACTTTGCAAGAAATTCTGCACGTGCATTTACCGCTGCAAGCACACGTGCTAGCCTCGGACACGCGGGCAAATGCACATGCAGATGCATCGTCCGGAAGGCTTTTCTGCTGCGAGAGGTGGGATCATGGCTGAGCGATTCGAGAACGGCGTCCCGGCTGATCGGCTGACCGGTGTCGCATGGCGCAAGGCGAGCTACAGCAACTTCAACGGCAACTGCGTCGAGGTCGCGCCGCTGTCCAACGGCGAGATCGCGATGCGCAACTCGCGCTTCCCGACCGGCCCGGCGCTCGTCTACACGCGCGCCGAGATGGCGGCGTTCCTGGCGGGCGCGAAGGACGGTGAATTCGACGATGTCCTCGGCTGAGGCCGTCGCCCCCGTCTTCGACATCGAGACCGGTCTGCAGGAGCTGGTGGCTCGCGGCTACCAGTTCGTCCACCCCGCCGACGAGCGCGGCGAGGTCCTCGCCGTCGTCGGCGTGCGGGTGCACGACGACGTGGTGGACGTGGTCCGGCTCAACGCCGAGGACGACGTCGTGGCGACCAGGATGCCCGGCTCGGAGGAGAACATCTTCGAGCCGGAGCGGTGGCTGTGGCGCCGCCGCGGGGAAGGCGCGCAGGTGCTGGCGGAGATCCTTTCGTTGCCCGACGCGTGTTAGCGGAACAGGCTTGCGGGCCCCGTCCGAAGTGGTCAGAACCACGCCGGGCGGGGCCTGACTCATGCCCGCACCGTCTACACTGAAATCGGCCTGACCACGTCTTCCCAGGAGCTCCTCGGTGGTTTCCGACCCGCAGCTCGTGTCCGACCAGCCCGAACCGGAACCCCGTGAGGAGTGTGGCGTCTTCGGCGTCTGGGCTCCCGGGGAAGAAGTCGCGAAGCTGACCTACTACGGCCTCTACGCCCTGCAGCACCGGGGCCAGGAGGCCGCCGGCATCTCCGTCTCCGACGGCTCGCAGATCGTGGTCTTCAAGGACCTCGGCCTGGTCAGCCAGGTGTTCGACGAGCAGATCCTGCAGTCGCTGCAGGGCCACATCGCCGTCGGTCACTGCCGGTACTCGACCACCGGCGCGACCATCTGGGAGAACGCCCAGCCGATCTTCCGCACCACCGAGACCGGCAGCGGCCTCTCCTTCGCGCACAACGGCAACCTGGTGAACACGGCCGAGCTGCGCGAACGCACCATCGAAGCGGGGCTGAAGCCGCACGCGGGCCTCACCGGCTCGTCCAGCGACTCCGACCTGATCTGCGGCCTGCTCGCCGCGAACGCCGCCGACAAGGGCATCGAGGCCGCGGCCATGGAGCTGCTGCCCACCCTGAAGGGCGCGTTCTGCCTGGTGTTCTCCGACGAAAACACGCTGTACGCGGCGCGTGACCCGCACGGCGTGCACCCGCTGGTGCTCGGCAGGCTCGAGCGCGGCTGGGTCGTCTCGAGCGAGACGGCGGGCCTCGACATCGTCGGCGCGTCGTTCGTCCGCGAGGTCGAGCCGGGCGAGCTGATCGCCATCGACGCCGAGGGCCTGCGGTCCTCGCGGTTCGCGAACCCGGACCCCAAGGGCTGCGTGTTCGAGTACGTCTACCTGGCCCGCCCCGACACCACGATCGCCGGCCGCGGCGTGCACGCCACCCGCGTCGAGATCGGCCGCCGCCTCGCGGCCGAGCAGCCGGTCGAGGCCGACCTGGTGATGCCGGTACCGGAGTCGGGCACCCCGGCCGCGATCGGCTACGCGCAGGGCTCGGGTATCCCCTACGGCACCGGCCTGGTCAAGAACGCCTACGTCGGGCGCACCTTCATCCAGCCGTCGCAGACCATCCGCCAGCTGGGCATCCGGCTCAAGCTGAACCCGCTGCGCGACGTCATCCGCGGCAAGCGCCTGGTCGTGGTGGACGACTCGATCGTCCGCGGCAACACCCAGCGCGCGCTCGTCCGCATGTTGCGGGAAGCCGGCGCGCTCGAGGTGCACGTCCGGATCGCGTCGCCGCCCGTGCGCTGGCCGTGCTTCTACGGCATCGACTTCGCTTCGCGGGCCGAGCTGGTCGCGAACGGCGTCGACACCGACGGCATCCGGCGCTCGATCGGGGCCGACTCCCTGGGCTACATTTCCCTGGACGGCCTGGTAGCGGCCACGGAACAGCCGAAGTCGCGGCTGTGCACGGCGTGCTTCTCGGGCGAGTACCCGATCCCGCTGCCGGAAGACGCGTTGATCGGGAAACACCTGCTCGAAAGCCTCGACGCGGTCAATGGCGCGGCGACCCCCGTCAGCCCCGCCGGGTACGGTGCCGAGGACGCCGTCCGGCGTCCCTGAGTTCCTTCCAGTAGGGAGTCCGTCCACCGTGAGCGAGTCCACGAGCGCCACGTACGCCGCCGCCGGCGTCAGCATCGACGCCGGCGACCAAGCCGTCGAGCTGCTCAAGCCGCACGCCGAGCGGGCCACGCGGCCCGAGGTCATGGGCGGTGTCGGCGGCTTCGCCGGGCTCTTCTCCCTCAAGCTCGACAAGTGGAAGGAGCCGATCCTCGCGTCCTCGACCGACGGCGTCGGCACCAAGATCGCGGTCGCGCAGGCGCTCGACAAGTACGACACGGTCGGCATCGACCTGGTCGCCATGGTGGTCGACGACCTGGTCGTGACCGGCGCCGAGCCGCTGTTCCTGCAGGACTACATCGCCGTCGGCAAGGTGCACCCGGAGAAGATCGCCGCCCTGGTCGGCGGCATCGCCGAGGGCTGCGTCCAGGCCGGCTGCGCGCTGCTCGGCGGCGAGACGGCCGAGCACCCGGGCCTGATGGGCGAGCACGACTACGACATGTCGGCCACCGGCGTCGGCGTGGTCGAGGCGGCCCAGCTGCTCTCGCCGGAGAAGGTCCGCCCGGGTGACGTCGTGCTGGCGCTCGGCTCGTCCGGATTGCACTCGAACGGGTACTCCCTGGCCCGCCACGTGCTGCTGGACATCGCCCGGATGCCGCTCGGCGGGCACGTCGAGGAGTTCGGCCGCACCCTCGGCGAGGAGATGCTGGAGCCGACGCGGATCTACGCGAAGGACTGCCTGGCGCTCGCCGCCGAGACCGAGGTCCGGACGTTCGCGCACATCACCGGCGGCGGCCTGGAGGCCAACCTCGCGCGCGTCATGCCGCGCGGCCTGGTCGCCCGGCTCGACCGCGGCACCTGGACGCCGGCGCCGGTGTTCGCGCTGATCGGCCAGCGCGGCAAGGTCGAGCGCGCCGAGCTGGAGAAGACGTTCAACATGGGTGTCGGCATGGTCGCGATCGTCGGCGCCGAAGACGTGGACAGGGCGCTGGCCATGCTCACCGCGCGGCATGTCCCGGCATGGGTGCTCGGCGACGTCCAGCCCGCCGAAGACGTCGACGGCCCGCGCGCGGTGCTCTCGGGCGACCACCCGCGGTTCTGACGGTGGCCGCCGGGGACGTCGTCGTCGGCTCCCGGTTCGTCATCCCGGAAGCCGAGCTCAGCGAACGCTTCTCGCGGTCGTCCGGCCCCGGCGGTCAAGGCGTCAACACGACGGACTCGCGGGTCGAGCTGTCGTTCGACGTCGCCGGGTCGCCGTCGATCCCCGAGCACCTGCGTGAGCGCGTGCTGGCCGGGCTGGCGTCCCGGCTGGTCGACGGCGTCCTGACGATCGCGGCCAGCGAACACCGGTCCCAGCTGCAGAACCGTGAGGCAGCCCGCGGCAGGCTCGCGAACCTCCTGCTCGACGCCTCGGCGCCGCCGCCCGCCAAGCGGCGTCCCACGAAACCCTCGCGGGGTTCGAAGGAGCGCCGCCTGGCGTCGAAGAAGCGCCGGAGCGACGTGAAGAAGGGCCGCTCCGGCCGCTTCGACGACTAACTCATCGAGAGGTGCACGCACTCGCCCGCCGGCCGGTAGCCGACGCGGGCGTAGACGTTCCCGATCCCCAGGTCGCCGGGGGTGAGGAACGCCGTGTGCGCCCCGGCCTCGTGGACCTCGCGGGTGAGGCGTGCGGTGAGCGCGGCGGCGATCCCGCGCCCGCGGTACTCCTCGAGCACGGCGATCCCGGCGATCTCGGTGGTGCCGTCGACGATTTCGAGGGCGAGCCCGCCGCCGACCACCACGCCGCCGGCTTCCGCGAGGAGGTGTCGCACGCCGGCGTCGAGTCCGGCCTTCAGTTGCTCGACCTCGGCGTCGCCGATCCCCGCGGGTTCGCCGAACGCGGTGTTCTGCGCCGCCCGCATGCGCCGCAGGTCGTCGTCGGACTCCGGCGTGCGCAGCCGGACGCCCGCCGGCGCCGGCACGTCGACGCGCTCGGACGGCGCGCACGTCATCAGCGGCACCCGCCGTTCGAGCTCATACCCCGCTCCGACCAGCAGTTTCTCCAGGTCGGGGGCGACGTCGGTGAAGTACTCCAGCCGCGGCAGCAGGCCCCGCCGCCGGTACGCCCCGGTCAGCGCCTCGAGCTCCGCCGCCGTCGGCTGCGCGCCGTCGTCCGGGATCGCGTAGTTGAGCATCGGGTGCTTGTTCGACGAGTAGGTGGCCAGGAACGGGCCGACCCGCTCGGTCTCCCGGCCGCGTGGCGCCGTCGTACGGACATAGGTCTGGATGGCAGACATGTGAGCCTTTCGAAAGCACGTCAAGGAACCGCAGCCCTCGCAGCGGGCATGCGGGCAGATCGCTGGGCGTCGGGCCTAGCGGGGGCCGACGCCGGAAGCGGCGCCAGGCATAGGCAGTCATTCCTTGAGTCGAAAGGGCACTTCTTCACGGCCATGATCGCACGGACGGCAACCGGTTTACTGGCGTTCCGGGTGCGCGATGGCCGCGTAGCGCGTGTCCCACACCGACCTCGGCACCCGCAGCGTGAGCGTCGGAGCTGCGCAAATGGTGCGGCGCGGCAGCGGGATCGCCACGGGCACCGGCGGCGACGCGTCCAGCCAGCGCCAGCCCCGGCGGCTGAGCGCCGCACCGAGCGTCGCGCCCGCCGTGTTCAGCAGGATGTCGTCGGCCGACGTCACCCGGCCGGTGTGGATCAGATATTGCGTACCCTCCACCAGTACGGACGCGACCAGCGCGGCCAGCGCGATCCGCGGCAGCATGCGCAGCCGGCGGATCCGCAGCGGCAGCAACGCCCCGAGCGGGCAGAGCAGCAGGACGTTGCCGATCACCTGCCAGAGTGATCCGTCGCTGCTGACCGCCGCGGCGATGTCGGCACCCGGCACGAGGTCGAGCGTGCTCTCGGCGGAGTCGCCGACAGGCATCGTGACCAGGCAAAACACCAGGAACGCGACGAGGATCGCGGCACAGTCGACGGCGGCCGTCGCGCTCGCGCGGCGGGCGGGCATTCTTCGGCGGCGCCTCGCCGCGAGCAGTGGCCACGCGAGCAGCGCGTACGGCAGCGCGATGGCCGAAATCGGAATCATCCCCCAGAAGGCGCGCAGCAGAGCATCCATGCGCCTCCCTTCTCGAACCCCTCAAGATCACCGGTGCGCGATGAAACGACCCCTCCCAAGATCACCATCGCATCGCAAGATCGACTCGGCACTCCGAGCGGACCGCACTATTCGGTGATCTTTCCGGTGGCGCCGTTTGTTCTCCCGTGGTTCGGTCAGGGGGTGCACTGTCCACAGTGGAAACTGTGGACAACCCTGTGGATGAATTCCGGGGACAAGTGGGAAAGTGTTGTGGTGCAAGGAAAACGCGGGAAACTGCCCTGTGTACTACTTGGCGGCGAGCTGTCGCGCCTGGTCGAGCAGGACCTGCAGGTGCAGGCCGCGCCGGACGTCGCAGGGGTGCGAAGTCGTCCCGCTCGCGATCATCGCGGCGAAATCGTCGAGCAGCGCGGTGTAGGACTCCTGCGCCGAGCCCGGTTTGCGCCCGAGCGTCCGGTAACCGTGCTCGCCCCAGACCGCGACCTCGACGACGGTCGGCTGCACCGGCAACCGCAGCGAGAGCGTGGCCGTGCTGATCACGCCACCCTCGTGCGCCAGCATCAGGTGCCAGAGGTCGCCGGGGCTCTGCCGGGCCGCCACCACCTCGGTGATCGGGCCGAGCGCGGCGTCGAGCATGTCGAGCGCGTGCGGGCCGATGTCGAACAGCGCGCCGCCGTCGTCCTGCCGCCACGCCGAGTCGGCGTACTGGCCGCCGAGCAGCGCGCCGGACAGCCAGCGCGCACCGCCGCCTGCCCAGCCGCCCGCCTGGGCGAGGCCCGCGAGCCACTCCTGGGTCTGCGCCGAGTAGCGCAGGGTCAGCACGACGAGCGCGGCGACGTCCGCGGCCGCGACCGCGTCGGCCAGCCGGCGCGCGCCGTCGAGGTCGGCGGCGATCGGCTTTTCGAGGATCAGGTGCTTCCCGGCTTCGGCCGCGCGCACGCCCAGCTCCGCCTGGATCGACGGCGGCACGGCGAACGCCACCGCGTCGACCTGCGCGAACAGGTCCTCGACGCTCTCGGCAGCGTTCGCGCAGTGCGTCTCCGCAAGCGTTTGCGCCGCCTCCGGGCGGCGGGCCCAGACGGCGGTCAGCGCGGTGCCCGGGTGGTCCGCGAGGCCGGGTGCGTGGATCGTCGTCGCCCACGGGCCGGCGCCGATGAGGCCGACGCGCAGCTGTCCGTCCGCGATGAGCTGTCCCACGGCCCGCAGTCTAGGTGTGTCCCGAGTCGCTCCGGAACCGCGTCCGGCCTGGTTAAGGTTCTTGCATGATCGCCTCCCGCTTCGCCGTTGTCTGCGCGCTCCTGTTCGGCGCCGCCTTCGTGGGTGCCGCACCCGCGTCGGCGGCGGGCACGGACGGGGCCTGCCCGGAAGGCGGCGGCGTGACGGTGGTCGTCGACTTCGGCGACCTCGGCCCGCAGCCCCTGGTCCGCTGCGCGGCCGGCACGCCCGCGAACGGCATCGCCGCCCTGCAGGAGGCCGGGATCGAGGTGGCCGGTTCGCAGAAGTACGGCCTCGCCGTGGCCTGCCGGATCAACGGGCAGCCCGGCCCCGCCGTCGAGTCGTGCGCGGGGATGCCGTCGGCGACGGCGTACTGGAGCTACTGGCACGCCACCGCCGGGGGCAGCTGGACGTCGAGCCAGGAAGGCGCGCAGACGGCCAAGCCGGCGTCCGGTGGGTTCGAGGGGTGGGCGTTCGCGCGGCCGAAGTCGGCGAACGACCTGCCGACGCCGCCGCGCGTGCCGCCGGTGCGCCAGACGTCCTCGCCCGCGCCCGCTCCCGCCGCCTCCTCCGACGGAGGTTCGTTCCCGTGGGGCCTGGTGATCGGGGCGCTCGTGATCGTGCTGGTCGGCGGCGCCGGGATCGTCGTCGCCCGTCGCCGGCGTGCGCAGTAGGGCGCTGCACCCCGGCGCCTGGTGGGCCTGGGCGCTCGCGCTGGCCGTCGCCGCCAGCCGGACGACGAACCCGCTGCTGCTCGGCCTGATCATCGCCGTCGCCGGGTTCGTCGTCGCGAACCGGCGGACGGACGCGCCCTGGGCGCTGGCGTTCCGGCTGTACGTCTACGTCGGCGCACTGATCGTCGCCTCACGCGTGCTGTTCCGGATCCTGATCGGCGGCGACGACGGCGGGCACGTGCTGTTCACGCTGCCCCGGGTCCCGCTCGCCGCCGGGTTGTCCCTGTTCGGGCCGGCGTCGGCGGAGGAGCTGCTCGGCGGCTTCTACGACGGCCTGCGGCTGGCGACGATGGTCGTCTGCGTCGGCGCGGCGAACGCCCTGGCCAACCCGAAACGCCTGCTCAAGGCGGTTCCAGGGGCGTTGTACGAGGTGGGCACCGCGGTGACGGTGGCGTTGACGGTCGCCCCGCAGCTCGTCGAGAGCGTGCAGCGCGTGCGGCGCGCCCGCCGGCTGCGGGCGGGGCGCAGTCGCGGGCTGCGGGCGGTCAAGGGCATCGTGGTGCCGGTGCTGGCGGACGCGATGGACCGGTCCCTGCGGCTGGCGGCCGCGATGGACTCCCGCGGCTACGGCCGCCGGGCGTACCTCGGGACGCGGCTGCGGGCGCTGATCGCTGCCTGTGTCCTGGCCGGCCTGGTCGGGGTGTGCGTCGGCGTCTACGGCGTGCTCGACGGGACGTCGTCCTGGCTCGGCGTGCCGCTGCTGGCGGCGGGCCTGACGGTGGCGGTCGTCGGTTTCGTCCTCGGCGGGCGGCGAGTGCGGCGGACCGCGTACCGGCCGGATCCGTGGCGGTGGCCCGAGACGCTGGTCGTCGCGGCCGGCGTCGGGGCGTGCGCGCTGCTGTTCGTCACCGCGCGGATCGACCCCGACCGGCTGTTCCCGTCGCTGAGCCCGTTGCGCTGGCCCGAGGTTTCCTGGGCCCATGTGTTGTCCCTGCTGGTGGCGGTGCTGCCGGCGTTCGTCGCGCCCCGTGTGTCGGAGGTTGTCCGGTGATCGAGTTCTCCCAGGTCACGGTGACCTACCCGGACGCGGCGCGGCCGGTGCTGTCCGACGTGTCCCTGGTGGTCGAAGAGGGCGAGTTGTGCCTGGTCGCGGGGCCGACGGGGGCGGGGAAGTCGACGTTGCTCGGCGCGCTCAACGGCCTCGTCCCGCACTTCACCGGCGGCCGGCTTTCCGGGCGGGTCGTCGTCGGGGGGTTCGACACGTCTTTGCACCCGCCGCGAGAGCTGGCGTCGATCGTCGGTGTCGTCGGGCAGGACCCGCTGTCCGGGTTCGTGACGGACACCGTCGAGGAGGAGCTCGCGTACGCGATGGAGCAGCTGGCGGTGCCGCCGGACGTCATGCGCAAGCGCGTCGAGGAAACCCTGGACCTGCTGGGCATCGCCGACCTGCGCAACCGTCCACTTCGGACGCTGTCGGGCGGCCAGCAGCAGCGCGTGGCGATCGGTTCGGTGCTGACGGCGCACCCGTCGGTGGTCGTGCTGGACGAGCCGACGTCGGCACTGGACCCGACGGCCGCCGAGGACGTCCTCGCGGCGATCACACGGCTGGTCCACGACCTGGGGACGACGGTGATCGTGGCGGAGCACCGGATGGAGCGGGTGGCGCAGTACGCGGACCGGTTGCTGTACCTGCCGGGCGACGGCTCGGTGCGGTCGGGACCGCCGGCGGAGATCTTCGAGACGTCGGCGATCGCCCCGCCGATCGCCGAGCTGGGCCGCCTGGCGGGCTGGTCGCCGTTGCCGCTGTCGGTCCGCGACGCGCGGCGCCTCGCGGGGCCGCTGCGCTCGCGGCTCCGGAAATTGTCGGTGGTGGGTCGTAGTCTCTCGGTGACCGGTTCGGCACTGGACGTGAGAGAGGTGGTGGTCCGATACGGAGATGTCCTGGCGGTGCGCGGGGTTGACCTGCGTGTCGGGCCGGGGGAAGTAGTAGCGCTGATGGGACGCAACGGCTCCGGCAAGTCGTCGCTTCTCTGGGCGGTGCAGGGCAGCGGGCCGAGGTCGGCGGGGAAGGTCGACGTCGGCGGAGTGGACCCTGCGTCGCTCAAGCCACGAGTGGCCCGTCAGCGCGTCGGGCTGGTCCCGCAGACACCGGCCGACCTGCTGTACCTCGATTCGGTGGACGCCGAGTGCGCACAGGCGGACACCGAGTCGCAGGTACCGGCAGGAACGGCTCGCAAGCTGCTGGACCGGCTCACCCCCGGGATCGCCGGTGAAGCGCACCCCGGCGATCTTTCGGAAGGGCAGCGGCTGTCGTTGGTGCTGGCGATCCAGCTGGCGTCGGCCCCACCGGTGATCCTGCTCGACGAGCCCACACGCGGCCTCGATTACCACGCAAAAAGGCGCTTCGCGGCGGCCCTGCGAGAGCTGGCCTCGCAGGGCCACGCGATAGTGCTGGCCACCCACGACGTCGAGTTCGTGGCCACGGCGGCCACCCGAGTGGCAGTGATGGCCGAGGGCGAGCTGGTAGCGGACGGCCCGACCAAGGAGGTGGTCGTGGCATCACCGGCGTTCGCCCCCCAGGTGGCGAAGATCTTGGCGCCCGAGCCCTGGCTGACGGTCGACGAGGTAGCGGAAGCACTGACATGAGGCGGCGGAGGCGGAGGGGTGGGGCGGGGGCGGGGGAGATCCCAACCCGGCGCTCGTCCTGCGGACCCTGGACGGCCGCGTCTGGCCGGTGTCCAAGCGCGCCGTCGGTCTGCTGGGTTCGGTCGGCTGCGTTCGGCCGGGGGTGCAACCGCACCGCCGGCAGACCGGGCGCGTGGGCAACGCCCCGCGAACCGCGCGCCGGCAGGCAACGGTCCGCCCGCAGCATCCGCGCTCGGCCGCTGTCGGCGCGCCCATCTGCGCTCACGACGGCGGTGACTCCGGCATGACCGACTTCCTCGGCCCACCGCCCCGCACCATCCGCCTGACTCCCCGGCCCGCGATCATCCTCACCGTCGCGAGCCTCCTCGGGCTGGCCATGTTCTGCTGGCCCCTCTTCACCCATCCCCAGCCGACCGCGGCCGCGCACACCGCCGACGCGCCCTTCGTCTTCATGGCCACCCTGCCGGTGCTCATCCTGGTCGTGCTCGGCGAGCTGTCCCGCGGCGGCATCGACGCCAAGGCGCTCGCCCTCCTCGGCGTGCTCTCGGCCGTCAACGCCGGCCTCCGGCCGCTGAGCGCGGGGACCGGCGGTATCGAGCTGGTCTTCTTCCTGCTCGTCCTCGCCGGTCGCGTCTTCGGGCCCGGGTTCGGCTTCGTGCTCGGCTCGACGTCGCTGTTCACGAGCGCGCTGCTCACCGCCGGCGTCGGGCCGTGGCTGCCGTTCCAGATGCTCGCCTCGTCGCTGATCGGGCTCGGGGCCGGCCTGCTGCCGCGCAAGCCGCGCGGCAAAGCCGAGATCGTGCTGCTGGTCGGCTACGGCGTCTTCGCGGCCTACTTCTTCGGGCTGCTGATGAGCCTGTGGTCGTGGCCGTTCCTCGCCGGGGACAGCGCGCAACTCGGCTTCGTGCCCGGCGCGCCACTGACGGAAAACCTCCACCGGTTCGCCGTCTACACCGTCCTGACGTCGACCCTCGGCTGGGACACCGGCCGCGCGATCACCAACACCGTCGCGATCGTGCTGCTCGGGCCCGCCGTGCTCGCCGTCCTGCGGCGGGCGGCCCGGCGCGCCGCCTTCGACGCGCCCGTGCGGTTCGATCAGGCCAGCGCGTCGTAGATGCCGACCAGCTCGGCGAGGTTCCGGGTGTCCGGGACGTGGCTCGTGTCGAGGTCGAACACGCGGAAGCGGTTGCCCGGCGTGGCCGCGTCCGCGTCGCGGATCATGCGGTTCTGCAGCGCGAGCGGGATGACCCGGTCACGCAGGTGCCGGACGTAGACGCGGGGCACCCGGCCCCAGCGGGCGCGGCTGCCGCGGGCCGGGGTCGCGCCCTTGCCGGGGAGCTCGTCCGGGGCCATGCCGTTGAGGAACGTGAAGAACTCCGCGTCCGTGGCCTCCGCCATGAACGCGCTCTTCGCCGCCGTGAGCAGGGCGCGGTCGGCCGTGCGCCAGTTGCAGCGGACCGCGCCGACCACCGCCGGGTCGGCGGCGACGAAACCCAGGAGGTCGCCGATCGCCGACGACGCCGCCTCGGGGGTCTTCAGGTACTCGTCCGGGGTCGGGAGGTCGACGCAGCAGAACGCCGCGTCGTAGACGAGGAGGTCGATCAGGTGCGGTACCGCGTCCGCGACCAGGGTGATCGCCGCGCCGCCGATGCTGGCGCCGACCAGCACCACCGGGCCGTGCGCGGCCGCGCGGCGGACGACGTCCACTGTGGCCGCCACCTGGTCCGCAACCGTCACCCCGGCCAGCGGTGACCGCTCCGTCGCGAACGCCGCCAGGTCCTGGGGCGCCTGGTACGAGAGCCGGAACTGGTGCCTGGACAGGTCGACCCCGACGCCGCGGTGGCCGCGCAGGACCAGCTCGGCCGGCGCGGCCGAGACGCCGTTGGCGCCCGCGGCGAAGACGAACGTGGTCACGCGGTGACCGTGGGACGGCCACGGGAGGCCGGCAGCGGGAGCGGCTTGGAGAAGAGTGCGTCGGGTCAGTTCGGGCATACCCGACAGTCAAGCGAGCCCGGACGGCGTCGCCCAGCCGACGAAGTCGCTGTCCGGGCCACCGAACGGAGGCCCGGACCGCAACGAAAGTCGATCAGCCGTAGGAGTAGAAGCCGCGGCCGGTCTTCTTGCCGAGCAGGCCCGCGTCCACCATGCGCAGCAGCAGCGGCGGCGACGAGTACAGCGGCTCCTTGAACTCCGCGTACATCGAGTCCGCGATGGCCTTGATGGTGTCCAGCCCGATCAGGTCGGACAGGCGCAGCGGGCCCATCGGGTGGGCGGTGCCCAGCTCCATGCCGCGGTCGATGTCCTCCGCCGACGCGAAGCCCGACTCGATCATGCGGATCGCCGAAAGCAGGTACGGCACCAGCAGCGAGTTCACGATGAACCCGGCGCGGTCCTGCGAGCGGATCACGGTCTTGCCCAGCGCCTTCGTCGCGTGCTCCTCCGCGCGGCGGGCGGTCTCCTCGCTGGTCAGCAGCGAGGGCACCAGCTCCACCAGCGGCAGCACGGGCACCGGGTTGAAGAAGTGGATGCCGACCACCTGCTGCGGACGGCTCGTCGCCATGCCCAGCTTCATGATCGGGATCGACGACGTGTTGGACGCGAACAGCGCATCCTCGGCCTCGACGATCTTGTCGAGCTGGCGGAAGACGTCGACCTTCGCCTGCTCCTGCTCGAGGATCGCCTCGATGACCAGTTCGCGGTCGGCGAACTCGGCGATGTCCGTGGTGAAGCGGAGCCTGGCGAGCGCCGCATCGGCGTCCTCGGCGGTCAGCTTGCCGTTCTTGACGCCGCGTTGCAGCGACTTCTCGATGCGCGCCTTGCCCGCGTCGAGCGCCGGCTGGTTCACCTCGGTGACCACGACGTCCACCCCGGACCGCGCGTGCACCTCGGCGATACCGGACCCCATGAGGCCCGCTCCGACGACTCCAACCCGACTTATCACCGGTTCACTCCTCCATCGCTTCGCAGCCCCGGTTCTGGGCAGCACGCGACGCGCGAGGGCGGTTGCCGGATGTGGCCCGGCTCCACCCTCGCGCGTTTACGCGTGCTCAACGACGGTACTCGTCGTACCCGTCGTCGTACGGGTCTTCATACCGGCTGTCGGCAGAGTCCTCATGGTGGTTGTCACTGGAGGAGTTACTCGACAGCTCGCGCTGCAAAGCATCGAAGTCGGTCTCGTGCGAGCTGTACTTGAGCTCACGCGCCACCTTCGTCTGCTTGGCCTTAGCCCGGCCGCGCCCCATGGCTCGACCCCCTCGCACAGGGGCGGGGCGGCCGGGGGAATCGGCGGCCCCGCATCGTCTCGACAATTCTTTCCTGGTCACACCGTACCGTGTCCGGGGGGTTCGATGCGACGTGGCACGGTGTGCCGGTGGTGACAGTGTCCGCCGGACACCGGTTACCGGCCGGTCGGTGACGATCGATGCAGGTAGACGTGCCACGATCTACCCGTGCTCCGTCCCTTCGTGGCTTACCTGCGGGTGTACGAACCCCTGCTCGCCCTGGGCGATCCGCCGGACGAGCGCCTGCGCGCCGCCGTCGCGGCGGCCAAGCTGCGCAGGACGGACGCGGGAGCACGCGAGCAGGCCATGTGGCTCAAGTCACAGGTGGCGGCCCCGAGGCGGCTGCTGCCCGCCGAGCTGGCCGACGGCCGTCCGGCGCCGAGCCTGCTGACCGACGTCCTGGTGCTCGACCCCGCGGAGGTCCCGGGCGGCAAGGCCGAGCACGGCCCGCTCGTCTGTCCACTGGAGCTGCGCGCCCGGTCGGCCGCCGCGCTGGTGACGTTCCTCGGCGACGCCCACCCGGCGCTGAAGAACGTCATCCTCGACGAAGGCGGCTTCACCCAGGAGACGATCCGCGCCCGGACGAAGGCGGCGATGGCGGACCTGAGCACGTCGGCGGCGCACACGCTGTCGACGACCTGGACGGTCCCCCTGCCGTGGTTCGTGCTGATCGAGCCGGAGGAGCGCCGCCTGGTGCTCGGCAACGGCCGCGCCGACCCGCAGCGCGAGCTGTCCTGGCGAGCCACCCTGGCGGACGCGCAGCACCGCGCCCGCGAGGCGGGCGAGCTCCTGGAGCAGACGTTCGGCGACTCCGGCCCGGGCCGCGTGTTGTTCGAGACGCGCCGCTGGCTGGACAACTTCCACGCGGACTCGGTGATCGAACTCGACTACGGAGGCCTGGTCCAGCTGTTCACGGACCCGGTCCTGGAGGCCGACAACACGGCCGACGAGGTGCACGACATCCTGGACGCCCTGCGCTCGGGCAACGTCGAGGAGCTGGCCGAGCTGTTCTCGGACCTCCGCGAGTTCTGGGGCGACGTGGCCGCCCGCGAGCGCGCCAACTAGTGGACAACCGAACGGCCCGGCGGCTTCCCAGCCCGAAACTGTCGGTGCCTCCCGGTAGCGTGGAAAACGGGGGCTGCTCAGCCACGCAACCGCGCCGCGCGGCTCGCTGACCAGCGGAATGGCCGGCGCGGCCGGCAGTTGCGGCCGGGCGTGTTCGGTGCGCAGGTGGGGCGGCCGACGCAATCGGCGGCGCAGCTGAGGGGCGACCGCGCGACTGATTGCGGCGGGCAGCGCCGGCGGGCAGAGCGGGCGACCGCGCGACTGATTGCGGCGGGCAGCGCCGGCGGGCAGAGCGGGCGACCACGCGACTGGCCGCGGCGGGCGGGCTGGCTGGTGGCCGCGCGGCTTGCTGTGGCGAGCTCGCTGGGGGCAGGCAGGCGACTGGTGCGGCCGACCGCGCGATGAGCTGCGCGCGAGCGGAGCGGGGGATGCGGCGGGCCGCGCCGTCGACAAGGCAGGCAGCCGGCCAGCTAGGGCGAGCAGCCAGCCATCCAGGTCGACAAGGCAGGCAGCCGGCCAGGTCGGCGAACAGCCAAGCCGACCCAGGTCGGCGAGCAGCCAAGCCGGCCGCCGGCCGAAGGTCGACCCGGCACTCCACCCCTCAGCGCAGCTCCGGCACCCGAATCTCACCCACCGGCTGTCCGCCGCCCAAGACCTCCGGGTGTGCCAGTTCTGACAGCCCCGACACGTCGACCCCGAGGTACCTCAACGCCTCCACCGCGAGCGGTGCGCAGGCCCGCTTCGCGCCGTCGTCCAGCTTGATCGCTACCGCGAACCCGTCCGGCAATGCGAATGCCTGGACTCCCTCCGCGCCCGCCTTGGCGACCAAACCCTCCACACCGGACATCAGAACCGTGTCCTCGCGGCCCGTTCCCGCCACCAGCCACGGGTGGGCCCGCATGGCCGACGCCACCTCCAGCACCGGGCCCGAAGCAGCGGTGGCGATCCGGCCGAATGCGCGCGCCAGCCCCGTCAGGGAGAACGCGAACAACGGCGCTCCGCACCCGTCGACACCCGTGTGGGCGATCGGCTCGCCGGTCAGCGACGAAACGGCCTCAGCGATCGCCCGCTGCAGCGGATGGTCCGGTGAGACGTACCCCGAGACCGGCCAGCCCGCGCGGACGCACGTTGTCAGCATGGCCGTGTGCTTGCCCGAACAGTTCATCATCACGCGCCTCGGCTCGGCCGCGTCGCGCATGCTCGGGATGTGCAGCGGGAAGTCCGGCGGGCACGCCAAGTCGGTCTCGCTCAGGCCGGCCGCCGTGAGGAGCTCCAGGACCCGCTTCACGTGGCCGGGCTCGCCCGAATGGGATGCGCACGCCAGCGCGAGCTCCTCGCCCGTGAAGTCCAGCCCGGCCTGCAGCATCCCCACCGCCTGCAGCGGCTTGTTCGACGACCTCGGGTACACCGGCGAGACCACGTCGCCCAGCGCTAGGCGGACTGCGCCCTCCGGGCCCGTGATCACCAGGGCGCCTCTGTGGACGCTTTCGACGAAACCTGACCGGACCACTTCCGCGAGGACGGGGTTGGTCACTCGCCGCGGCCGCCTTCGTTCTCCAGCAGCTCGTCCACTGTGGCCGATCCCTGCTGGTAGCGCTTCGCGATCTCCGCGTTCAACGTGTCCATCACGCCCTGGACCTCTCGGCGGAACGACGACACCGACAGCTCTTCGCGCGCGTACGTGTCCAAAGCGGAGGCGAGCTTCTCGTCGGACAGGGACCCGACGTCGGTCAGGTCCGTGTCGCCGATCAGGGCCTCCGCGTGCCTGCGGTGCTCGCCCGCACGAGACGGCTCCAGCTGCTGGTGCCGGCCCGATCCCGCCGCCGGGCCCAGCGCGTTGTCCGCCAGGATCGTGGCCAGCTGGTCGACGATGCTCGCTTCGCCGCCGGAGCTGCGCCGGGCCTGCTCCGCGCGCACGATGTCGATCCGGGCGTGCAGGAGACGGCGCAGGTAGGACAGGTCCGTCTCTTCCTGCGCGGCTTCGTCGCGCCGCTCGCGCAGCACCTTCAGCGGCAGTTCACCCAGGCCGCTGAGGTACCCCGGGCCGAGCACGCGGTCGATCCGCCGCCTGCCGCCGGGCCGCACTTCGATCACAGCGCAGTTTATCCCGGTTGAGCGTGATCTCGCTGTCAGGGGCTTTTGATCAGCCACGGAGTTGGGCCGCCGCCGCACGGCCCGGAGCAGGCTGTTCGGCCGGCACCGAGTCGGGGTCGATCGCCGCCTGGACGAGGTTGTCCTCCGAGCCAGCCAGCAGCTCCGCGCCCACCGGTGTCGAGCGCTTGACCAGCGCCAATGCGATCGGGCCGAGCTCGTGGTGCTGGATCACCGTGCCGATCCGGCCGACCGTGCGGCCGTCGAGCAGCACCGGGTCGCCGGTCTCCGGGGTGACCTCGGGCGAGCCGTCCAGGTGCAGCAGCAACAAGTTCCGCGGCGGGCGTCCCACATTGTGGACCTTCGACACCGTCTCCTGGCCGCGGTAGCAGCCCTTCGCGACGTGCGCGGCCGAGCCGACCCAGCCCACCTCGTGCGGGATCGTGCGGTCGTCGGTGTCGACGCCGAGCCGCGGGCGCACCGACTCGACGCGCAACGCGTCGAACACCCAGCTGCCCGCCGCCCGCGCGCCCGCGTCGGTGAGCTTCTTCCACCAGTCCACCAGCGCGGCGCGCGGCACCGCCAGGTCGACGCTCCACCGGCCCGGCCACGGCATCCGCCGCGCGAAGCCGCCACCCGGCAGCGCCGCCACGGCGTACGGCTCCGGGCCGACCTCGGCGCCGACCGCGCTCAGCACGCGCTCGGCGTCCGGGCCGAGCACGGTGAGCAGCGCCAGTTCGCCCGTCGCGTCCCGGATGTCCACCTTGGACCAGAACTTCATCGCCTCGAGGTACTCGTGCAGCGTCTGCGGGCCGCCCTTGGGCAACGCGCTCGTGACGCGCGAGCCCGCGTCGGAATCGAGGTACACCGTGCCGTCGAGGTGCGCGAGCACCATGTGCGTCTCGACGCGGCCCTGGCTGTCGAGCACGAGGGCCTCGGTGCCGGAGCCCTCGGCCAGCCCGGTCACGTGCTGCGAGATGACCAGGTGCAGCCACGACAGCCGCTCTTCGCCGGAGACGGCGAGGAACTCGCGGTGCGAGCGGTCGATCACGACCACGCTGCGCGAGGCCGTGCGCTGCTCCGCGAACGGGTCTCCCCAGTGCCAGGGGACGCCGGCTTCGGGGTGGTCGTCAGGCGATGGGATCGATCCGGGCACGTCCAGCAGCGGCGAGCGGTACGGCATACCGCCCAGCCTAGGTGAGTACCGTGTCGGCATGCGCGTGCTCGTCTTCCTCGACGGAACCCCGGCCGACCCCGACGTGGCCCAGATCAAGGTCGACGACCTCGGGCTGATGCGCGGCGACGGCGTCTTCGAGACCGTCCTCGTCGACGGCGGCAAGCCACGGGAGCTGCGCCCGCACCTCGAGCGGCTGGCCCGTTCGGCGGCCATGCTCGACCTCCCCGAGCCCGACCTGGCGGCCTGGGAACGGGTCGTTTCGCTCGTGCTCGAAAGGTGGGCCGGCGGGCCGGAAATGGTGCTGAAACTGGTGTACACGCGCGGATCCGACGGCGATCCGGCCGCGACGCCGACCGGTTTCGCGCTGGCTTCGGAGATCGCGCCGTCGGTCCTCAAGGCCCGCGCCGAGGGCGTCGCCGCGATCACCCTCGAACGCGGTTTCCCGCCGGATCTCGCCGAGCGCGCGCCGTGGCTGCTGCTCGGCGCCAAGCCGCTTTCGTACGCGGTGAACATGGCCGCGGTGCGGGAGGCCGGCCGCCGCGGCGCCGAAGATGTGATTTTCACCGCGGCCGACGGTTCGGTCTTCGAAGGCCCCACGGCGACCGTGGTGCTCGCGAAGGGCCGGACGCTCTACACGCCGCCGTCGAGCATCGGGATCCTGCCCGGGACCACCCAGGCCGCGTTGTTCCGCGGCGCCGAGAAGGCGGGCTGGGCGGTCAAGGTGGAGCCGCTCACGGTCCGCGACCTCGTGGAGGGCGACGGCGTGTTCATGGCCTCCAGCGTCCGCAAGCTGACCCGCGTGCACACCCTCGACGGCGAGCGCCTGCCCGATTCCGCGGCGGTGTACGCCGAGCTCGTCGCGGCCTACGAAGCCGAGTACGCCTGACCCTGGCTGATCCGGACGACGGCGGGCGCGACCTCTTCGGCGCGGTAGGCGGCGATCTTGTGGTGGCCGTCGATGATCAGCTCGCGTTCGCCGTCGGCCAGCACCACCGCGACCGGCCGGTGCCCGGTGCGGATGGCCGTGCGGTAGTAGCCGACGCGGGCCTCGTCCGACGGCGGCCAGGCGTCGGTCGGCGTGAGCAGCTGGTCTTCCGGCAGCCGTTCCGGGCCGCTGACGTGGTAGTCGCCGTCGACGAGCAGGTCGAGGACCGGCCCGAGCGTGGTGGCCAGCGGACGGCGCAGCTGCCCGGTGGCCAGCGCGATCCGCAGCGACTGCGGCAGCTCCGCCCGCGCCCGCGTGTTCACGTCGAGGAAACCCGTGCCACCGCTGATCGTCACCTGTTCCACGCTTATGAGGACGGGCGACGGCGCGACATGGTTCCGCCCCCTACCCGGACGGGTGCACCGCGTGACCCGGGTCTCACCCGCGTGGCGGTACGCCTTGCTCAGGAAGGCCGGAACCGGATTCGGGTACCCGGCCGAGCCTGCGCGAGGGCGCTCAGCGCGGCCGTTTTCACGACGGCGGCGACCGGATAGCCGCCGGTCGTCGGGTGGTCGGCGAGGAACACCACCGGCAGCCCGCTCGGCGGCACCTGGATCGCGCCGGTGACGACGCCCTCGCTGGGCAGCTCGCCCTCGACGGCCCGGCGCAGCGGCGTCCCGTCGAGGCGCAGGCCGACGCGGTTCGACTCGGCCGTGACCGTCCACCCCGCCGCGAGCCCGCCCGCCGGGTCGGCGAACCAGTCGTCGCGGGGCCCGAGCGTCACCGGCACCACGAGTTCCCCCGGCGCGGGAGCCGGCACGACGACGTCCGCGCCGATCGGGATCCCGGGGTTGCCGAGGGGAAGCACGTCTCCGGTCTCCAACGGCGGCGGCCCGATGCCGGACAGGACGTCCCGGGACCGGCTGCCCAGCACCGGCTCCACGGCGATGCCTCCGGACACCGCCAGGTAGCAGCGCAGGCCCACCGGCGGCGTGCCCAGCGTCAGCGTCTGACCCGCGCGCACCGCCAGCGGCGCGTGGGAGCCGACGGGACGGCCGTCGATGCGGACGTCGACCGCCGGGCCGGTGACCGCCGCCGTCACCGCGGCCGTGAAGCGCACGGAGAGGCCGCCGAGCAGGGTTTCGATCCCGGCGGCGGCCTCGGCGTTGCCCACCAGGCGGTTCGCCAGCCGCAGTGACGCCGTGTCGAGCGCACCCGAAGGCGCGACGCCGAGGTGGGCGTATCCGGGCCGGCCCAGGTCCTCGACCAGCGCGAGCCGCCCGGGGTCGAGCACCTCCAGGCTCCTCATCGGACGCTCCGGAAGCGGACGCGGTCACCCGGCGCGAACAACGCGGGCGGGTCCGCGCGCGGGTCGAACAGCGTCGCCGACGTGTGCCCGAGCAGCCGCCAGCCGCCGGGCGATTCGCGCGGGTAGACGCCGGTGAACTCGCCGGCGAGCCCGACCGACCCGGCCGGGACGCGGGTGCGCGGCGACTCCAGCCGAGGCTGCCGGAGCGGAGCGGGAAGCCCGGTCAGGTAGCCGAAACCGGGGGCGAACCCGGTGAACGCGACCGTGTAGACGGCTTCGGTGTGCATCGCGACGACGGTGTCCGGCGAGACTCCGGCGTCGGCGGCGATCAGGGCCAGGTCCTCGCCGTCGTAGCGGACGTCGAGGGTCACTTCGCGGGGCTCGTCGACGGGCGGGTGCGCGAGATCGGCGGCTTCGAGCAGGGCGCGCACGGCCGCGACCCCGCCGACGACGAGCAGGCTGCGCGCGCCCGGCACGAGGTCGACGACCCCGGGTGGCCGGGCGGCGAGCACGGTCGCGTGGGCGGCCCGCATCTGGTCGAGCGAGTCGCAGTCGAGCAGGGCGGCGTCCTCGCCGCACCGCCGCCAGCGCACCGGCGTCAGCCGACGACGCGGTGCAGCAGCGCCGAGGTGTGCGGCTGCATCTCCTGGCCCACCATCGCGCGTTCCTCGACGTAGCCGAGGGAGCCCTCGATCAGGCCGTACAGGCGCTGGGCCGCGGTGACGTCCTTGGCCGTGGCCGTGCGGATCACGGCGTCGGTGCCGAGCTCCCAGGACGTCTGGTTGCGCGGCTTGCCGTAGTACAGCTCGACGATGCCGGTGTTGTGGGTGAGCAGCAGCTCGATCGTGTCGTCCGCCTGCGGCCGCCAGAACCCGGACTCGCGGGCGGCGGGGCGGATGACGTTGCCGTCGTCGTCCAGCAGCCACGCGCGGGACTCGTGGATGAGGAACGGGCGGCCGTCGTGGGAGATCGTCAGCTGCTGCGCGAACTTGCGCGGGCCGTCGATGGTCGGGTAGTCGACCTCGCCCTCACCACGCCAGACGCCGACGAGCGGCAGCAGCGCGAGGCAGGCGTCGTTGAGGTTCGGCCCCTCGCGCAGGTTCGCGGTGTCGTTGGGGATGGGCAGGTCGTCCCACAGCGGGAGGTTGCGCGAGCGGGTGCTCTCCGCGCGCCTCTCCGCTGCCGCGATGGCTTCGTCGCCGCTGGCGGTCATGGGTCAGCGCTGGTCCGCGTACAGCCGGTAGACGACGTACACGGCGAACCAGGTGATCGCGATGCCGGCGAGGACCAGCAGAGTCGTAAAGAAGGCTTCCACGCCCCGCAGAATAGTCCGCCCGGTCCGGAACGGCCCTGCGCAGGGTCGCCGCGGTGAGCACAGTCACCCGGCTGAACACGGCGAAGGCCTCCCTGCCGGAGCAGGAAGGCCTTCGCGAAGGAGAAAGACTCAGCCGACCGAGATGGCCAGCTGGTGCAGGCCGGGGCCTTCGGCCGTGACCGAGGCTTCGCCGTTGCCGGAGCGGTGCAGCGCGCGCACCGTCCACTCGCCCGGCGCCGCGTAGAAGCGGAAGTCGCCCTCGGCCGACGAGACGACCTCGCCGGTGAAGTCGCCGCCGCCGTCCAGGAGCCGGACGAACGCGCCGCCGACCGGGCCGTCCGCGCCGGTCACCTTGCCCGCGAGCACAACCTGCCCGCGCGTGTCGAAGTCCGCCGGCGTGGCCTCCTGGACCGGTGCGCCGCAGCTGTCGTCAACCGCCATCACTTGGCTCCCAACTCGACCGGCACGCCGACGAGCGAGCCGTATTCCGTCCATGAACCGTCGTAGTTCTTCACGTCCTCGTAGCCCAGCAGCTCGTGGAGCGCGAACCACGCGATCGACGAGCGCTCGCCGATGCGGCAGTAGGCGATGGTGCCCTTGCCCTCGTCGATGCCCTCGTCCTTGTACAGCTCCTTGATCTCTTCCTCGGTCTTGAAGGTGCCGTCCTCGTTGGCGACCTTCGCCCACGGCACGTTCAGCGCGCCGGGGATGTGGCCGGGCACCTGGGACTGCTCCTGCGGCAGGTGCGCCGGGGCGAGCAGCTTGCCGGAGAACTCGTCGGGCGAACGCACGTCGACGAAGTTCTTCGAGCCGATCGACTGGACGACCTCGTCGCGGAAGGCACGCAGCGACAGGTCCTGGTCCTGGGCCTGGTACTCGGTGCGGTCGCGCTTGACCTCGTCGGAGTTCAGCTCACGGCCGTCGAGCTCCCACTTCTTGCGGCCGCCGTCGAGGAGCTTGACCTTCTCGTGGCCGTACAGCTTGAAGTACCAGTACGCGTACGCGGCGAACCAGTTGTTGTTGCCGCCGTAGAGGATCACGAGGTCGTCGTTGGAGATGCCCTTCTCCGAGAGGAGCTTCTCGAAGCCCTCCTTGGAGACGAAGTCGCGGCGCACCCCGTCCTGCAGGTCGTTCCGCCAGTCGAACTTCACCGCGCCCCGGATGTGGCCGGCGTCGTAGGCGGTGGTGTCCTCGTCGACCTCGGCGAACACGACGCCGGGGGTGTCCAGGTTCTCCTCGGCCCACTGGGTGGTGACCAGGACGTCTTCACGGCTCATGGACTGGACTCTCTTTCTGGGGTTGAACTTTTCAGGACGCGCGGGCGGGGCTGAAGCGTTTGATGAGCAAGAACATTTCGCAGCCGAGGCAGAAGTTGAAGGCCGCGTTGAGGAAGGCCGCGAACAGCGCGAACGCCGTCGCGACGATGCCGAGCGGGGTGATCCCCGCGGCGAAGCCGATCGTGCCGACCAGGGCGAACACGAACCCGACGGCCTGGGCGAACCGCAGCGGCGCCGCGTCCTCCCGCTCGTCGGTCGGGCCGAGGCGCGGGGCCACGAGCACGCGGTAGACGATCGAGTACGGCGCCGGCTTCAGGCCGGCGAACGCGCCGATGGCGAAGACGACGGTCTGGATCGCCAGCAGCGGCCACCACTGGGTGACCAGCACGACCGCGAGCACGATCGTGGTCAGGATGGCGGCGAACCGCGGGCCTCGCGGGTCGACGGCCGGTCCGGCGGACATGGTGCCTCCAGCTGGAGCAAGGGGTGCGTGCGAACGGCACGCGGCATCAGGGCTGGCGGGGACCGGATCGGAAGGGTTCAGTGCCGGTCGGACTGAACGCGACACAGGCTGCTGCGGACGCGGCAGAGGTCGACTGCGCGCCGCTGCGTCAAGAAGAAGGTGGTCAGCCCGGTCACGGGTGCGAGGGTACCCAGAGCTCTCTGAGGGTGGGAACCACGTTCATACCTTGGGACGATTCCCGGAATGCGGGACGATCCCTGGTCAGGACGTCCGCGTTGTGAGATGCGGCCGCAGGGCGTCCAGCAGTTCGGGGCCCTTCGGGACGCCGCCGACGCGCAGGAGCTCCCGGCCGTCCGGGGTCAGCGCGATCGTGGTCGGCGTCCGCAGCACGGCCAGCGACTGCGCGACCTCCGGGGAGTTCGTGACGTCGAGTTCGACGTGGTGCAGGCCGTCGGTTCGCTCGGCCAGCGGCGCGAGCACGGCCTTCGCGTGCCGGCAGGGCGCGCAGAAGGTGGTGGAGATCTGGACCAGCGTCACCGCGGACGCCGGGTCGAGCACGTCGGTGACGGGGGCGGGCAGCTCGCGGGCCGGCTTGGCGTCCCGCACCCGGCCGTTGCGGGCCTTGAGCAGCGCACCGGCGGCCGTGGCGGCCACCAGCGTCGCCACGAGCACCCACACCCCCGTCACCGGCCGCTCCTACTTGCTGAGGTCCGCGAAGGACACGTTCGTCGCCTTGCCCCTGATCGTCACCGATCCGCTCTGCACCTGCACGCCGGTCGGGGTGACCGACAGCGGCAGGTCCTTCGTGCTGATCGACGCGTTGAAGTTCGGCATCAGCGCCTTCTGCACCGCCGCGGGGACCACGGTGGTCTCCTGGTTGTTCCCGAACTGCAGCCGCTTGGGGACGAAGTTGATCGTTCCCTTGGCGGCGTCGGCCTCGATCATCGCGAAACAGAAGATTTCCAGATCCTTGCCCGCGAACTGAAGGTGTCCCGAAATGCGGACGCCGGTGCGCGACTCGTCCTGGTCGGGCTGGCCCTCGGTGGTCTTCGTCGGGGTCGGCGTCGGCTCGCTCTGCCCGGCGTCGCCGTTCTCGACGTACTCGGTGGTCGACGGCTCGATCCGCAGGTCCTTGATCTTGTCCAGCGGCGCGAGGCGGGCCAGGTCGGCGGCCTTGATGGTCACCGAGCCGGTCAGCTCGCCGATGGTGATCGCCTTGGTGTTGCCGTTGGCGAGGTCGGACAGTGGCGCCGTGACGTTCTCCAGCTCGGCGTTCACCGCGACGTCCTGGAGCTTGCCCGCGACCGGGACACCGGCGGCGGACACGCTGATGTGACTGTAGTCACCGCCCAGCGCCTGCGTGAGGAACGGGAAGCCGTGGATCGTCACCGACGGGTCGTCGCTCAGCTGCAGCTGCGTGCGCGCCTTCTGCGAGATCATGTGCTCGGCGTACGCGGCGGCTCCGAAATCGGCACCCACCAGCAGCAAGACCAGGACGATCAGCGCGATCACCCAGCGGCGGGCCCGGCGGCCGCGGCGCCGGGCGTCGGGCGTCGGTCCGGGTCGGTCGTCCCGGGTCACGGGCCTGCTCACCATCGCTTCCGTACTCCTGTTCGTCGGGGACACCCGGATTCCGCCAGGTGTGATCGATCCAGCAAGGGTTAGGTGCCCGGCCGTTCAGCCGCTATTCTCACTTAGCACCGACCAACGCCGCTGTGCGGCGACGACTCGAGAAGGCGGTGCGGCTGATGAGCCTGGACCTTCTGGTACTGACTGCGGAGGCCGACGCCACCTCGGTGCTTCCCGCACTGGACCTGCTGCCGCACACCGTACGCGTCCGCGCTCCCGAGGTGACGGCCCTGCTCGACGCGGGTCACCGCGACGTGATCCTCCTCGACGCCCGCAGCGACCTGGCCTCGGCGAAGAGTCTCTGCCGCCTGCTCAAGGGCACCGGCGAGGACGAGGCCGCGACCCCGATCATCGCCGTCGTCGGCGAAGGCGGGCTCGTTGCCGTGAGCGCCGAGTGGCGCACCGACGACATCCTGCTGCCCACCGCCGGCCCGGCCGAGGTGGACGCCCGGCTGCGGCTGGTGACGACCCGCGACGGCGGCTCCGCGCAGGTCGACGCCGAGCTGCGGGTCGGCGAGCTGGTGATCGACGAGGCGACCTACACCGCGCGGCTGCGCAAGCGCACCCTGGAACTCACCTACAAGGAGTTCGAGCTGCTCAAGTACCTCGCGCAGCACGCCGGCCGGGTGTTCACCCGCGCCCAGCTGCTGCAGGAGGTCTGGGGCTACGACTTCTTCGGTGGCACCCGCACGGTCGACGTGCACGTCCGGCGGCTGCGCGCCAAGCTCGGCCCCGAGCACGAGCAGATGATCGGCACCGTGCGCAACGTCGGCTACAAGTTCGAGCGGCCGGCCAAGAGCGGCGGCCCGCGGCCGGGCGTGCCCGCGCAGGCGAGCGCCGAGGCCCCGGCCGACGCTCCCGAACTCACCCACTGACGTCCCCACCTTCACCTGGACGCGGCGACAACCGTCGCGTTGCCTCTCCCACGGGTACGGTCGCAGGGGTGACCGGAGAGTGGCGGCAGGAACTGGACGAGAAGCAGCTCGAGGACGTGCGCGGGCTGCTGCTGGCCGTGCGCGACGCGGACGGGCGGCCCGAGGTCGAGCCCGCGGGCCCGCTGCCCGGTGAGTTCGACGGCGGTGAGCACCTCGTCGCCTGCGTCGAGGGCGAAGTCGTCGGCTACGCGCACCTCGACACCACGGGCGACTCCTTCGGGCACCAGGTCGCCGAGCTGTTCGTGCACCCCGCCCACCGTGATCGCGGCTACGGCGCGAAGCTGCTTCAGGCGCTCGACGAGCGAGCCGCCGTCGGCTTCCGCGTCTGGGCGCACGGCGACCACCCGGCCGCGCAGAAGCTGGCCGTGAAGACCGGCCTGGAGCGCAAGCGCGAGCTGCTGATCCTGCACGTCGACGTCGACAGCGCGGTCTGGCCGGAGCCGG
This sequence comes from Amycolatopsis tolypomycina, assembly GCF_900105945.1. NCBI lineage: Bacteria > Bacillati > Actinomycetota > Actinomycetes > Pseudonocardiales > Pseudonocardiaceae > Amycolatopsis > Amycolatopsis tolypomycina. The sequence goes on along the minus strand of NZ_FNSO01000004.1, from coordinate 8,139,656 downwards.
TGCTGCGCGACGGCGTCTCGCTGCGGACGTTCGTGCCCGGCCAGGACGAGGACGCCGTGGTCCGGGTCAACGCGCGGGCCTTCGACTGGCACCCCGAGCAGGGCGCCCTGACCGCCGACGACGTCCGCGCCGACGAAGCCCGGCCGTGGTTCGACACCGACGGCTTCTTCCTCGCCGTTCAAGACGGCGAGGTCATCGGCTTCCACTGGACGAAGGTGCACGAACCGACCCCGGGGCGGTTCGGCGGCGAGCGCGTCGGCGAGGTGTACGTCGTCGGCGTCGACCCCGCGGCGCAGGGCGGCGGGCTCGGGCGGGCGCTGACGCTCGCCGGGCTGCGGTACCTCGCGAGCCGTGGGCTGCGGCAGATCATCCTGTACGTCGAGGGCGACAACGCACCGGCGCTGGCGGTCTACACCAAGCTGGGGTTCGCCCGTCACGAAACCGACGTCCAGTACGGTCGGTGACCACGATCGACGCCGCGCGAGCATCTCGTCACTGACGGCAAACGCGCAGGTCACGGCCCGGACACGGCAGCCTCTCAGGCTAGTAGCCCTGCTCACATCCGGGGGTCTGTTCACTTTGCGTTCATTTGTTCACGGCCGCCCGTCCATCAGCGCTGCCTAATGTCCGGATCCGGCACGGCGACCACCGCCGCGGCCGAACCGGTGAAGCTCCTGATGGAGGAAACAGCAGTGAAGATCATGCGGCCCCTGAGCGCGGTCGGCATCGTGGCGAGCGCCGCTCTCGTGCTCGCCGCCTGTGGCACTGACCCCGCGGCGTCCAACAGCAGCGGCTCGAGCTCCGCTGCTGCCCCCGCCGCGACCGAGACGGCCGACGTCCAGTGCGGTGGCAAGAGCCCGCTGTCCGCGGAAGGTTCGTCGGCGCAGAAGAACGCGATCGACATCTTCACGCAGCAGTACGGCAAGCGCTGCTCCGGTCAGCAGGTCAACTACAACCCCAGCGGTTCGGGCGCGGGCGTGAAGCAGTTCAACGCCAACCAGATCGACTTCGGCGGCTCGGACTCGCCGATCAAGGACGCCGACGCCGAGGCCGCCAAGGCCCGCTGCGGCAGCGAGGCCTGGAACATCCCGCTCGTGGTCGGCCCGATCGCCGTCGCCTACAAGCTGTCCGGTGTGGACAAGCTGGTGCTGACCCCGTCGGTCACCGCCAAGATCTTCAGCGGCGCCATCACCAAGTGGAACGACCCGGCCATCAAGGCGGTCAAGGGCAACGAGAGCCTGAACCTGCCGGACAAGGCCATCCAGGTCGTGTCCCGTTCGGACGAGTCGGGCACCACCGACAACTTCCAGAAGTACCTGGCCGCGGCGGCGAAGGCCGACTGGACCAAGGGTGCCGGCAAGAAGTTCAACGGCGGTGTCGGCAACGGCGCCCAGGGCTCCAACGGCGTCGCGACCGCGGTGAAGGCCTCCGACGGCGGCATCACCTACGTCGAGGGCGCGTTCGCCAAGGACGGCCTGACCCCGGCCCTGATCGACAGCGGCTCCGGCGGCGTCGAGCTCACCTCGGCGAACGTGGCCAAGTCCCTGGACGCGGCGAAGTTCCTCAAGGACGGCTCGAACGACCTCGCGCTCGACCTCAACGGCATCTACGCCAGCAACACCCCGGGTGCCTACCCGCTGCTGCTGACGACCTACGAGATCGTCTGCTCGAAGTACTCGAACCCGGACGTCGCGAAGGCCGTGAAGGCGTTCCTGACGGTGGCCGCGACCGACGGCCAGCAGCCGCTGTCCGCCAAGGGCTACGTGCCGATCCCGCAGTCGCTGCAGACCAAGGTGCTGACCGCCGTCAAGGCGATCAGCTGACCATTGCGACTGGCAACCGAGTGATAGAGGCTGGTCAGAAGTAGCTGATGAGCGAGTCATTCTCGACGCGAACGCCCACCGGCGACCCCGGTGGGCGTTCGTCGTCCGTCACGACGCCCCCGGAGGTCCCGATTTCGGAGCAACCAGCCCCGCCGGCGGCACCCGAGCCGCCCGCGGGCGAGAAGCCGAAGAAGGTGCGGGCCGGTGACCGCATCTTCCAGAACCTGACCACCGGGGCCGGGATCTTCGTCGTCGCCCTGATCGGCCTGATCGGGGTCTTCCTGCTGATCCAGGCGATCCCGGCGCTGAAGGCCGACAAGGTCAACTTCCTGACCAACCACGGCTGGTCGACCAGCGACCCGGCGAACATGTCGTTCGGCATCCTCGACCTGCTCGAGGTCACGGTGGCGACGTCGCTGGTGGCGCTGGTCATCGCGATGCCGGTTTCGCTCGGCATCGCGCTGTTCCTGACCCAGTACGCCCCGCCGCGCCTCGCGCGCCCGTTCGCCTACGTCATCGACCTGCTCGCCGCGGTGCCGTCGATCATCTTCGGCCTGTGGGGCATCCTGGTGTTCGCGCCGGCGATCGAGCCGTTCGCGCAGTGGATCAACGAGACGTTCTCGTGGTTCCCGATCCTGGCGCCCGGCAACGTCGCGCCGAGCGTGCGCGGCACGATCTTCACCGCCGGCATCGTGCTGGCCGTGATGATCCTGCCGATCATCACCTCGCTCTCGCGCGAGGTGTTCGAGCGGACGCCGACCCCGCACATCGAGGGCGCGCTGGCGCTGGGCGCCACCCGCTGGGAGGTCATCCGCACCACGGTGCTGCCGTTCGGCAAGGCAGGCTACGTCGGCGCGTCCATGCTCGGCCTCGGCCGCGCGCTGGGCGAGACGATCGCGCTCGCCGTCATCCTGCTGATCCCGCAGGGCAAGAACTTCGACTGGAGCCTCTTCGACGGCGGCGCGACCTTCGCGTCGAAGATCGCCGCGAACTACAGCGAGTTCAACAACGAGGTCTCGGCCGGCGCGTACATCGCGGCCGGCCTGGTGCTGTTCGTGCTCACCTTCGTCGTGAACTTCGCCGCGCGGTCCGTCATCGGCAAGAAGGGGGACTGAGCATGTCCGTCACCTCGCTCGAAGCGCCCGCTTCGACCCCGGCGTTCCAGCAGGTCAGCCTGGCCCGCAAGGTCAAGAACGGCGTTGCCACCACGCTGGTGTGGCTGTCGTTCCTGATCGCCGTCGTCCCGCTGGTGTGGGTGCTCTACACGGTGGTCGCCAACGGCATCAAGCGCATCCCGTACAGCAACTGGTGGGGCCAGGACTTCGGCGACGTGCTGTCCGACGAGGTCGGCGGCGGCGTGCTGCACGCCATCGTCGGCAGCCTGCTGCAGGGCCTCGTGTGCGCGATCATCGCGGTGCCGATCGGCATGCTCGTCGCGATCTACCTCGTCGAGTACGGCCGCGGCAAGCTCGCGAAGGCCACCACGTTCATGGTGGACATCCTCTCCGGCGTTCCGTCCATCGTGGCCGCGCTGTTCATCTACGCGCTGTGGATCACCACGCTCGGCCTGCCGCGCAGCGGTTTCGCCGTCTCGCTGGCCCTGGTGCTGCTGATGATCCCGGTCGTCGTCCGCTCGTCGGAGGAGATGCTGCGGATCGTCCCGGACGACCTGCGCGAGGCGTCGTACGCGCTGGGCGTGCCGAAGTGGAAGACGATCATGAAGATCGTGCTGCCGACGGCGCTGTCCGGCATCGTCGGCGGCGTGATGATGGCGCTGGCCCGCGTGATGGGCGAAACCGCGCCGCTGCTGGTCCTCGTCGGCTACTCGGCCTACACGAACTGGGACATCTTCCACGGCGAGCAGGCCGCGCTGCCGCTGCTGATGAACAACGAGCGCGTCAGCAACCCGATGGACCCGGGCACGGTCGGCTTCGACCGGATCTGGGGCGCGGCCCTGACCCTGGTGCTCATCATCGCGCTGATCAACCTCCTCGCCACTGTGTTCGCGCGCCTCGTCGCCCCGAAGAAGAAGTGAGCTGTTCCTGATGGCCAAGCGAATCGACGTCAAGGACGTGGACATCTACTACGGCAAGTTCCACGCCGTGGACGGCGTCACCCTGTCGGTGCCGCCGCGCAACGTCACCGCGTTCATCGGCCCGTCGGGCTGTGGCAAGTCGACGGTGCTGCGCACGCTCAACCGCATGCACGAAGTGATCCCCGGCGCCCGCGTGGACGGCCAGGTGCTGCTCGACGGCGAGGACATCTACGCGTCGTCGGTCGACCCGGTGCAGGTGCGCCGCACGATCGGCATGGTGTTCCAGCGTCCCAACCCGTTCCCGACGATGTCCATTCGCGACAACGTCGTGGCGGGCCTGAAGCTGGGCGGCACCAAGGGCAAGAAGACGCTCGACGACATCGCCGAGCGCGCCCTGCGCGGCGCGAACCTGTGGAACGAGGTCAAGGACCGCCTGAACAAGCCGGGCGGCGGGCTTTCGGGCGGTCAGCAGCAGCGGCTGTGCATCGCCCGCGCGATCGCGGTCCAGCCGGACGTGCTGCTGATGGACGAGCCCTGCTCGGCCCTGGACCCGATCTCCACGCTGGCGATCGAGGACCTGATCGGCGAGCTGAAGAAGGACTACACGATCGTCATCGTCACGCACAACATGCAGCAGGCGGCCCGGGTTTCCGACCAGACGGCGTTCTTCAACCTCGCCGGCGTCGGCCAGCCGGGCCGGCTGGTGGAACTGAACGACACGGAGAAGATCTTCTCCAACCCGGACGAAAAGGCCACGGAAGACTACATTTCCGGCCGCTTCGGCTGAGTCCACAATGGAGTAATGGAAATGCCCCCGGCCGCGGCCGGGGGCATTTTTCGTTGGGGCGGCTCAGATGTCGTCGTCGGAGCCGTAGCCCGGCATCTTGCCGGTGACGACGAAGATCATCCGCTTGGCGACCGAGACGGCGTGGTCGGCGTAGCGCTCGTAGAAGCGGCCGAGCAGCGTCACGTCGACGGCCGCGGCCACGCCGTGCGGCCACTCGCGGTCCATGATGACGGTGAAGAGGTGGCGGTGGATGTCGTCCACCTGGTCGTCGTCGGATTCGAGCGTCTTCGCCGCCTCGACGTCCTTCGACTTGATGACCTGTTCGGTCTGGCGGGCCAGCTTGACCGCGACTTCGCCCATCTCGGCGAAGTACGGGCGCACCGCGTCCGGCAGCACCGGCTCGGGGTGGCGGCGCCGCGCGGCCTTCGCCACGTGCAGCGCCAGGTCGCCCATCCGCTCCAGGCTCTCGGCGGCGTGGATCGCCGCGAGGACGGTGCGCAGGTCGGTCGCCACGGGCGCCTGCAGGGCCAGCAGGGCGTACGCCTGCTCCTCGCACTGGGCGCGGGCGTCGTCGACCTTGGCGTCGTCGCTGATCACCTGCTCGGCGAGACCGAGATCGACCTCCAGCAGTGCCCGCGTGGCCCGCTCCATGGCGTCGGCGACCTGGACCGACATCGCGGCCAGGTGGTCGGCGAGCTGTTCGAGTTCGACATGGTAAGCCTCACGCATGGCCCAACCCTACGGCCAACTGTGGCCAAATACCGCATCGCCGGGTGAACCGCACGTGAACCCGGACTAACGATCCTCCGGCTCAGCCGTTGCCGGTGCTCTTGCGGGTGGTGGTCGACTTCGAGCTGCCGCTGGACTTCGACTTCGACGTGCTGCTCGGCGGCGCCTGCTCGCTGACGGGGACCGGCGCGTTCGGGTCGGGCAGCGGCGTGTTGTTGCGCAGCGCGTCGAAGAGGGCCTTCGTCTTGCTGACGACGAGCACCTCGTTGCCGCGGCTGTTGGCCGTGCCGACCGTCGGGACGGTGAGGAACGTGATCTTCGACGGGTCGAGGCCCTTCATCGACTGCGCCAGCGTCATCATCTGCTTGACGCCGAGGTTGTCGCCGAAGGTGGCCTTCGCGAAGGCAGTGATGAAGTCGCTGAGCTTGCCGGGGTCGAGCACGACATCCGAGGACATGACCTTCTTCAGCAGCGCGCCGATGAACTCCTGCTGCCGCTTGATCCGGCCGTAGTCGGACGTCGGGTCGCCCTTGACGTGCCGCGCCCGGACGAAGTTCAGTGCCTGGTCGCCGGAGATCGTGACGTCGCCGGTCTGCAGCAGCACCTTGCCGAGGATGGTGTCGTCGATCGGGATCTCGTTGTGGATGGTGACGCCGTGCACCGCGTCGACCATCTCCTTGAAGCCGTTGAAGTCGATGCCGACGAAGTGGTTGATCCGCAGCCCGGTGATCTGCTGGATGACCTTGGTGACGCAGGACGGCCCGCCCACCGCGTACGCGGTGTTGAGCTTGGCGATCTTCTGCGCGGGCACCTTTTCGTCGGTGTTCTTGCTCTGCACGGGGTCCCAGCGCTGGCACTCGGGCCGGTTGATCTCGAGGTCACGCGGGAACGACGTGACGACGACCCGCTTCCGGTCGGCGGGGATGTGCGCCACCATCACGGTGTCGCTCCGCGCACCGGGGATGCTGTCGGCGGTGCCGACGCCCTCTTCGGCGGACGCCCCGTCGCGGGTGTCGGAGCCGACCATCAGGAAGTTCTCGTCGTTGGCCTGCGCCGCGGCGTCCTGGATGTCGGCGGAGTTCTCGTCGAGCGCGGCGACTTGGGTGAACTTGGCGTCGAAGTAGGTCTGGGCGCCCCAGGCACCCCCGATCCCGAGGAAGACGAGCGCGGCCACCACGGCCGCGGCGATCCGCCCGAACTGCACGCTCTTCCTCGGCGCCTTTTCGGGGAGTGGCGCCACCTCGGCGGCGTCGTCTTCGGGCGGCGGAGCGGTGACAACGCGCTGCAGGGCTGTCCGGGTGCTCTCGAGGATGGAGGCGGGCGAGAGCCGTTCCCGGCGTTCCCGCCGCTTGGCCTCTTCGGCTTCCATCTCATCGTGCGCGGCGGAGAACCGGGCGAGGGTGTGGTCGATCCTGCGGCGGTACTGGGTGGCCTCGTCGATGGCTTCCATCTCGTCGGTCATGGTGAGCGGATCAAGGGCGGCCCGAGGCGGCACACCCCCGGAAGCATCGTCACCGGCGACGGAACGCGAGGGTGCCTCGGCCGGGCCACCGGGACGCCGACCCGCGGGCCCATCGGCGGCAGCCCGTGCGGCCTCGGCGGAAGCTCGGCGCCCCGAACCATCCGCGGCGGGCGGGATCGGAGCTGCGGGGCGTCGGCCGGCGGGCCCATCGGCCGCGTCGTGCGGAATCGGGGCCGCGGCGGGAGCCGCGGGACGGCGGCCGACCGGACCATCGGCTACGGCGGGCGGGATCGGGGCGGCAGCGGTGGGGGCTGCGGGGCGTCGGCCGTCGGCCGCGGCCCGCGGAGGCGCGGCCCCTTCGGCGGCGGTGCGCCGGGGCGCCGGGCTGTCCGGCGTGGCGCGCGGAGGTGCCACTGCCTCGGTCGAAGCGGCCGGGCGTCGGCCCGCGGGGCTTTCCGCCGCTCGGCGGTCGGCGGCGCGCGGGGGTACCGCGGCCTCGGCCGACATCGCCGCCCGACGGCCTGCGGGACCGTCACCGGTGGGGCGCTGCGGCGCGACCCCTTCGGGGCCGGCCGCTCGGCGGGGTGCGGGGCCGTCGGGCGCGCGTGGCGGTGCCGCCGCCTCGGCGGAAATCCCTGGTCGGCGGGGTGCGGGGCTGTCGGGTGTGGCGGCCGCTCGGCGGGGTGCGGGGCCGTCGGGCGCGGCAGCCGCTCGGCGGGGGGCCGGGCTGTCCGGGGTCGGCGCCTGCTCCGCGCGGGGTGCGCGGCGAGGCGGGACACCTTCGCCCTGAGGCGCCTCCGCCGACGGGCGGCGGGGGCGTCGCGGCGGCTGGGGGGTCGCCGACGTCTGCTGCGGGCCCGGGTTGGCCACCGGGGGGCGTCGCTGGAGGGGGGCTTCCGGCAGGGGCGCCGCCGCGGTGGTGCGGCGGGGCTGGCGGGGGCGGGGGGTGCGCGGTTGACGTGTGGCGTCCGTGGGTACTGGGTCCTGTGCAGGCCCCTGGTCCGACCTCGGAGCGCGCGGCTGGGAAGACCGCGGCTCGGCTGCGCGAAGACGGCGTCCCGGCTGGTCGGGTCGCTCCTCGCGGGCCGGCAGGGGGCGAACGCCGGTGGTCTTGGCGACGACGTCGGAGACGCTGATCCCGCCCTGGTCCTCCATCGACCGGCGCCGTCCGGGCCGGGGCCGCGCGGGACCGTCGGAGCGGTGACCGGTTCCCGGGCTGTCGAGCTCGTCCGGCACTCGGTCTCCTTTCGCGCGATCGAAGGGTGGCTTCGATTTGGCCGTCTTCCCCCGCAGGAGGTGATCGTTCCCCCGGCGGTTTTCGTTATCGTACGGATACCCCCCGTTCGTGACGACACCCTCCCGGAATTTTCTTCACCTTGAGTCGACGAACGGCCGGTGTGCGTCGACAAACGGGTGATACACCTTGTCGGCGGACGGAGTAATGCCGTGTTTGCGTTACTCAGAGTGGGATATTAACTGTGTCGTTTGCGCGTCTTGATAGGCGACTTTGTTGCGGCCCGCGTGTTTCGCCGCATAAAGCAGGTCGTCCGCGTGCCGCAGCCGGCGCTCCGGTGACGTCGGCGCCCCGGACCCCGGCGTCTCGTGCGCGAGCCCGGCGCTGATGGTCACGCGCAACCCCGGCTGAAGTTCTGACCAGGGATGACGGGCGACGCGCAACCGGGCGTCGTCGACGACGCGAACGGCGCGCCCGAGGTCGACCCCCGGCAGCCACAGCACGAACTCCTCGCCGCCGTAGCGGGCGCAGAAGCCGCCCGGGGGCAGGTCCTCCTGGAGCAGGTCGGCGACCCGGCGCAGGACGCGGTCGCCGACGAGGTGACCGTACGTGTCGTTGACGCTCTTGAAGCGGTCGAGATCGATCAGCGCGAGTCCCAGCGGCAGGCGATCGGTGAACGGTCCATACAGGCGCTCATCGAGGTAGCGGCGGTTGTAACTCGAGGTCAGCGCGTCGCGGAGACTGCCGTCGCGAGCGATTTCGAGCGCCGAACGCAGGTGCTGGTAGGCGCGCTGCCAGTCGCCCTGGGTGGCGAAGAGGCTGGCGATGGCTTCGTGGAGGCGGAGCAGGTCCGGCGGCTGCGGGCTGGCTGTCCGGCCCGCCGCGCCTTCGCCCTCGGCGACCATCCCCACCTCCACCACTCCTTGGTTGTCGTCGTGGGGGCGGTCGCGCTTGAGATGCCGGTCCGGAAGAAGGTGAATTTCGCTCAAACGGGACTGTGATGGTGACTCTGCGGAGTGGTCGGTTCAGAGTCCGACGAACGGCTCGATGCCCTTGAGCTGCGAGTACTGGTCCTTAGCCCAGTAACTCACATTAGCCGTCGTGTCGTTCAGTAACGACGTGTAGTCGTTCCAGGCGACCCAGCGCCAGTCGCCGACCTCCTCCGGGTTCGGCGCCGGCTCGGCGTCGGCCCACGCGGCGAACACCGGGCAGAACTCGTTCTCGACGATCCCCTGGAATGGCGGCGTCCGGTAGCGGTAGTTCGGCAGCACGCAGTGCAACCCGGACAGCGAAGGCAGCCCGAGCTCGTAGGCGGCGCGGCGCCGGACGGCGTCCTCGAGCGCTTCGCCGGGCGCGGGGTGGCCGCAGACGCTGTTGGTCCAGACCCCCGGCCAGACCTTCTTGTGACCGGCGCGCTGGGTGATCAGCAGGGCGTTGTCGCTGCGCCGCAGGACGTAGCACGAGAAGGCCAGGTGCAACCGGGTGTGCTCGTGGTGGCTGGCCAGCTTGGGGCCGGTTTCGCCGGTGGGCACGCCGTCCTCGGTGACGAAGACGACCTGCTCGGTCTCGGGTTCGGTCGCGGTATCCACGCGCCCCAGTGAACACGACGGCTGCCTGCGCGCCGTACCGCGAGGCGGGTGGGTTACCGCGGTCCGCCCGGCACGGTGACGGGCCGTCACCGTGCGTTGAGGTGCTCCACGAGCAGCGAAGTGACGGCTTCCGGTGCCTCCTCCGGCACCCAGTGCGAGACGTCTTCGAGCATTTCGAAGTGGTAGGGCCCGGTGACCCAGTTCGCGGTGTCGAGCGCGGCGGTCGAGCCGAACGAGACGTCCTCGGTGCTCCAGATGTACAGCGTCGGCACGGCGATCTTGCCGATCTTCCCGCCCGGCCGCCCGGCCCGGTACCAGTTGAGGGCGGCGGTGAGCGCGCCCGGCTCGGACAGCCGCTGCACGTAGTCGTCGACCTTGGACGGCGACACGCGCCGATCGAACATCTCCCGCAGTGCGCGGCCGCCGTTCTCCAGCATCCGCCGCTCGGTGACGCGGGTCTGCCGCCACTCCGTCATGTAGCGGGTGCGCAGGTGCTGGTCTTCGTCGGTCTTCATGGCATCGGCGAGCGCGGCGGGGTGCGGCGTGGAGACGACGGTGAGGCTCCGCAGCCGTTCCGGGTGCGCGTCGGCGGTCCACCAGGCGACGGCGCCACCCCAGTCGTGCCCGACGAGGTCGAACTTCAGCCAGCCCAGCGCTTCGGTGATCGCGACGACGTCCCCGACAAGGTGATCGATCGAGTAGTCGCTCGCCTGCTCGGGGCGGACATTCGGCGAGTACCCACGCTGATCCGGCGCGACGGCCCGGAATCCGAGCACCCCGAGGGTCGCGACCTGGTGCTCCCACTCGGTCGCGGCTTCGGGGAAGCCGTGCAGCAGGAGGACGGGCCGCCCGTCTTCGGGCCCGGCGGCGATGGCGTCGAAGGACCCGGCCTCGGTGGGGATGCTGATGTGGTCGATCACGCAGGCGAATCTACTTCGCGAGTACCTCCTCGGTGGTGGCGACCTGCACGAGCGGGCCGTACAGCCGCATGATGTCCAGGGCCTTGGCGTGGCTCTCGTCGTCCGCGCCTGCGCACGCGTCGGACACCACCGTGACCGCGACGCCCGCGTCTGCCGCCGCCAGGGCCGTCGACAGGACGCAGCAGTCCGTCGAGACGCCCGCGAGCACCAGGCCCGCGCCACCCACCCGGGTTGCCATGCGCGGGTTCCACTTCCCGAACGTCGTCGCGTCCACAGTGGACGAGGGCTGGAAAGCGTCGACCACTTGGTACAGCTGCGAGTCCGGTGGCTGGAGCGCGAACGGCCACTGCTCGTAGTACCGGCGCCACGCCCCTTCCGGTCGTGCTGGCGCGACAAACCGCGTGAACACGACGTCGTCGCCGAACGCCGTCACCAGCCGGTGGATCGGCGGGACCACCTCGGCGAAGCGCGGGGTGAACCACGGGCTCGCCGGGTCGGCGAAGACGTTCTGCAGGTCGATGACCGCCAGGATTCGCCTCATACTGCCTCCTGTTCGCGGACCCGCCGCCGCGTCAGCAACGTCACCAGGAAGCCCAAGGCCAGCGCCAGCAGCACGCCGAGGTTCGCGTAAGCCCAGGCGCCTTCGCGGCCGCCGAGGCCGAACGGCTCCAGCAGGTATCCCTGCCACTGCAGCCACGCCGCGGACGAGTTCGTCACCAGGCCCCAGCCGAGCGCCGTCGCCACCAGGACCAGCGCGATCGGCCCGACCCGGACGTCGCCGTAGCGGCCGGCCGGGTCGAAGAGGTCGGGCTCGGCGTAGTCGCGGCGCCGCAGCAGGACGTCCGCGAGCATCACGCCGCACCAGGCCGCCACCGGCACGCCCAGCGTCACCAGGAAACCCTGGAACTGACCGAGGAACTCGCCACCGAAGAACACGATGTAGACCGTGCCCAGGATCATGATCACGCCGTCGACGAGCGCAGCCGCCGGGCGGGGGATGCGCACACCCGCCGAGAGCAGCGCCAGCCCCGACGAATAGATGTCCAGGACTGCGCCGCCGACCAGGCCGAGCACCGCGACGATCGCGAACGGCACCAGGAACCACAGCGGCAGCAACGACGTCAGTGCGCCGATCGGGTCGGCCGCGATCGCCTTGTTGAGGTCCGGCGACGACCCGGCCAGCAGCAACCCGAACACCAGCAGCACCACCGGCGCCACCGACGCGCCGAACGTCGTCCAGCCGACCACGCCCCGGCTCGACGCCGACCGCGGCAGGTAGCGGGAGTAGTCCGCGGCCGCGTTGACCCAGCCGAGGCCGAAGCCGGTCATCAGGAACACCAGCGCACCCACCCACTGCTGCGCCGACCCGGACGGCAGCGCGCTCACCGCCGCCCAGTGGACGTCGCCGGCCACGAGGACAACGTAGACGACCGTGAGCACACCGGTGATCCAGGTGATCCACGTCTGCAGCTTCATGATCGCGTCGAAGCCGAGCACGCCGGCGGCGACGGTCAGCGCCGCCACCACCACGAGCGCGACCACCTTCGTCGGCGTTCCGCCGCCCCAGCCGAGGCGCTCGAACACCGTCGCCGTGGCCAGCGTCGCCAGCGCGGCGAGCACGGTTTCCCAGCCGACCGTCAGCAGCCACGAGATCGCCGACGGCAGCCGGTTGCCGCGCACGCCGAACGCCGCCCGCGAAAGCAGCATCGTCGGCGCCGACCCCCGCTTGCCCGCGATGGCGATGAAGCCGCACAGCAGGAACGAGAACAGGATGCCGACGAGACCGGCGACCAGCGCCTGCCCGAACGAGATGCCGAAGCCGAGGGTGAACGAGCCGTAGCTCAGCCCCAGCACCGACACGTTCGCGCCGAACCACGGCCAGAACAGCTGCCGCGGGCGCCCGCGCCGCTCGGCGTCGTCGATCACGTCGAGGCCGTTGGTCTCCACCTCGAGTCTGCGGGTACCGGTCATCGCATGGCCTCCACCAGCTGGTCGATCTCTTCCCGGCCCGGCGCGGTCGCCGGGCCGCGCCGGGTCACCGAAAGCGCGGCCGCCGCGTTGGCGCGCACGGCGGCGTCGAGGACGGTACTGCCGCGCAACAGCTCCGCGGCCAGCACGCCGCAGTGCGTGTCGCCGGCGCCGGTGGTGTCCACGACCTCGACCGGGAAACCGGGGACGTCGGTGATCCGGCCGTTTTCGTGGACGCGACAGCCTTGCGCGCCCTCGCGGACAACGGCGACGGGTGGCAGCTCGCCCAGCACCTCGGCTTCGCGGGCGGTGCAGCTCAGTATGTCTATTGTGGACAACAAGGCATGGAGGTCTCCAGGGTCGATGTCGGTGATGAGCGGGCCGGGGTCGAACAGGATCTTCGAGCCGGGCAGCCGGGGCAGCCACTCGATGAGGGCGCCGCGATTGATCTCGTGCAACCAACTGTATCCGCTCACGTACACGACGTCGTCATTCTTTGGGGTGACTCGGTCGAGCAATTCGGCGTGCAGCCGTCCTTCGGCGCCGGTGCCGGTCGCGAAGGTGCGCTCGCCGGTCGCGTCCACCAACACGACGACGACGCCGGTGTCCACTTCGGACATTGGTTCGTGAGCCAGCGCAATCCCTTCGGTCGCGAGCGCGTTGCGGACGAGATCGCCGAAGCCGCCGATTCCGTGGCTGCCGGCGTAAAGCACCTCCGCGCCGGACCGCGCGGCGGCGGCCATGACGTTGAAACCGCCGCCGGGCAACAGGTTCGTCGACGACGCGAGGACGTCGCCGCCGTGCGGTGGCAGCGCGGGCACCCGCATGACGAGGTCGACGACGACCTGCCCGGTGTGCACCAGCCGCCCGCTCATCGGCGGCGCAGCTTCAGGAGTTCGTCGACGAGCGGCCCGAATTCGAGCCGGTTGACGGCGAGCACGGTCTCGACGACATCGGGGCGGAAGGCGCCGACGCCGTGCGCCGCGCCGAGCATCGCGCCGCAGATGGAGGCGACGGTGTCGGTGTCGCCGCCGAGCCCGGCGGCCAGGCGCAACGCCGCCGGCGGGTCGTCGCCCATGGCCTCGGCCAGCGCGAACGCGGCCACGACGGACTCCTGCGACGCGACCGAGGTGCCGATCACCTGCGCGACCGCGTCGGCGACGGCCGCCGGGGCCATCCCCCGCACCCAGTCACGCGCCCAGCGGATCCGGGCGGCGATCTCCCCGCCCGGTGCCCAGTGCCCGCGTTCCCCGCCGACGACGGCGGCGCGCTCCCCGGCGTCGAGCGCTTCGGCCAGGCTCGCGCCGTCGACCCCGGCGGAGACGGCGGCCGCGACCGCGGCGGCCGACGCGATGCCCAGGCTGGTGTTGTGCGTGACCCGCGCGGTCGCGACGACGGTGTCGACCAGCCGGTGCAGGTCGTCCGCCGGCGTCGCGATGCCGACCGGCGCGACCCGCATGGCGGCGCCGTTGGTGGTGCCGGTGCGACCGGCTTCGTCGGCCGGGACGCCGTCCTGGAGCCGGGCGAGCGCGCGCTTGGTGGACGGCCCGAGCAGGTCCGCGGACCCGCGGCGGACCATGTCCGCCTCCCAGATCAGCAGGGCGTCGGCGAGGACGTGCGGCTCCACGATGCCGCGGCCGTCGATGAGCAGCCGGGCCAGCATGACGGCCTGCTCGGTGTCGTCGGTGACTGAACCGGCGGGCATCGACGGCGCGACCGGCTGCTCGGCGACGGCGGCGAACAGGCCGGTGACCGGCCCGTACGTGGCGGCAATGGCGGCGCGGGACATCGACTGCGTCGGCATGCCGAGCGCGTCGCCGACGGCCAGCCCGGTGAACGCGCCGAGCGCCCGGTCCCGCGCGGTCACCGGTGCCTGAAGGTGAGGTGGAACTGGAACCGGTCCGGGTCCAGCAGGCTGACGACCCGCTCGACGAGACGGCCTTCGCCGTCGACCGACGTGCGTTCGGCGCGGAGGAAGAGCTCGCCGATGCTGCGGCCGAGGAGTCCGGCGGCGCAGGCGTCGAGGCGTTCGGTGCTGAGCCACTGGTCGCCGCCGACGGCGATCCGGCCGGCGGCTTCGAGGGTCTTGGTCAGCGAGCCGTCGCGCAGGCCGGTTTCGGGGAGCGCGGCGAGCGGTCCGACGGCGGGCACGGTGGCGGTCTCCAGGGAGATCCCGCGCTCGTGCTCGCGCCGCAGCCGCCGCACGGCGACGTAGGTCAGTTCGCCGAACTCTTCGTCGAGGACACGGTCTTCCACGGCTTCGATGCCGAGCAGCTCGGTGGTGACCGGCGCGCCGGCGTCGGCGAGGGCGCGGGCCCAGCCGATCCGCTGGTCGAGCTGGACGCCGTCGAAGGTGACGAACGACCCGACCCCGGCCTGGGTGGAGATGAGCTCGAGCTGCTGGAGCTCGGACAGCGCGCTGCGCACGGTACCCCGGCTGACTTGGTACTTCAGGGCGAGCTGGTGCTCGCCGGGGAGGCGTTCGCCGGGGGCAAGGCGTCCGGAGCGGATCAGGTCGGCGAGATCGCCGACCAGCTGCTGCCGCTTGCTGTACATGTCCACACCTGTACACCCCGCGTTGTCGCAGGTCAAGCGGCCACGAGAGGGCGTGCCTTCGCATCGGCGGCGATCATCTTGCCCGCCTTCTCGGCCACCTTGCCGGAGACGACCATGATCACCGCGAAGGAGGCCGCGAAGATCGTCGTGCTCAGCCAGACCATGGTCGGGACGGGCAGCGTGAACGCGCCGGCGATGCGGACGGAGCTTTCCAGCACGAAGCCGATTCCCCAGATGACGCTGCAGCGCAGCAGGATGGCGTTGAACGTGGCGTTTTCGCTGAGGCGTTCCCACGCGGCTTCGTTCTCGGCCTTGCCGCGGGTGAGGAAGGGCCGCATCGTCTTGGTCATGATCGGGGCCGCGGTGAACGCGGAGGCGAGGATGACGAGGCCGGTGATGCCGCTGCCGAGCGAGTCCTTGGCGATCATCATCCGGGCGTCGCCGGAGACGAAGGTGAGCAGCATGCCGACGACGTTCGTGACGAGGACGACGAGGGCGAGGCCGTTGAGCGTGCGGTCCTTGGCGAACTGGAAGAGCGTCCGGGCCAGCGGGAAGACGCCGGCGGCGGCGAGCGCGGTGAAGTCGCTCGCGCCGAGCGAGTGGAGCGCGTAGTAGACGCCGGTGGGGACGGCGATCTCGATCGCGAGGGTCTTGACCAGGGAGCTTGCGGGCTGGTTCGTCGTCATGCACCGAGCTTGTCGCGGTGGGCGGCCCGGGACGGATGCCGTCCGCCACGACTTCGGCCTGACAGATGTCACGACCTCACGTTTCGCGCCGCTGCGTCGTCTACTGGGTATGACGATCTTCTTGCGCGCCACGATCGCGCTGCAGACGCTCGCGGTCTTCCTCGCCCCGGTCACCGCCGGGCTGTTGCTGACCACCCCGAACGGCCATATCCTCCACAGCGCTTCGGCGTACACGGTGTGGATCGTCGCGGTCGTGCAGGTGGTTGCCGCCGTGCTGGCTTGGCGGCCGGGCGGCAACTCGCCACGGGCGATCCTCTACGCGGGCGTGTTCCTGGGGCTGGTGACCGCGCAGGTGTTCCTCGGGATCGCGCACGTCACGGCCGTGCACGTCCCGCTGGGGGTGCTGCTGTTCGGCCTGAGCCTGGTGCAGCTCAGCCGCCCGAGTGCATATCTTCGGCCTCGGGAACGCAGTCGTCGTCCGGATCGTCGAGCCAGCCATGCGGCAGCGTGACCTTGCCCGGGGAGCCCTGACGGCCGCGCGGGCCGGTGGCCGCCTCGGGGAACGGGGCGTCGTGGTCGAGCTGGGCGATCAGGTCGTCGAGCTGCTCCATCGACGAGAGCATCGCGAAGCCGCGACGCAGTTCCGAGCCGACCGGGAAACCCATCAGGTACCAGGCCATGTGCTTGCGGATGTCGCGCATGGCCTTGTCGTGGCCGTCGTGCTCGATGAGGAGCTCTGTGTGCCTCCGCAGCACCTTCGCGACCTCGCCGAGGTTGGGCGGGGTCGGGATTTCGCGGCCCTGGAATGCGGCTTCGAGCTCGCCGAACAGCCACGGCCGGCCGAGGCAGCCGCGGCCGACGACCACGCCGTCGCAGCCGGTTTCGGCGACCATGCGCAGGGCGTCGTCGGCGGAGAAGATGTCACCGTTGCCGAGCACGGGAATGCTGGTGACGGCTTCCTTCAGCTCCGCGATCTTCGTCCAGTCGGCCTGGCCGGAGTAGCGCTGGGCCGCGGTGCGGGCGTGCAGGCTGACGGCGGCGGCGCCCTCGGCTTCGGCGATGCGGCCGGCGTCGAGGAAGGTGCGGTGGTCGTCGTCGATGCCGATGCGGAACTTCACCGTGAACGGCGTGTCGCCGGCGGCCTGCACGGACTCGCGCACGATGGCCTCGAACAGCTTCCGCTTGAACGGCAGCGCGGCCCCGCCGCCCTTGCGCGTCACCTTCGCGACGGGGCAGCCGAAGTTGGAGTCGACGTGGTCGGCGAGCCCTTCGCCGACGATGATCCGCACAGCTTCGGCCATGGTCTTCGGGTCGACGCCGTAGAGCTGCATCGACCTGGGCTTTTCGTTCGCCCCGAAGGTCATCATGTGCATGGTGCCGGGGTGCCGTTCGACGACGGCGCGCGCGGTGATCATCTCGCACACGTAGATGCCGGCGCCGTACTCCTGGCAGAGCTGCCGGAAGGCGACGTTGGTGATGCCGGCCATGGGGGCGAGCACGACCGGGGGATCGACCTGGTAGGGGCCGATCTTCAGGGCGGGCTTGCTCAGGGTGGCGGTCACGTCCTCCATTGTCGCTTGTGGTGTCGATCACGTCGACCAGGGGCTGTTCCCCGAGTGCTCACTCGCGCGGCCGGCGTGCTCGAAGCCGCTCGCGGAGAGCCACGACGGTCACGACGACGAAGCCCGCCACGGCGACGGCGGCCACCTGGCGCTCCGGACGGCCGGCAGGCTGCGGTCGACTCCGATTCGCCTCGGCCACCGGCCGGCCCGCGGAAAGTACCGCCGTCGGCACCGAGAATTACTGCAACGGTTCATCGAGCCGTACGGCCACGCGTCAGACCCGTCCCGTGAACACCTGACAATGGACTGCAGCCAACCGTATCCCGCGCAGCTCTTTTTGGATGAGTGCCGGCAGGGCCATTATTTCGCCGAAGCCCAAGATGGCGAGCGAGATGATCGCCATCGGTCGTCTGGCGAGGTGCCACGATCAGCAGGGCGATCACCTGGCTCACCTGGGCGAAGTACTCCTGATCGATATCGCGGCCGAGTGCATACTCCGACCACGCGGTGGCCAGGTATGCGCCGAACGCGCCGATGAGGAGCGGGGGTGCCGCCTGGATCCGCAGCCACTCTTCGGGGGTTGTTTTCCCGCCAGGGAAAGAGCAGCGGCGCCGGGCCGGCGTCCAGGGTCGCGGCGAGCAACATGGCCAGCGCAGCCACGTACCCCCGGTGTCACCGCCAGGTCGACCAGGCCAGCTTGGTCTTCACGACGACAGTCGTGAGGAGGTCGAGCGCGATGGTTCCCTTGCGTCTGCCGTCGAAACCGGCGCTTCTGCCACAGCGAAACGGCCAAGATGGCAACGTCGAGAGGGACGACCAACCAGCGAAAGTCTTGGCGGGCTTCGACGGCGTCCATGAGCGCGCTGACGAACTCGTCGCTGAAGGCGAGCAGAATCAGCAGCAGGAACACGGCTGCGGTGGGCGCGCGGTGCGCGGAACCGGATGGCGGAATTTCGGATGTGGTGACGATCGTGTCTCCCCGGGCCGGGGTGGCCGGAAGCCGTCTCGGGCAAAGTCAACACCGGAGTCGCCCGCACGAGCCGACGCGTCACCGCGCGGCTCGCTTACTTGTCCCAGGCCGTGGCGTCGCCCGTGACGCCTCCGTAGATGCCGACCACCCCCATCACCGCCCCTCACGGTGATCGACTCCTCACTCTGGCCAGGCATAGGGTGCGGCTCATGACGAACGCGCCCCTGCGCTGGGGAATCATGGGTACCGGCGGGATCGCCGGCGCCTTCGCCCAAGACCTGCAGCTCACCGAGTCCGGGGTGGTCGCCGCGGTCGGGTCGCGGACCGCCGGCGGTGCCGAACGGTTTGCCGACCGGCACCGCATCCCCACTCGCCACGGCAGCTACGAAGCCCTTGCCGGCGATCCGGACGTCGACGTCGTCTACGTCGCGACGCCGCACCCCATGCACCACGCCAACGCCCGGCTCGCGCTCGAAGCCGGGAAGCCCGTGCTCGTCGAGAAGCCGTTCACGATGAACGCCGAGGAGGCCCGCGACCTCGTCGACCTGGCGCGAGCCAAGGATCTCTTCCTGATGGAGGCCATGTGGACGCGGTTCCTGCCGCACATCCGGCACATCCGTGAGCTGCTGCCGCGGCTCGGGGACGTCGTCACCGTCACCGCCGATCACGGGCAGTGGTTCGCCGCGGATCCCGCCTTCCGGCTGTTCGCTCCCGAACTCGGCGGTGGCGCCCTGCTCGACCTGGGGATCTATCCCGTTTCGTTCGCGTCGATGGTCCTCGGGCCGCCCGAGCGGGTGGTTGCCATGGCCACCCCCGCCTTCACCGGCGTCGACGCGCAGATGTCGATGCTGTTCGGCTACGCGAGCGGCGCGCAAGCCGTCCTGAACTGCACCTTGAGTGCGATCTCGCCGACCACCGCGGCGATCGTCGGCACCGACGGGCGCATCGAGGTCGACGGCTCCTTCTACGCTCCCGCCTCCTTCACCTTCATCCCGCGCGAAGGCGAGCGAAGCCGCTTCGAATACGTCGATGAGGGCCGTGGCCTGCGGCATCAGGCCGACGAGGTCGCGCTGCGGCTGGCCGCCGGGGAGATCGAGAGCCCGCTCATGCCGCTCGCCGAGACCGTCTCGATCATGACCACCATGGACCAGGTGCTGGCCGCGACCAGGACGTGACCCGGGATTGAGTAGTGCTACGGATCCGCAGGTGACGCCGGTGGGTGACCCTGTCCGGTATGACCACCGACGCGAATGTGCTCCTCCGGCTCGCCGGCGAGATCGACGACCTGGGGCGTCGTCTCGCCCTGGTGGGTTCCGAACTGCGGACCGTCCAGGCCGGGCAGCCGGACCCGGCCGCGCAGGCCGGACAGGCCGCACAAGCCCGGCATGCCGACCAGCCGCAGCCGGCCATGCAGCCCGAACAGGCCGCCCCGCCGCAACCACAACCACAACCACAACCGCAACCACAGCCTGAGCCGCAACCTCAGGCCGCGCCCCGGCCGGTGCGCCCCGAGTCGGTCCCGTGGCCGCAGTACCAGTGGCAGCCACCGCCGCCGCCTCAGTACGTTCCGCCGCCACAACCTCAGTACGTCCCGCCCGCTCCGCGGCAGACGCTCGGCGAAAAGCTCGGCAAGGAAGGCGCCGGCAGCCGCGTGCTCGCCTGGGTCGGCGGGGCCGTCACGCTGCTCGGCGTCGTCCTGCTGCTCGTGCTCGCCGTGCAGCGCGGCTGGCTCGGGCCGCTGCCGCGGGTGCTCGTCGGTGCCGGGTTCGGGCTCGCGCTCACCGGCGTCGGTGTCTGGCTGCACCGCAAGCCCGCCGGCCGCACCGGGGCCTTCGCGCTGGCCGCCACCGGTATCGCCACGCTCTACCTGGACGTCGTCGCCGCGACGGCCCTGTACGAGTTCCTGCCCGTGCTCGCCGGGCTCGCCGGCGGGCTGGCGGTCGCCGTCGGCGGGTTGCTCGTGGCCGTGCGGTGGGAGTCGCCGCTGCTGGCGTCGGCCGTCGTGGTCGGCTGTGTCGTCTGCGCGCCGATGATCGTCGGGGGGTTCACCCCCGAACTGGTCACCTTCCTGCTGATGGTCCAGCTCGCGACGGCGCCGGTGCAGCTGCGCCGCGACTGGTCGTCGCTGACGCTCGCCGCCGGGATCCCGCCGCTGTTCGCATCCGTGATCAGCACGGCCGTGCTCGGCGGGGGCGGCAGCTGGGCCAACACCGCCGCGGCGGGCGGTGTCGGGGTCACCGCGGTCGTGCTGGCGCTCGTCGTGCTGCGCCGTCGTGAGAACGACCCCGCGGCGCTTTCGCTGCTGGCCACCGCCGTGCTGCCGACGCTCGTCGCCGCGGTGCTGCTGCCGAAGGCGCAGGCGGTGCCGATCACGGCCGGGGCGGGTGTCGTGCTGCTCGCCGTCTGGGCGGCCCGCCGCTGGTGGCCCGGGTTCGCCGGGCAGGTCGCCGGCCTGGCCGGGCTGCTCGCGGTCCTGCAGGCGACCGTCACCCAGTTCGACGGCCCGGCGCGCGCCGGGGTGCTGCTCGGCGAGGCGTTGCTGCTGGTCGTGGCCGCGGTGGGCGGCCGCAACCGGGGTGCGCTCGCCGCCGCGCTCGGGTTCGCGGCGATCGGCGGCCTGCTCGGCGTGGCCTTCGACGTCACGCCCGCGCTGCTGATCGTGCCCCGCACGCACACCGTTGCCGAGCTGGCCGGCGCGCTCGCGGTCGCCGCGCTGATCCTCGCCGTGTCGGTCGCGCTGCCGTGGGCCGCTGCGCGCCTTTCGGTGTTCCGCGGCCCGGCCGAAGACCTGCCGATCTGGCTGCTCGCCGGGGTTTCGGCGCTGTACGGCGCCGCCGGGATCGTGCTCTGCGGCGCCCTGCTGGCGGTCCCCGGCCGGACTGGGTTCCTCGTCGGCCACGCGCTGATCACGGTGTCCTGGACGATCGCCGCGCTCGTGCTGCTCCTGCGCGGGATCGACGTCGTCGGGCTGAGGGTGACCGGGCTGATCCTGGTCGGCGCCGCGGTGCTGAAGCTGGTGCTCTTCGACCTGTCGGCGCTCGACGGCCTGGCCAGGGTCGGTGCCTTCCTCGGCGCGGGCCTGGTGCTGCTGGCGGCCGGGACGCGGTACGCGCGGCGGGTCGCGTCGCGCTAGAGCGGGAAGAAAATGTCGGTGCCCCGTGGTTACCTGGGTCACAGACCCGACGACCAGGGGGCACCGACATGGCAGCACCGAAACTCGCCGACCGCGCCGGCGAGCCGATCGCCTGGCTGACGACAGTCACGCCCAAGGGCAGGCCCGCGCCGCGGCCCGTGTGGTTCGTCCTCGACGGCGACGACATCGTGGTGTTCAGCGAGCCGGACACCGCGAAGCTCCGGCACATCGAGGCGAACCCCGACGTGAGCTTCCACCTCAACAGCGACGAACACGGCGGCTCGGTCCTGGTCGTCAACGGGAAAGCGCACGTCGAAGCGGGCAAGGCGTCGGAAGCGCCCGGCTACCTCGACAAGTACGGCTCGCACTACGCCGCGATCGGCCTGACCGCGGACGAGTTCGACGCCAAGTACTCCGTCCGCATCCGCGTGGTGCCCGAGCGGTCCTGGGGGTTCTGACTAGAAATCGACGGTCAGGCAGGCGAGCCGGGCGCCCGCCGTGCCCGCGTGGCCGGGATCGGTGTGCGCGTGGGTTTCGTGGACGACCACCGACTTCGGCCGTCGACCGCCGAACGTCCAGTCCACTGTGGACCGGGCGAAGCCGGTGCCGATCGCGTCGGTGGTGAAGTCGAGCCAGATCTCGTTGCGGGGGTTCGCGTACGCGGGGTCGACCGACGGCTTCACCGGGTCGGGCACGTGCTGGAAGTGCGGTCCGGCGGCGTCACCCGTGGCGCCGCACGGCTGGGTGTGCGCGTGGGCACCGTAGGCCCGGTCCGGGCGCAGGCCGGTGACGAACAGGAGGGTGGTCGTGCCGGTGTGCTCGGCCGAAAGGCCGAACACGTGCGCCCGTGCGCCCGCCGGGACGAGATCGGGGCGGTACGTCACCGCGGTTGCGCCGGGGGCAGCCGCGGTGAACGTGCCGTACGCGGTCGTGAACCGCGCCGGTGACGGCGACGCGGCGGCGGTACCGGGAGCGAGCACGGCGACGGCGGCCGCGGCGGCCAGAGCGGGAAGAAAGCGCATTTCCCCTCTTTAACGAGTCGTCCGGGAAGCCGCCATGATCATCACTCGGACGAGTGACCGATTTGGTGGAAAAGTTACGGATTTCCCATCCGGTGGACGGTCCTGAGCCCGGTTATGGTCATCTGGTGCCCGAACACACCGGCGAAACCCGCAACGAGCAGCTCACGCGCAACGTCGGCGAGCTCCTGCAGGAGCTACGCGTCGCGCAGGCCGGGGTGCAGATCCTCTTCGGCTTCCTGCTGTCGGTCGTGTTCACCGACCGGTTCCACGACGCCAGCGGGTTCGAGAAGTCGCTCCACCTGTCCGCGGTGGCGCTCGCGGTCGCGGCCACGGCGTTGCTGACGTCGCCGGCGGCGTGGCACCGGCTGCTGTTCCGCACCGGCAGCCGGGAACGGATCCTGACCGTCGGCAACCGGCTCGTGCTGGTCGGGCTGGTCTGCCTGGCCCTGGCGATCACGTCGACGGTCGCGCTGATCGCCAAGGTGGTCTACGGCTGGATCGCGATGGGGATCCTCGGCGTGCTGTGCGTGCTGATCTTCGGGATCCTCTGGTTCGTCATGCCGATCCGGATGCACCCGGCCAACGGCGATCAGCCGACGGGCCCGCCCAAGTAGAGCGTGTCCTCCTGGACGAAGCAGAGCGGGTTGCCGAACGGGTCGTCGGCGTAGAAGGAGCGTTCGCCCCAGAACTGCGTCTCGATGGCGTCGTCGGCCCAGCGCGGCCCGGCGGCCCGCACCCGCTCGAACGTCTCCTCGACGTCCTCGACGGCGAGGTAGACGATCCGCGGATCCCGCTGCGGGCGCGGTTCCCGGTGTTCGAGCGGGGCCGCGACGCAGGCCAGCACCACCTCGCCGAGGGTGAAGTAGTGCCGGTTGACCGCGATCCGCTCGCCCGGGTGGCCGAAGACGGCGGCGTAGAACGCGACCGCGACCTCGATGTCGTCGACGGGCTGGATCAGCCGGAACAGCCTCATGCCGCGGACACTACCGCTGTTCATCCGGTGTTCGGCAGGCGTTGCCGGGGTGGTCGGAAGCCGCCCGTAGCTTCCCGCCCGTGACTGACACTTCTCGCCGGACCTTCCTCCTCGGCGCCCCGGCCGTCGCCGCCGCCGCGACCCTGCCGAACGTCCTCGGCGCCCCGGCCGCCGGAGCCACCGGCCGGCACCGCCCGGACACCGAGGATCCGCGCTTCACGCTCGTGGTCATGCCCGACACGCAGTACCTGTTCGACGAGGACCGCGGCGACGCGGCCCCGCTGGACGCGTCGCTGCGGTACGTCCTCGAAGCGCGGGACGACAACGTTGTCTTCCTCGCGCACCTCGGCGACCTCACCCAGAACGGCCGCGCGGACGAGTTCGCCCGAGTCAGCCGGTCGTTCCAAGCCCTCGACCGCTGCAGGTTCCCCTACAGCACCCTCGCGGGCAACCACGACATCGACGGGTCGAAGGACGACCAGCGCGGCCCTTCGCCGTACCTCGACGCGTTCGGCCCCCAGCGGCAGCGCAACTCGCCGACCTTCAAGGGCGCGTCCAAGGACGGCTACAACACCTTCCACATCTTCCGCGGCGGCGGCCGCGAGTGGCTGCTGCTCGCCCTCGACTGGCGGCCGTCGGCGGGCGGCCTGAACTGGGCGAAGCAGGTCCTCGCGCAGCACCCGACGTTGCCGGCGATCCTGACCATCCACGAACTCGCCTGGGCCGACGACCACGCCCAGGCCCAGTTCTCGACGTTCGGCGAGCACGTCTGGCAGGAGCTGGTGCAGGGCAACGACCAGATCTTCCTCACGCTCAACGGCCACTACTGGCCGACCGGGCGCACCGTCCGGAAGAACGCCGCCGGGCACGACGTGCACGTCCACATCGCCAACTACCAGGACCGCTACTACGGCGGCAGCGCGATGATCCGGCTCTACCAGTTCGACCTCGCGCGCGGCGTGATCGACGTCCGGACGCTCTCGCCGTGGCTCGCCGCGCAGGACCACCTGAGTGAGCTGCAGCAGGTGGAGGTCGAGCGCAGTGGTGCGGCCGACTACTTCAGCCTGGAGATCGACTTCGCCGAGCGCTTCCAGGGCTTCGCGCCGGTGCCGGTCCCGTCCGGACGGCCCGCGAAGCAGCTGCTGATCCCGGGAACCGTCGCGTACTGGCGGTTCGAGGGCGGTCAGGACGGCAAGGTGGTGCCGGACGACGTCGTCGTGCGCGACCAGACCGGCCGCGGCAACGACCTCACGCGCGTGACCGCGCCCGGGAGCGGGCCGGAGGCGTTGAAGTATTCGAACGAGTTCTCGCCGCGGCAGCCGTCGCGGGCGAGCCTGCGGTTCGACGGCGGCCGCGACCCGAGCCGGGGTGCCTACCTGCGCACGGTCGACGCGGCGCCGATCAACAAGCAGAAGTTCGAGCGCGGCTACACCGTCGAGGCGTTCTTCTGGCTGCCGGCGGACTTCAAGGACGGCCACCACGGCTGGTGCGGCCTGTTCGCCCGGCAGGGCAGCGGCGCCGCCGCGGGCAAGACCGGCGACGACCCGCAGGAATCGGCGGCCACGCTGTCCCTTTCGGACGGTGGCGAGCTGCAGTGGGCGGTGTACCCCCTGAACCAGGACCGGACCTCGACGAATTGGGGTCACGAGCTGCCGGTGGAGAAGTGGTGGCACGTCGCCGTGGTCAACGACGGCCGGCGCACGACGATGTACGTCGACGGCTGCCCGGTGGTCCGGAACCCGGCCACGCCCGCCGTCGGGCTCGCCGATCCGGGTGGCCCGTGGCTGGTCGGCGCGTCGTCCTACGAGGGGAAGGTGGACCGCAGTTTCGCCGGGTTGCTGGGCGACGTGCGGGTGGTGGACCGGCCGCTGAACCCGCGTGAATTCATGCTGGGCTGAGGCTCTTGACAGCGGGTGGACAATAAAAAATCGGCGCGCTCTTCGAAACCACAGAAGAACTCGCCGAACCTGATAAGAGTCTAACCGCTGTGAGGGGAACTTGTCAAACCAGGGGTACGACGAGGAATTGCGGGAAGAACGGGCCTACGTCGCCGCGCTGTACGAGCGGCTCGACCGCGAGCGCGCGGCGGCGCAGGCCCGGTACCACGGCGCACTCGGGCAAACCGGTGTGCAGCCGGGGGAACGGGACAACGACGTCCGGTTCCGGTCGCGGGAGGCGGCCCGGCTGGACGTCGCCGACAACGGGCTCTGCTTCGGCCGGCTGGACGCCCTTTCGGGCGAAACCAGCTACATCGGCCGTATCGGGCTCTTCGACGCGGAAAACGACTACGAACCCTTCCTGCTCGATTGGCGGGCACCCGCGGCGCGGCCGTTCTACGTCGCCACCGCGGCGACGCCGGAAAACATGCGCCGCCGTCGCCAATTCCACACGGTGGGCCGCCGGGTCCTCGATTTCACCGACGAGGTCCTGGGGCGTCCGGGCGACACCGAGCGCGGGGACGCGGCCCTGCTCGCGGCCGTCAACGCGCCCCGCGGCGATGGCATGCGGGACATCGTCGCGACGATCCAGGCCGAGCAGGACGAGATCATCCGCCTGGGCCACGCGGGCGTGCTGGTGGTCGAAGGCGGCCCCGGCACCGGCAAGACGGCCGTCGCCCTGCACCGGGTGGCGTACCTGCTCTACACCCGGCGCGAGCGGATGTCGCGCAGCGGCGTGCTCGTCGTCGGGCCGAGCCCGCTGTTCCTCGACCACATCGGCCGCGTGCTGCCGTCGCTCGGCGAGTCGGACGTCGTCTTCACGACGACCGGCGGACTCGTCCCCGGCCTGCGCGTCACCGCCGAGGACGCGCCGGAGGTAGCGCGGCTCAAGGGGTCGCTGGAGATCCTCGACGTGCTGGCCGCCGCGGTCGCCGATCGCCAGCAGGTGCCGGTCGAGCCGGTGCCGATCGACCTGGGTGACGTCACCGTGGCGCTCGACGCCGACCTCGTGGCCGAAGCCCGGCACACAGCGCGCGGGACCGGGCTGCCGCACAACGAAGCCCGCGCGGTCTTCCGCGAGCACGTCGTGGCGCTCGTCGCCGAGCGCGGGGTGGCGAAGATCGGCGAAGGCTGGCTGACGCGGGAGGACCGCGGGTTGTGGGCGGACCTGCGCGCCGACGTCCTCGACGAGCTCGCGGAGCACGAAGCGCTCGGCGCCGCGCTCGACGGGCTGTGGCCGTACCTGACGCCGGAGACGCTGCTGGCGCCGCTGTACATGTCGCCGCGCCGGCTCGAGGCCGCCGGCGCCGATCCGGCGTTGTTCCGCGCGGACGGCACCGCCTGGACCGTGTCCGACGTGCCGTTGCTCGACGAGCTGGTCGACCTGCTCGGCCGGGACGACGCCGGGGAACGCGCGGCCGCGCGGCGGCGGGCCGAAGCCGAGGCCGAGTACGCCGCCGGCGTCATGGACCTCATGAAACTGGACGCCGAGGAGCTGGACGAGGACGTCGCGCTGGTCGCCGAGGACCTGCTCCACGCCGACGAGCTGGCCGGGCGGTTCACCGAGCACGACACGCGCGACCTCGCCGAGCGGGCGGCCGCGGACCGCGACTGGACGTATGGGCACGTCGTCGTCGACGAGGCGCAGGAACTGTCCGAAATGGACTGGCGGGTGCTGATGCGGCGGTGCCCGAGCCGGTCGTTCACGGTCGTCGGCGACCTCGCCCAGCGCCGCTCGGCGGCCGGGGCGACGGCGTGGGGCCCGGTGTTCGCGCCGTACGTCGGCGACCGCTGGGTGTACCGCGAGCTGACCGTGAACTACCGGACCCCGGCGGAGATCATGACGGTCGCGGGCGCGCTGCTGGCCCGCTTCGCGCCGGCCGCGCGGCCGCCCGAATCGGTGCGCGCGTGCGGGGTCCGGCCGTGGTCCAGACGAGTGGACGACGGTGACCTGCCCGAGGCCATCGAGGACTTCGTCCGCGACGAGGCCGGCCGCGAAGGCACCAGCGTCGTGATCGGTCCGCTCGGTGTCCCGGGAACGATCCCGGCCGCCGCGGCCAAAGGACTGGAGTTCGACGCCGTGCTCGTTGTCGAGCCGGAGCGGATCCTGGCCGCGGGCCCGCGCGGCGCGGCCGAGCTCTACGTCGCGCTCACGCGCGCCACGCAGCGCCTCGGGGTGCTGCACCGGGATCCGCTCCCGGCGGCGCTGACCGGCCTCGTCGAGGCCGGGGTGCCCGCGAGGTCCGGGCACCGGCGATTCCTGTAGCGGTCCGGGGGTGGCGGGCGGCGGTGCGTGCCCGTCATCCCCGCACCCGCTACGCCGTGAGCCGGCCCCAGGAGTAGTTCTGCTTGGCCAGCTTCAGGTACACGAAGAGCTCGGTCCCGGACACGCCCGGGATCTTCCGGATCTCTTCGCCGAGCACGTCGAGCATGTGGTCGTCGTCCCGGCAGACCAGTTCGGCCAGCAGGTCGTAACGCCCGGCGCACAGCACGACGTAGTGCACGTTCGTCAGCTCGGACAGCTTGTCCGCGACCTCACGGGGATCCACGCCGTCGACGTTGATGCCGACCATGGCCTGGCGCGTCAGATCCACGTTGGCGGGGTCGGTCACCGCGACGATCTGCATCAGGTCGTCGCGCAGCAACCGCTGGACGCGCTGGCGGACCGCACCCTCCGAAAGGCCGACCGCCTTGGCCAGTGCGGTGAACGAGGCCCGGCCGTCCTGCTGCAGCAGAGCGATCAGTGATCTGTCCGTGTTGTCCAGCGCGCGCGCACGTGTTTCGTCACCCATGCCGTCCCTCCCTGTGTTTCGGCATGTGATTTGTCAAGTGCGCAGCGTATCGAGACCTGCCGAGAAAGCGAGACCTCCGCGCCAGCTTCGCGCGATTCGACGTGCACGCCGCGCTCAGCCGAGGAATCGGTGGCGAGAGGGGAAATCGACGAGGCTTTCCGAGGCGGTTTTGTGCGCCCGCGCACAGCCGGGCGCGCTCGCCGGGCCGCGCCGGGTACCGTCCGACGGCTCTTTCGTACCGGTGACCCCCAGGAGGACCAACGCATGTCGGAGGCCGTGGCGCTCGGTGCCGCCCCCGCCGTTCCCGCCAAGGGACTGCGCGGCGGCGCGCTGGGCATGGTGTCATCGATGGTCATCGGGATGTCGTCGACCGCGCCGGCGTACTCCATCGCGGCCACGCTCGGGCTGATCGTGCTGGCCGGCACCGGCTTCAAGGCGGCCGCGTTCGTGCTGCTCTCGTTCGTGCCCGTGCTGTTCGTCGCGTTCGCCTTCCGCGAGCTGAACACCGCGGAACCCGACTGCGGCACCAACTTCACCTGGGCCGCCCGGGCGTTCGGCCCGCACGCCGGGTGGTTCACCGGCTGGGTCGTCACGGTCGCGCAGCTGCTCGTGATGAGCAGCCAGTCCGCGCTCACCGGCCGGTACACGCTGCTGCTGTTCGGCGCGTCCGACGCGGCGGATAGCCGGTGGCTGACGACGGCGATCGGCGCCGGCTGGCTGCTCGCGCTGTGCTGGCTCTGCCACCGCGGGATCGAGGTGTCCGCGCGGACGCAGTGGATCCTGCTCGGCGTGGAACTCGCCGTCCTGGTGCTGTTCTCGGTCGTCGCGCTGGTCCGCGTCTTCGAAGGCACGGCCGGGCCGCAGGCGTCGCCGCCGCACCTGGACTGGCTGTGGCCGGGCGGGGTTTCCGCCGGTACCGCGGTGTCGGCGGTGCTGCTGGCCGTGTTCATCTACTGGGGCTGGGAAAGCTCGCTGTCGGTCAACGAGGAGTCCGCCGATCCACGGCACGCGCCGGGCCGGGCGGCGGTGCTTTCGACGGTGCTGCTGGTGCTGAACTACCTGCTCGTGACGGTCGCCGCGCTGGCCTTCGCCGGGGTCGGCGCCGACGGGATCGGCCTCGCCAACGAGGCCAACTCCGAGGACGTCCTGGCCGGCCTGGGCGGCGCGGTGTTCGGTGACGGCGCCACCGGCAAGGTGCTCGGCGTGCTGCTGATCGTCTCGGTGCTGACCAGCGGCGCGGCGACCAGCCAGGCGACGATCATGCCGGCCGCGCGCACGACGTTGTCGATGGCCAGCCACGGCGCCCTGCCGCGGGTCTTCGGGCGCGTGCACCCGCGGTTCCGGACGCCGACCGTGGCGACCTGGGCGTTCGGCCTGGTGTCGCTGGCGGTGTACGTGCTGCTGGCGCTGATCAGCGACAACGTGCTGGCCGACTCGGTCGACGCGGTCGGGCTGACCATCGCCATCGAGTACACGATGACGGCGCTGGCCTGCGTCTGGGTGTTCCGCCGGACGCTCTTCGCGAGCGTGCGCAACTTCGTGCTGCGGGGGCTGCTGCCGTTCACCGGTGGCGTGTTCTTCCTGGCCGTGCTGGGGTTCGCGCTGGTCGAGTACGCGCGGCCGGACGCGGGCGAGACGACGGTGTTCGGCATCGGCGGCGTCGCGGTGATCGGCGTGGTGTCGATCGTGCTCGGGGTGCCGCTGATGTTCGCCGTCCACCGGGCCTGCCGCGACTTCTTCGCCGGCCGCCGCCTGCCGCGCGGGGTCGTGCTGCGCGGCGGCGACCGCATCACCCCAGATCGCGTCGGCTGAGGTCCTCCTCGGTCTCGCGGCGCACCAGCAGCGTCGCGACGCCGTCACGCACGCCGACCAGCGGCGGGCGGCCGACCTGGTTGTAGTTCGAGGCGAGCGAGTGGTGGTACGCGCCGGTGCACGGCACGGCCAGCAGGTCGCCGGCGTGCAGGTCGGCGGGCAGGCTGATGCCCTCGGCGAGGACGTCACCGGCCTCGCAGTGCCGTCCGACCACGGTCATCGGGACGCGCGTGGCGGTGGACCGCCGTCCCACCAGCCGCGTCGTGTACCGCGCGCCGTAGAGGGACGGCCGCGCGTTGTCGCTCATGCCGCCGTCGACCGCGACGAACGTGCGGCTGCCGCGCTTGATCGCGCACACGCGGTAGACCGTGATCCCGGCCGGCCCGACGAGCGCCCGGCCGGGCTCGATCGTCAGCCGCGGCAGGGGAAAGCCGTGCGCCGCGCACTCGAAGGCGAGGGCCACGCGCAGGCGTCGCGAGTAGCCGCCGAGGTCGAAGGCAGGCTCGCCGCCGACGTACGGCACCGCGTGCCCGCCGCCGAGATCGAGTTCCCGCAGCGTGACGCCGTGGGTGTCGCGGATCCGGACGAGCACCTGGGCCATCCGCCGCGCGGCGGCCTCGTACCGGTCGACCCGGGACACCTGCGAGCCGATGTGGCAGTGCAGGCCTTGGAGGCGCAACGCGGGTTGGTTTTTGATCGCCTCGACGGCGGCGTCGACGTTGTCGGGAACGCCCTCGAGGAGCGAGAAGCCGAACTTCTGGCCTTCGGCGCCGGTGCTGATGGCGGCGTGCGCCCCGGCGGCAACGCCCGGCGTCACCCGGAGCATGACCTGCTGCGGGCCGTGGGCGAGCGCGCCGAGCTGCTGGATTTCGTCGAGTGAGTCGACGACGATCCGCCGGACGCCGTACCCGAGCGCGGCCTTCAGGTCCTCGGGCGTCTTCGCGTTGCCGTGCAGCAGCATGCGGTCGGCGGGAAAGCCGACCGAGCGCGCGACGGCGATCTCGCCGGCGGAGCAGGTGTCGAGCGACAACCCCGCTTCGGAGACCCAACGCAGCACGGCGCGCGTACAGAGCGCCTTGCTCGCGTACGCGACTTCGACGTCCGGCAGCGCTTCGCGGTACTCGCGCGCGGTGTCGCGGACCTGCTGTTCGTCGAGGAGGTAGGACGGCGTCCCGAAGCGGGCGGCGAGGTGGCTGACCTTGGCGCCGGCGAAGAGGAGCTCGCCGTCTTCGCCGACTCGGGTGCTTCGCGGCCAGACTCCTGGCTCGAGGTGATCGGCGGCTTCGCAGCCGAGGCTGGGAAGAAGCTCGCTGAGCGTCACGGGTGCCTCCGGGCATCACGGCGGATCGGACTGCCGCCAGGACACTCCGCCCGGCGGGCCCGGAGATCACCCGTGAACGCCGTCCTGACGGCGTTGGTTTGTCCGCTTACTCCTTGTTTACGTCCGAGTAACTTCAGTCACCTACGACAGGCCCCACGAGGACAGCAGGCCGAAGAGCTGCTCGCGCTCGGGCCCGGTCAGCAGGCGGCTCGGGGGACGGACGTCCGGGCGGCACAGGCCCAGCTGGCCGAGCGCGTCCTTGACCACGCTGACGTTGTTGGCGTTGCCGTTGGCCGCCCGCAGCTCCTCGAACGGGCGGATCCGCTCCCAGACCGTCATCGCCGCCGGGTAGTCCCCTGTGGACAGAGCGTGGAACATCTCCAGCGAGATCGCCGGGTCGACGTTGACCAGCCCGGACGTGAAGCCGGTCGCGCCGACCGCGAAGTAGCCGGGGGCCGAAAGCTCCGCCAGCCCCGCGATCCAGACGAACCGGTCGAAGCCCGCGTCCCGGGCGACCGAGCCGAACCGGACCGGGTCCGGAACCGCGTACTTCACGCCGATGACGTTCGGGGCCACCGCGCCGAGCGCGTGCAGCTGCTCGCCCGCGATCGCCGGGTTGCGGACGTAGAGCACGACACCGAGCTCCGGCACCGCGGCGGCGATCGACGCGTGGTAGTCGACCCAGCCGTCGCCGGAGATGTACGGGTGCACCGGCTGGTGGATCATGATCATGTCGGCGCCGGCCTCCCGGGCGTGCACGGCGGCCCGGGTCGCCGACGCGACGTCGTGCCCGATCCCGGCGAGCACGCTCGCCCGGCCCGCCGCGGCCTCGACGGTGACCTCCAGGCACTGCCGCGCTTCGGCCGCGTCGAGCGCGTAGAACTCGCCGGTGTTCCCGTTCGGCGTCACGACCTCGATGCCGCCGGTGATGAGCCGGTCCACCAGCTTCGCGTACGTCTGGCCGTCGACGGCGCCCTCGGCGTCGAACGGCGTGACCGGGATGGCCACCACCCCGGAAAGCCGCCGCCTCTGCTCCTCGAACGTCATCGGGCCCCCTTCGGATCGCCGGTCTCGGTGGTGCGTTCGCCGGGCAGCCCGAAGGCGACCCGATCGATGAAATCGGTGATGTGCTTGCGCAGCAGGTGTTCGGCCTGCCGGGCGTTGCCGCTCTCGGCGGCGTTCAGGATCGCCCGGTGTTCGGCCGCCTCGCCCTGCCAGGTGGGGCTGATGCCCCAGCCGGTGACGGTGATGAGCGCGGCCTGGTCGCGCAGGCCGTCGAGGACCTCGACCAGCAGCGGGTTCCCGCAGCCGGCGTAGAGCGCGCGGTGGAACAGCCGGTTGGCGAGGCTCGCCTTCGCGCGGTCGCCGGCCGCGGCGCCGGTCTCGACCCCGGCGAGCACCTGCCGCGCCGCCTCGAAGTCGGCACCCCGCTCGACGGCCCGCCGGACGGCTTCGGGTTCCAGCAGCGCGCGCAGGTCGTACACCGCGTACGCGCTCTCGGCGTCCATGACGCGGACCGCGGCGCCCTTGTACGTGCTCATCGTGGCCAAACCGGAACCGGCCAGGATCCGCAAGGCCTCGCGCACCGGCGTCTTCGACACCCCCAGCAGGGCGCCGACCTCGGCTTCGACGAGCGTTTCGCCCGGCCCGAACTCCCCGCTCAAGATCGCTTCCTTGATCGCGTCACGCACGAAATCCGTCCGCGACACGGGCGGCGGCGGCCTTCGGGCCGAAGAAGTGCTCGCCACTGGCATGTCCGATCTGATATACGATGCGACATGCAACATTATCACGGACCTAGGGAGCAGCCATGCAGCGTTGCACCGGCTTCCGATTCCGACGAGTGTTGCTGGCGGTGAGCCTCGCCGCCGGTCTGGCGGCCTGCGGCGCGCCCGGCGGTGACGGCGGCCAGGCAGCGGATCCCCAGGCTGTGCCGGACAAGCCGGGCAAACCGGTCGAGCTGAACATCCTCGACGTCGCGGGCAACCTGCAGCTCACCAAGCAGATGATCGAGAACTTCAAGGCCGCGCACCCCGAAGTGCTCGCGAAGGTCACCTATTCGACAGCCCCCGCGCCGAGCATGGCGGGCAAGCTGAAGGCCGAGCAGGACGGCGGCGTCGCCCAGACCCACCTGGTGCTGAGCGGCACCGACGGTCTTTCGGCCGGCATCGCGAACGGCACCCTGGCGAAGGTCCTGCCGGACTTTTCGAGCCGGTTCCCGAACCTGATGCAGAACTACCTCGAGCCCGCGGCCAAGATGCAGGAGCTGGCCAACGGCTACGGCATCGAGGTCGTCTACTACCCGTCGGGCCCGCTCCTGGAGTTCAACCCCGGCGCGGTGCCGGCCGCCCCGGCGTCGCCGCAGGAACTGCTCGACTGGGCGAAGGCGCACCCGGAGAAGTTCCAGTACGCCCAGCCGTCGAACTCCGGCCCGGGCCGGACGTTCCTGATGGGCCTGCCCTACCTGTTGGGCGACAAGGACCCGAAGGACCCGGACAAGGGCTGGGACAAGACCTGGGCGTTCCTGCAGGAGCTCGGCAAGTACGTGAAGTACTACCCGTCGGGCACCACGGAGACGATGAAGAACCTCGCGTCCGGCTCGGTGAACATGATCATGTCGACCACCGGCTGGGACATCAACCCGCGCAAGCTCGGCACCGTGCCCAACACGGTCAAGACCGCGATCATGCAGCCGATGCACTGGGTCACCGACGCCCAGTACGCCCTGATGCCCAAGGGCCTCTCGCCCGACCAGGAGTCGGCGATCCTGCAGCTGGTCGCGTGGATGCTCAAGCCGGACCAGCAGGCGATCGCCTACGACGACGGGTACTTCTACCCGGGCCCGGCGGTCAAGGACGTCACCCTGCAGATGGCGCCGCAGAAGAGCCAGGACACGCTGCGGCAGTTCGGGCGCCCGGAGTACGACCAGTGGATCGCGCAGTACCCCAAGGAGACGTCGTTGCCCGCCGAGCAGCAGGTCAAGGCGTTCGACAAGTGGAACCAGCTGGTCGGCGGCTCGAAGGTCGGCAAGAAGTGACGTTCGGGCAGCTGCGGCTGGACGGCGTGTCCCGGAGTTTCGGCACCGCGAACGCCCTGCGCGGCCTCGACCTCGCCATCACCCGCGGCGAGTTCGTGGCCCTCCTCGGCCCGTCCGGCTGCGGCAAGTCGACGGCGTTGAACTGCCTGGCCGGCCTGCTGCCCCTGACCGAGGGCAGCATCTGGCTCGACGACGCCCGCATCGACGGGCAGCCGCCGGAGCAACGCGGGTTCGGGATGGTCTTCCAGAACTACGCCCTGTTCCCGCACATGTCCGTGCGCGCCAACGTCGGCTTCGGCCTCAAGATGCGCAAGGTCGGCCGCGCCGAGGCCCGGCGTCGCGTCGACGAAGCGCTCCGTCTGGTGCAGCTCACCGAGCACGCGGCGAAGTTCCCCGCGCAGCTGTCCGGCGGGCAGCAGCAGCGCGTCGCCATCGCCCGCGCGGTGGTGCTGGAGCCGCCGGTCGTGCTGATGGACGAGCCGCTGTCCAATTTGGACGCCAAGCTGCGGCTCGAGATGCGGATGGAGATCCGCCGCCTGCATCAGACGCTCGGCCTGACCACGGTGTACGTCACGCACGACCAGGAGGAGGCACTGTCACTGGCCGACCGCCTGGTGGTGCTGCGCGAGGGCGCCGTCCAGCAGATCGGGACGCCGGAGGAGGTGTACGCCCACCCGGTGAACAGTTATGTGGCCTCCTTCATGGGGTATCGCAACCTGTTGGACGTGACGGTGACCTCGACGACGGCTTCGTCGGTCACGGTGGAGGGCGAGGGAGTCCGCCTCACCGGCCGCGGCTCGCTCACGGAGGGCCCGGCGAAGGTGGCCATTCGTCCCGAGGACTTCGTGGTCGGCGACGGCACGGAGAACGCCCTCGACGTGACGGTCGAGATCGTCGAGTACCACGGCCGCGAGCTGTCGGTCTCGGCCCGGCTGGGGACCGGGGTGCCGGTGTACTTCCGCACGGACAAACGCCTTGCGCCAGGTGATACCGCGAAGATCGGTGTTCCGGCCGAGCGGGTGCTGGTGTTCGCGCCGTGAGCGCCGGGGTCGCGGTGGTAGGTGCCGGGTGTCGCGGGGGTTGCGCCGTGGGTGTGCCGAGGGCCGGTGTTGTCCGGGGCTGGGTGGTGGCTGGCGCCGCCGGGACGATCGCCGCCGCCAGGGGTGGGGAGGTTGCGTCGTGACCGCCGTGGCCGGCGCTCGCCCTGCCTTGCGGCACCGGCTTGCCGAACGGGGGATCGACCGCACCCTGCTGCTCCTGGTGCCCGGTCTGCTCGTCACTGCCTGCCTGTTCCTGTACCCCTTCCTCTACGGTCTCCAGCTGTCGTTCGCGCCGCGCAAGGGCGGTGTCTTCGCGAACTACGCGCGGTTCTTCGGCGACCCCTACCTGCGCAACACCATCTGGACGACGCTCGGCATCGCGCTCCCGGCGACCTTCGTCAACGCGCTCGCCAGCATCCCGATCGCCTACGTCATGCGCGGCCGCGTCCGTGGCAAGCGCCTCCTGACGACGATCCTCGTCGTGCCGATCACGCTCGGCACGGTGCTCACCGCGCAGGGCCTGATCATGTACGGCGGGCCGGCGGGCTGGCTGAA
Organism: Amycolatopsis tolypomycina; assembly: GCF_900105945.1. NCBI lineage: Bacteria > Bacillati > Actinomycetota > Actinomycetes > Pseudonocardiales > Pseudonocardiaceae > Amycolatopsis > Amycolatopsis tolypomycina. The sequence goes on along the minus strand of NZ_FNSO01000004.1, from coordinate 8,103,713 downwards.
CAAGGTGCTCACCGTCCTCGGGATCACCGACCAGCCGCTCCCGCTGATCCACAATTACACCGGCGTGCTGCTCTCCCTGGTGATCACCGGCTTCCCGTTCTCCTTCCTGCTGACGTTGTCCTATCTCTCGGGCATCGACCCCTCCTTGGAGAAGGCCGCGGCGACGCTCGGCGCGAACGGCGTCCAGCGCTTCCGCCGCATCACGCTGCCGCTGCTGGCACCCGGCCTGGCGATCACCTTCTGCCTTTCGTTCGTGATGGCGTTCTCGGTCTTCCCGAGCGCGCAACTCGTCGGCGACCCGGCGAACGAGACCCGCGTCATCTCGATCGCCGCCTACCACGCCGCGTTCGAGGAGTACGACTACTCGATGGGTTCGGCCGTCGCGATGCTCATGGCGGTGGTCATGCTGATCGTGATCGGCCTGGTCATGGCGTGGCGCGGCACGCTGTACCGCGGAGCGACCGGAGGCAAGGGATGACCGGTTGGGTCGCGCGTCCCGGACGTTGGGTCGTCTGGGCCGTCGTGGTGTTCTTCTTCGTCAACCTCGCGGGCGTGGTGCTCTCGGTGGTCGTCGACTCGTTCGGTACCCAGTGGTTCGGCACCTGGCTCCCGGACGGCTTCACCACCCACTGGTACGCCGACGCCTGGCGCGAGTTCGGCCTTTCGGACGTCCTCCTCACGACGGCGGTCGTCGCACTGGTGGTGATCGCCGTGTCGGTGGCTGTCGGCGTCCCGGCCGCCTACGCGCTGGCCCGCCGCTCGTTCCCCGGCAAGCGCCTGGTGATGCTGCTGTTCGTGCTGCCGATCCTGATCCCTCCCATCACCTACGGCATCCCGCTGGCCACCGTGCTGTACAAGTTCCACCTGGCCGGCACGATCACCGGCGTCATCCTGGCCAACCTCGTGCCCTCGGTGCCGTTCGTCGTGCTTACGATGACGCCGTTCATCGAGCAGATCGACCCGAAGATCGAGGCCGCGGCCCGCATGTCCGGCGCGCGGACCGTCTCGGTGTTCACCCGCATCCTCGGTCCGCTGCTGCTGCCGGGCATCCTGGCCGCCTCGATCCTGGTGCTGGTGCGCACGGTCGGCATGTTCGAGCTGACGTTCCTCACCGCCGGCCCGGACTCGACGACCCTCGTGGTGGCGCTCTACAACTCCGTGTTCGCCGCGGGCATCCGCGCGAACCAGTCGGTGGACGCCATGGCGACCATCTACACCGCTTCCATGCTCGTGCTCCTTCTCGTTGCGCTGCGGTTCGTGAACCCGACGCAGCTGGTGACCCGGATCCGGGAAGAGACCTGACCTGTTCGCTCATGCGTTCGATTCTATCGCGAAAAGTCGAACGCATGATCGACACGATCGAGCGAACTCGCAGGTCTTGCGCCTCCCCCGAGGGGAGCTGCCAGGCTTGTGACATGCAGTATTCGATCGGCGAACTCGCCCACCGGACCGGGCTGACGGTCAAGGCCGTCCGGTTCTACTCGGATCGCGGCCTCGTGCCGCCGTCCGGGCGCAACACCGCGGGCCAGCGCCGTTACGACGACGCTGCGCTCGCCCGGCTCGACGTCATCCGCGTCCTCCGCGACCTCGGCATCGACCTCGCCACGATCCGGCGGGTGATCGACGGCGAGACCACGGTCGCGGAGGTGGCGGCGGAGCACTGTGCTGCGGTGGCGGCGCAGATCGGCGTCCTGCAGCGCCGAAGTGCGGTGCTGAACGCGGTGGCGAACCGCGGCTCGCGCCCCGAGGAGGCGGGCCTCGCGCACCAGCGGGCCCTGCTGTCCGAGGTGGAGCGGCAGTGCCTGATCGGCGACTTCCTCGCCGATGCCCTGGGTGATCGTCCCGAGCTGGCCGGGATTGCCCGCACCCTCACTCCGGACCTGCCCGCGGACCCCAGCCCCGAGCAAGCCGAGGCGTGGATCGAGCTGGCCGCCCTGATGCGGGACCCGGAGTTCCGCGCAAACCTGCGCCGGCTCGCAGACGGTCTCGAAGCCGGTCTGCGTCGGGACCTGACGGCCGAGGTACGGGACGCGGTCACCCCGGCCGTCGCGGCCGGGATCGTGCCGAAGTCGCCGGCGGCGAAGGCGATCGTCGACGGCCTGGGGCGTGATCCCGGAGAGCTCCGGGAATGGCTCCGCGCCGTCAACGATCCGCGCCGCGAGCGCTATCTGGAGCTATTGGGGGTGATCAACGGCTGGGCGGCACCGGAAAGCCTGGCTCCCACCTTCGACTGGCTGGCCGAGGCCATGGCAGCTTGACAGCTTCCCGGCGAAGCCCGACGCGCCCCGGGTGCCGGCCCGGCGGCGCGGCGGGCGTCCGGCCCGGCGGTGCTGTGGGTGCCTGGTCCGGCGGTGCTGTGGGGGTGCCTGGCCTGGTGGTGATGCGGGTGTCCGGCCGGTGGCGCTACGGATGTCCGGCCCAGGGGCGCTGCGGACGCCCGGCGGCGCGGCGGCTGGCCGCCGCCGACGGCGAGCACCGGGCTAGCGTCGGCGACCGGGGCCGGGTGTCGCGGCTACGGCCTCCTGGCCTCCGCGGCGATCCACGCCAAGGCGTCCTCCACCGGTTGGGCGTCGAGCCGACGGCCGTCGCGCAGGCGCAGGGAAAGCTGCCCGGCGGCAACCTCCCGCGGCCCGAGCACGGCCTGGAAGGGCGCCAGGCGCCCGTCCCGGATCCGGGCGCCGAGGCTGCCCTCCGACGCGATCTCGGCCCGCACGGCTCCGCACCGGTCCAGGATCTCCCGCGCGTAGGGCATCTCCGCGGCGGACACCGGCAGCAGCCGGAGCTGCACCGGCGCCAGCCAGGCCGGGAAGGCGCCGCCGTGGATCTCGATCAGCTGGGCCACCGCGCGCTCGATGCTGCCGATGATGCTCCTGTGCACCATGACCGGGCGGTGCTTCGCCCCGTCTGCACCGACGTACTCGAGGCCGAACTGCCGCGGCTGGTGGAAGTCGACCTGGATGGTGGACAGGGTCGATTCCCTCCCTGCGCTGTCGGCTATCTGGACGTCGATCTTCGGTCCGTAGAACGCGGCTTCGCCTTCGACTTCGTCGTACGGCAGGCCGTCGAGGGCCGAGCGCAGGATTGCCACGGCTTCGTCCCAGTTTCCCGGTACGTACTTGCCGCCGGGGCCGGGCAGGGAAAGGCGGTAGCGGGCCGCTTTGATCCCGAGTGCGTCGTGGGCCTGGCGGATCAGGGCCAGTGCCGCGGCGGCCTCGGCTTCGACCTGGTCGAGGGTGCAGAAGACGTGGGCGTCGTTGAGCTGGATCGCGCGCACCCGGCCCAGCCCGCCGAGCACGCCGGACAGCTCGGCCCGGTACATCCCGCCGAGCTCGGCGATCCGCAGCGGCAGCTCGCGGTGGCTGCGGCCGCGCGACCGGTAGATCAGCGCGTGGTGCGGGCACAGGCTCGGCCGCAGCACGAGCTGCTCGCCGCCGACGTCCATCGGTGGGTACATGTCGTCGCGGTAGTGCGCCCAGTGTCCTGAGATCTCGTACAGCTCGCGCTTGGCCAGCACCGGCGAATGGACGTGCCGGTACCCGGCGCGCCGCTCGAGGTCGCGGACGTACTCCTCCAGGCAGTGGCGGACGATGGCGCCGTCGGGCAGCCAGTAGGGCAGGCCGGCGCCGATCAGCGGGTCGGTGTCGAACAGGCCGAGCTCGCGGCCGAGCTTGCGGTGGTCGGGCATCGTGGACTCCCTCGTGGACGGCGAGGCGGGAGACCACAAGACGCAGCCCGGGGCACCCGCCCCGGGCTGGAAACGTCGTTCAGCGCGCCGGGACACTCTCCGGCGTCGTCGTCTTTCCAGCGCGCATCATGAAATCGACGGTAGCAGCCCGCCGCTACTGCTTTAGGTCCTCCGGCAGCCGGAACGTGTCGAACCGCGGCTTTCCGGCCGGCCGCAGCACGAGCACGGTCACGCCTGCCGCCGTCTGCCGGGTTTCGGGGCCCCTTGCCGAGCACGACCGGGTACAGCCGCAGCCGGTACTCGTCCACGAGGCCACGTACTTCGGCAGGGTGTTGAGGCGGGACGCGACCGGGTCGGCCGGGTCGGTGACCTTCGGCCAGTGGAGCAGGACGCGTCCGCCGCCGAGAAGCGCTCCGCGACGAGCCGGGCCATGTCCTCGTCGTAGAAGGGCTTCACCCAGCCGCCGAGGTCGAAGCCGCCGGGTGCCGGTTCGACAAACCCGCCGGGGATTTTCAGGAGTTCAGGAACAGCTCCAGCTGCTCGACGACGAACGCGTGGTCGTCGGCCTGTGGGAGCCCCGAGACGCCGACCGTGCCGACCGGGCCGACCCCGCGCACCAGCACCGGGAAGACGCCGCCGTGAGCGGCGTACAGGTCCAGGTCGAGGCGGGAGTGCTCCTCGAACGAGCCGCCCTTTGCGCGGAACTGCGTTCCGATCAGGAAGGAGCTGTGGCCGTAGCGGTCGACGACCCGGCTCTTGCGGTCGATCCAGGCGTCGTTGTCGGCCGACGTTCCGGGCAGTGCGGCGTGGAAGAGCCGCTGGCCGTTGCGCCGGACCGAGATCGTCACCGGCAGCCCTCGTTCACGGGCGGCCGTCAGCAGCTGCTGGCCGAGGGCGAGGGCGGTCTCGTTGTCGAACTTCGTGAACTGGAGGCGTTCCTCCTGCTCGGCGAGCTGGGCGAGGCGGTCGGCTTCGGTCATGGATTCATTAAATCAACACTGTTGTGTAATTGCCAGTGGTGAACTGGAGGGCCTCGGCGTCCGTACAACAGGCGAGGAGGTGGGGCATGGGCCGGATCCGCCGTCGCACGGTGCTGGGCGGCGCCGCCGCGGCCACGGTCGCCGGCGCGCTGCCGGTGGCCTGCGCCCCCGCGCCGCGGAAGGGCACGATCGAAGACGTGCGGCACGTCGTCGTGCTGATGCAGGAGAACCGGTCGTTCGACCACTACTACGGCACCATGGCCGGCGTCCGCGGCTTCGGTGACCGCGCGGCGCTGCGCGACGTCTTCCGCCAGCGCGGCGACCGAGGCGGTCCGGTGCTGCCGTTCCGGATCGACACGTCCGTTGTGGACGGTCAGGACCTCGGCGAGCTGCCGCACGACTGGAACAGCACCCACCGCGCGTGGAACGGCGGCGCGTACGACCGCTGGATCGCGGCGAAGAGCCCCATGACGATGGGCTACTTCACGGGCGACGACCTCCCGTTCCAGCACGCCCTGGCGAGCGCGTTCACCCTGTGCGACCACTACTTCTGCTCGATGCAGGGCCCCACCCACCCGAACCGGCTCTACCACTGGACCGGCACGATCGACCCGGACGGTCTCGCCGGCGGCCCGGTGACCCGCAACGCGCCGGACTACGAACCTTCGTTCCGCTGGACGACCTACCCGGAACGGCTCGAGGCCGCGGGCGTCTCGTGGCGGATCTACGCGAACGACGAAGAACGCGGCGTCCCCGAGCACTTCGTCGGCGACTACGGCGACAACCCGCTCTGGCTGTTCCAGAACTTCCACGACTCGCTGTACTCGATGGACCCGCTGGAACGCCGGCTGGCCGAGCGCGGCAACCTGCGCAAGAAGCTCCTGCCCGACTCCGGCAAGGGGAAGGACCTCGACCACGTGCTGGCCGACTTCCTCGCCGACTGCGCGGCCGGGACGCTGCCCGCGGTCTCCTGGGTCGTCGCCCCGTACGGCTACTGCGAGCACCCGGCGGCACGGCCCGTCGACGGCGCCGCCTACATCCACCGCATGCTGAAAGCGTTGTGGGACAAGCCGGAACTGTGGGAATCGACCGTCGTGTTCATCAACTACGACGAGAACGACGGCTTCTTCGACCACGTCCTCCCGCCGACGCCGCCACCCGGCACGCCCGGCGAATACCTGCCGGGGAACCGGCCGGAGAAGGGCGAGCCGTCCGGGCCGCCGGTGCCGATCGGGCTGGGTCCGCGCGTGCCGATGACCGTCGTTTCGCCGTGGAGCCGCGGCGGCTGGGTGAACTCGCAGGTCTTCGACCACACGTCAGTGCTGCGGTTCCTGGAGACCTGGACCGGCGTGCGCGAGCCGAACATCTCGGCCTGGCGCCGGGCCATCTGCGGCGACCTGACCAGCTGTTTCGACTTCCGCGCGCCCGACACGACCATCCCGCTGCTGCCGGACGCCGACGCTTTGCGCGCCGAAGCCGACCGGACGCAGCGGCGGCTGCCGAAGCCCGGGCTCGGCCCGGGCGCGCTGGTGCAGGACCCGGGCACGGCGAAGGCGCGGCCGCTGCCGTACCAGCCGGTCGCCTGGGTTTCGGCCGAGGCGAGCGTCTTGAAGCTGCACCTGGCCAACCACGGGACGCAGGCGCTGCAGCTGGCCGCGTACGCCTACCACGCGGGCGGGACGTCGCAACGCTTCGACGTCGGCCCGAAGAGCGAGCTGACCGGCGAAGTCGCGCACGGCGGCACGTACGACGTCGCCATCCACGGTCCGAACGGCTTCGTCGTCGAAGCCTCGGGTGGCTTGGGCCTCGACGCGGTTGTCACCTTCGAAGGCACGCCCGCGCTGCGGGTCACGGTGACCAACCGCGGGACGGCACCGGTCACGCTGAACGACGTCACCCTCCCGCCGGGTGGCGCGCACGACTTCCCGATGCCGACGAGCCACGGCTGGTACGACGTCACGTTCGAGACGCCGGGGTGGCGCCGCCGCTTCGCCGGTCACCTGGAAGACGGCCGCCCTTCGCGGACCGGGCCTTAGCGCAGGGCGTCCAGCGCGAAGGCGGCCAGCATCGCGACGCCGTTCGGCATGGCCTCCTCGTCGAAGAGCACGCGGTTGGAGTGGTTCGCCGCCGCTTCGGCCGGGTCGACGCCGGGCGGGCAGGCGCCCAGGAACGCGTACGCGCCGGGAACGCGCTGGAGGACGTAGGAAAAGTCCTCGGCGCCCATCAGCGGGTCGGAAAGCAGCTCGACGTTGTCCGGACCCAGCACCTCCGCGCCGAGCGCCAGTACCTCGGCGGCGATCCGGTCGTCGTTCACCGTCACCGGGTAGCCCGGCTCGACGTCGGCGACCACGCGGCAGCCGTAGGCCGCGCCGACCTGCTCGCACACCTTCGGCAGCTCGGCGCGCACCAGCGCGCGCGTCTGCTCGGACAGCGTGCGGATCGTGCCCTCGAGCTCGGCGGTCTCCGGGATGATGTTCGACGTCGTGCCGGCCTGGATCCGGGTCACCGAGAGCACCGCGGGGTCGAACACGCTGACCCGGCGCGTGATCATCGTGTGCAGCGCCCCGACCATGGCCGCGGCCGCCGGCACCGGGTCGATCGTGTGCTGCGGCGCGGAGCCGTGGCCGCCCTTGCCGGTGACGCGCACGTGGAACGAGTCCGCCGACGCCATCAGCGGACCGGGCCGCAGCTGCAGCAGCCCGCTGCGCGCGTTGGCGAGGATGTGCACGCCGAACGCGCGCTCGACCCGCGTCCCGGCCGCGTCGAGCACGCCCTCGTGGATCATGAACCGGGCGCCGTGGTGACCCTCCTCACCCGGCTGGAACATGAACACGACCGACCCGGCCAGCTGGTCGCGGCGCTCCGCGAGCAGCCGCGCCGCCGACGCCAGCATCGCGACGTGCGTGTCGTGCCCGCACGCGTGCATCGACTCCGGGTCCTCCGACGCGAAGTCGAGGCCGGTCTCTTCGGTCAGCGGCAGCGCGTCCATGTCGCCGCGCAGCAGCACCGCCGGACCGGGCCGCGCGCCCCGCAGGACGGCCGTGAGCGACGTCGTGGCCTTGCCTTCGGTGATCTCGAGCGGCAGGCCGTCGAGGGCCTCCCGGATCGCCGTCTGCGTGCGCGGCAGGTGGAGGCCCTGCTCCGGGTGGCGGTGCACGGCCCGCCGGAGGGCGACCGTGCGGTCCTGCAGCGCCCGCGCGTCGTCGAGGAGCCCGGCGAACGGCGTGCCGGGCAAGGTGGGCAGGTCAGTGGGGCCGGTCATGGTCCCGATAGTGCCCCATGCGGCGCTTCGGGCGCACCGTGCGTGCGCCGGACCGACCGGCGGAATACGGTGTGCGCATGGCGGTGGAAGAGCCGGTCACGGGCTTCGCGGTGGCTGTGGTCCGGGAAGACGGTCGGTGGCGGTGCAGTGCGCTCGACCCGGGGGCGTTGACCGAGCTGGACGCAGCGATCACTGAACTGGGCAAACTACGGTCCACCGGCGCGAGCTTCGGGCTGCTGGCGGTCGACGACGAGTTCTTCGTCATCGTCCGGCCGAGCCCGCGGGGGCCGTCGTTGCTGCTCTCGGACGCGGCGGCGGCGCTGGACTACGACATCGCGGCCGACGTCCTCGACGTCCTGCGCGTCGACCCGCCCGACGAGGAGGACGACTCCGTCTGGCCCGAGGGCGACCTGGAGATCCTCGCCGATCTCGGGCTGCCGGGGCCGGAGCTGGAGGTCATCGTCGGCGAGGTCGACCTGTACCCGGACGAGCAGCTGCAGATGGTCGCGCAGCGCTGCGGGTTCGGCAGTGAGTTCGCCAAGCTCCTGGACGAGCTCTGAGACGCCCGTCCGACACCGAGGCCGTGGAGGCGGCGCTGGAAGCGGCGCGCGCCCCGGGCTCGGACGTGCCGATCGGGGCGGTCGTGTTCGGCCCCGACGGCGTGCCCTTGGCCGCGGCGCGCAACGCCCGCATCGAGCTGGGCGACCCGACCGCGCACGCCGAGATCCTGGCGCTGAGAGCGGCGGCGGCCCAGGTCGGCGACGGCTGGCGGCTCGAGGGCTGCACGCTGGCGGTGACGCTGGAGCCGTGCACGATGTGCGCCGGCGCGCTCGTGCTCGCGCGGATCTCACGGCTGGTGTTCGGCGCCTGGGAGCCCAAGACGGGCGCGGTCGGATCACTGTGGGACGTCGTGCGTGACCGCCGTCTCAACCACCGCCCCGAAGTGCACGGAGGCGTCCTCGTCGACGAGTGCGCCGGGCTTCTGGAGACGTACTTCGCTACACGCCGCTGAGTTTTGGGTACTCCTCCGGTATGACGATGAAGCACCGGATCCAGCAGGCAGTGGGCAGCGCTCGCGAGAAGGCCGGCCTGGCGACCGGCAACCGCCGTCTGGAGGCATCGGGCCGCGCCCAGCGGCGGTCGGCCCAGCTCCGTTCGGCGGCGTCCGACGTCCGCCACCGGGCCACCCGCGCGGTACGGGAGGCGCAGGTCAGGCTGCGCGGCGGGCGGCCTGCCGACCCCAGGTGAGACCCGCAACGGCCCTCCGGTATTGTTCTTCGCGGTGGCGTGTCCGAGCGGCCGAAGGAGCACGACTCGAAATCGTGTGACGGCTAATCCCCGTCCGTGGGTTCAAATCCCACCGCCACCGCTCCTGAACGCCCGGTGCCTCTCGAAGGCGCCGGGCGTTTTGCTATGAAGTGCGGCATGACGCAGGTGTGGCTCGCGGTTCTGTCCCTGGTCGGCGTGGTGCTTGGTGGGGGACTGTCGTATCTGGTGCAGACCACCGTGCAGCGGCGCAACGAGCGCAGTGAGCGGCGGCGGTTGGTTGCCGAACGTGGCGACAAGCGGCGTGAAGAGCAGCTTGACCTGTTGCGTCAGTTCATCCGCGTTGCCCAGCAGGCCGAACGGGCCGCCGAGGACCGCTTGAAGAAGAAGGGCCCGGCCTGGAAGGCGAAGGCTCTTGATGTCGTCGATGAGCTCTGGGTTTGTGAACGGATGATCCATGTCCTGTTCGCTCCGTCGCTGCACTCGCTCGCCCGCGCCTACGTCAAGGCGCTCGATCATGTCGTCTGGCAGGAAACCGACGACGGTTCGCTGTGGGACTACCTCCGGGGGCCGAAGGTCGCCTTCCTCGACGCTGCGCGGGACGAACTGAGCCGGCCGCTTGACTTGAAGGGCTCTTGAAGTGTGACCGTGGCGGCATGACCACTCTCGTCACCGGGGCCACCGGCCACACCGGACGGCACGTCGTCGCCGGCCTGAAGGCCGCCGGCGTCCGCACCAGAGTTCTCGTCCGGGACAAGAGCAAAGCCCCGGACGGCGTCGATGCCGTCCACGGCGACATCACCGATCCCGCCCGAGCCGCCGAAGGGGTCGACGCCGTCTACCTGCTCTGGCCCTTCTTCACCGCCGACGGCATCGAGGCGGCCGTGAAACCCTTCGAGGGCAAGAAAATCGTCTACCTCTCCGCCATGTCCGCCGAAGCCGGCGGTGTCTGGGGTGACGTCGAGGCCGCCGTCCGGCACGTCACCGACGACTGGACCTTCCTCCGCGTCACCGGCCTCGCGACCAACGCGCTCGCCTGGGCGCCGCAAGCCCGGGCCGGCGTCGTCCGTGCGGCGTACGGGCAAGCGAAACGGTCGGTCGTCCACGAACGCGACGTCGCCGACATGGCCGTCAAGGCGCTGACCGAGGACCACGCGAAGCAGATCTACCTCGTCACGGGCCCGGAAGCCGTGGCGCAGGCCGAACAGGTCCGGCTCATCGGAGAAGCGCTCGGCACGCCCGTCACCTGGGAAGAACAGCCGCCGGAGGAGGCGGTGGCGCAGCTCGGCGCCGCGCTGGGGACGGAATTCGCGGAGAGCGCGGTGCACTACTGGGCGTCACTCGTCGAGGACCCGGAGCCCGTCTCGCTGGACGTTCCGCGCGTCACCGGGCACCCCGCGCGGCCCTTCGCGGAGTGGGCGCGGGAGCACTTCAGCTGAGCTCGACCGCGGGCGCCGTCAACGGCTCCAGCTCCGCCGCCAGCGAAGGCAACGAGGCGATCTTCGCGGACACCGCCCGGACCACCGCCGTGCAGGCCGTGCTGACCTCGCTCACCACCTCGGCCGAGCGGTCACCGGCCAGCACGGCGGTGGCGGCCGCCGAGGCGGCGGAGGCCAGCGCGGACACCTCGGCCGCCGCGGCCGTCGCCAGCTCGTCCAGCCGGTCGGCGATGCGGGCACCCAGCGCCGCCGTCTCGGCGGCCGCGCGGGCCGCCGCGGCGTACTGACCGTCCACAGTGTCCGCCCAGGTGCCGAATGCCTCGGTGCTGCCGCCGTTTTCCGCGCGCTCGACGCCGGCGCGGAACTCCGCCTGTGCCGAGGTCACCGCCAGCGCGCCGGTGTCGACCGCCGCGGCGGACGTGCGGATCGACGCCGGGGCGCAGTCGAGGTGGCGCAGGGCCGCGACCGGGTCGGGGACGCCGAGGCGGCCCGCCGCCGCGCGCAGCTCCGCCAGCTCGGCCGCGGCCGACGACAGCGCCGGGTGCTCGAAGACCTCAGCGGTCACGGCGCCACCGCTAACCGCCCCCGGAAGCCGGTGCTCCGGGTGCTCCCGGCCGCCATGCGCAGCCGGCCCGCCAGGTCCGACGTCGCGTCGCCGAGGACTCGCGCGTCCGCTTCGCGCGCCGCGAGTGCGGTGGCCCAGCGCGCCGCGAGCTCGCGGGCCTGCGGCGAGATGCCGAACGGCGTCGAATCGACACGGGCTTCGGCGAACCTTCCCGCCGCCTTGTCGTCGGCCGCTGCCGCCTGGTCCAGCAGGTCTGCGGCGGCGCGCAACCGGTCACTGTCGATCCGCGAGCCTCTGCCTTCCGGCATGGGGACCTCCGTCATCAAGGGCGCTCACCCGATCGGGGAAGATCTTGCCTCATGCTCCCGAGCCGCTCGCATCGCGGTGACCTGCGGCGTTGAGCGCGTTCCACCCAGTGGACGTCTTGACCGCGACGCGGGAAGAAAGCGACCATGAACGCATGCCCGCCACCTCGGAAAGCACGCCGATCCGGGCCTTCGCGCGGTCGATCGGGGAGGGCGTCGTGGAGCTCCTGCTGCGCCGCGGCCGCCTGGGTTCGCCGCCCGCCTGAGGCGAACCCGGCGTCCATTCCCCGAAAACCCTTGGAGCACAACCATGTCCGTAGATGTTCCTGCCCGGATTCAGCTGCGTGAGGCCGTCACGCCCGCGGATGGCATCGTCGAAGGTCCCCGGCTCCTCCGGGAACCGCAGCGGAAGCAGTACGAGCTGTTCACCCTCCGGCCGCTCGGCCGGCTGATCGGCGCCGAGATCGACGGCGTCGACCTCGGCGCGCCGGTAACCCCCGAACTGCGCGAAGAGCTCAACCACGCCCTGCTGGAGTGGAAGGTGATCTTCTTCCGCGACCAGCGGATCACCTCGGCGCAGCAGCGCGCATTCGCCGCGAACTGGGGCGAGCTGGAGACCAACCCGTTCATCGCGCGCGGCGACGACGAAGCCGTCACGCGCTTCGAGCGCACCGCGGCCATGCCGGGCTACGAGAACATCTGGCACACCGACGTCACCTGGCGGCCCGAACCGGCGCTCGGCTCGGTGCTGCGGCTGATCGAGGTGCCGCCCGTCGGCGGCGACACGATGTGGGCCGACATGGCCGCCGCCTACGACAACCTGCCCGAAGACGTCCGCGCCCGCATCTACGGGCTCACCGCGGTGCACGACTACCTCCCCGGTTTCGACCGGTTCTCCGATCCCGCGCTCCTGGCGCGGTGGCAGGACCGCTTCCCGCCGGTCGAGCACCCGGTGGTCCGGACGCACCCGGAGACCGGGCGGCGCACCCTGTTCGTCAACCAGGCGTTCACCACGCACATCGTCGGGCTGGACCGGGCCGAGAGCGACCGGCTGCTGCGGTACCTGTTCCTGCAGGCTCACACGCCCGAGTTCCAGGTCCGGTTCAGCTGGCGGCCGGACTCGGTCGCGTTCTGGGACAACCGCGCGACGCAGCACTACGCGGTCAACGACTACCACCCGCACGTCCGGATCGCGGAGCGCGTCGCGATCGCGGGCGATCGGCCTTACTGAGCAGTAGCCTGGCGTCATGACCGAAGAACCCCAGGTAGTGGTGACCGGTTTCCTCAAGGCCCTCGAAGAGCTCGACGTCGACCGCGCGCTGACGTTCGTGGCGAGCGACATCGTGTACCAGAACGTGCCGTTGCCGCCCGCACGCGGCGTCGCGGCGTTCGAGAAACAGCTGCGTGCCATGGCCAAGTACGGCTCCGGGTTCGAGGCGCGGACCCACCACATCGCCGCGGACGGCAACGTCGTGCTCACCGAACGCACCGACGTGCTGCGCCGCGGCGCGTGGGAAGCGGAGTTCTGGGTGTGCGGCACGTTCGAGGTCGAAGCGGGCCGGATCGTGCTCTGGCGCGACTACTTCGACTGGACGACGGTGCTGGCCGCGAGCGCGAAGGGTGCCGGCCGGGTCGCCCTCGCCGGTGCACGCACGCTGCTCGGCCGTTACAAGGGAAGGCGCTAGACCCGGCGCTCGCCGCGGTCGTGGTCCCGAAGGTCCACGACCGCGGCTATCCCCAGCACCAGCACGAACACGCAGCTGAAAACAATCAACCCCCACATGATCGTTCTCCCTCCCCCCGTGTTCGTGCCGACTGCGAGCTGTCGGGGAGTGGTCTGTGCCACTTTTCCGGCGGCTCACGCAGACCGTACCGCCGCTTCACGCAGGTTGTTCCCACCCTTGACCTTCATTTAAGGCAGATGCGCCGGATGGGTGACACGCTCGTGTACCGTTGTCACACGCTGCGCGCAATCCGTTACGCACCAACGACAACCGAGGCGATTCCGCTCTGGACGGTCACCTTCGCCGAACGCAGGGCCGACACCTCCGCGACGTACCGCAGCACCTTGTCGGCTTCGTCCCCGGCGAGCGGCTCGCACTCGTTGTCCGCGTTGCGCCGCACCGGGATCAGCTCGAGCCGCGGTTCTTCGCCGAGCATGCACCCGGCCAGCAGCCCGTCCGGCCGGTCGGCGGCGAGGTTGCCCAGGCCGTAGAGGATCGGCCGGCCGCGGTACACCTCGACGGCCTGGATGGTGCGCGACCCGTGCCCGGCGACCAGGTCGGCGCCGGCGTCGATCGCGGCGCGCCCGTAGGTGACCTGGTACTCGGCGAGTTCGGCGCCTGGGAGACCCCAGTGCATCGAGACGACCACGTGGTCGTGGGCGCTCTTGGCCCGCTTGATGTCGGCGATCAGCCGGTCGAGGTGTTCGGGCACCGGCGTGGTGCGGACGAGCGGCGGGCGGCCCGGGATCTCCGTGACGTGCGGATCGGGCTGGTACGCCGTCGTCGCAAACGCTTGCGCGACCACCGGGAAGTCCGGCGGCGCGGCGTGGGGGTGACGAAGGGACGTGTACGCGAGGAAGGCGATCTTCCCGCCGGAGCGCTCGACCACCGCCGGCGCGTGCGCGGCGTCGAGGTTCGCACCCGCGCCGCAGTGCGCGATCCCGGCGTGGTCAAGGACGCCGAGGCCCGCCGACGGGAGGGGGAGGTCGTTGGCGCACGAGACGACGTCGATGCCGGCCGACGTCAGCGCTTCGGCCGACGCGGCGTCGAGCGGGCCTTCGAGGTTGGCGAACCGGAGGTCGGCGCCCTTGAGGAGCGGCTCCAGCTGAACGAAGGCGGTGGCCGCGCGGCCCTGGATGTGGACATCTCCGCCGATAACGAGCGTGATCACGAAACCTGCTCTGCCGAGTGAGTGACGACGAAAGTAGTTGTTACGAATCGTTGCATCTTTGTCTTCCTCCTCCTCACTTGTTCGGGGGACTATGCCACGACTGTTCAAGCACAAAGGGGACTCAGGGTGACCAAGACCCACAGATCCAAGGCCGCCTTCACGGTGGCCGTCGCGTCGGGCCTGGTGCTCGGCGGCGTGGCCGCACCGGCCGCGCTCGCCGCACCCAGCGCCGACGCGGTCATCGCCGAGGTCTACGGCGGCGGTGGCAACTCCGGCGCGACGCTCACCAGCGACTTCGTCGAGCTCGCCAACCGCGGCGCGGCCGCCGCGAGCCTGGCGGGCTTCAGCGTCCAGTACCTGCCCGGTTCGGCGAGCCCGTCGAGCGCCTGGCAGGTGACGCCGCTGGCCGGCAGCGTGGCGCCGGGCGGGCGCTACCTCGTCGCCGAGAGCAAGGGATCCGGCGGCACCGTCGCCCTGCCGACGCCGGACGCGACCGGCGCGATCGCGCTGTCGGCCACCGCGGGCACGATCGCCCTCGTCTCCGGCACCACCGCGTTGACCTGCAAGACCGCGGCCGACTGCGCCGCCGACAGCCGGATCAAGGACCTCGTCGGCTTCGGCACCGCGACCGTGCGCGAGGGCAACCCGACCGCGGCGCCGTCGAACACGACGTCCGTCGCGCGCGGCACGGCGCTCGCCGACACCGACGACAACGCCGCCGACTTCACCGTCGGCGAGCCGACCCCGACCAACACCGCGGGCGAGTCGACCGGCGGGGACCCCGGCCCGGCGCCGACCCCGGCGAAGATCCACGACATCCAGGGCACCACGCGGATTTCGCCCTTCAAGGACAAGAAGGTCGGCGACGTCACCGGCGTCGTCACCGCGACCCGGACGTTCGGCTCGCAGCGCGGGTTCTGGCTGACCGACCCGAACCCGGACAGCGACCCGCGCACCAGCGAGGGCCTGTTCGTCTTCACCGGCTCCACCAGCCCGGCCGTCGCGGTCGGTGACGCGGTGACCGCGACCGGTACCGTCCGCGAGTTCTACCCGGACGCGCCGGCGACGTCGAACTTCCAGTCGCTGACCGAGCTGACCGGTGCACAGTGGACGGTCGGCTCGCAGGGGAACGCCCTGCCGGCGCCGACTGTGCTGAACCCGGACACCGTGCCGACGACGTACGCGCCTTCGCCCGGCGGGAACATCGAACCGCTGGCGCTGGAGCCGTCGAAGTACGCGCTGGACTTCTGGGAGGCGCACGAGAGCGAGATCGTGTCGATCAGCGACGCGCGGGTGGTCGGCCCGACGAACTCGTTCAACGAGCTGTACGTGACGTCGAAGCCGGACCAGCACAAGTCGGCGCGCGGCGGCAGCGTCTACCTCGGGTACGACCAGCTCAACAGCGGCGTCATGAAGGTGTCGTCGCTGATCCCGTTCGCCGAGCGGCCGTTCCCGAAGCTCAACGTCGGTGACGTGCTGACCGGCACCACGTCGGGCCCGGTCGAGTACGACGACTTCGGCGGCTACACGCTGTTCGCGAGCGTGCTCGGGACCGAAAAGGACAACGGGCTCGCGCAGGAGACCACGCGCAAGCAGCGGACCGGCGAGCTCGCCGTCGCGACGTACAACGTCGAAAATCTGTCCCCTGTGGACACCCAGGCGAAGTTCGACCGGCTCGCCGACGCGATCGTGACCCACCTCGCGACGCCGGACATCGTGAACCTGGAAGAGATCCAGGACAACAACGGGCCGGCGAACGACACCGTCGTCGCGGCCGACCAGACGCTGCAGC
This sequence comes from Amycolatopsis tolypomycina, assembly GCF_900105945.1. NCBI lineage: Bacteria > Bacillati > Actinomycetota > Actinomycetes > Pseudonocardiales > Pseudonocardiaceae > Amycolatopsis > Amycolatopsis tolypomycina. The sequence continues at coordinate 8,087,524 of NZ_FNSO01000004.1, read as the reverse complement.
GGTTCACCGACGCGATCGTCGCGAAGGGCGGCCCGCGCTACGAGTGGCGTGAGATCGACCCGGTCGACGACGCCGACGGCGGCCAGCCGGGCGGCAACATCCGGGTGGCGTTCCTGTTCAACCCGGCCCGTGTGTCCTTTGTGGACCGTCCGGGTGGGACGCCGACGACGGCCGTCGGCGTCGTCCGCGAGCACGGCAAGGCGCACCTGACGGTGTCGCCGGGCCGCGTCGACCCCGCGAACGAGGCGTGGACGGCGAGCCGGAAGCCACTGGCAGGCGAGTTCGTCTTCAAGGGCCGCACGGTGTTCGTCATCGCCAACCACTTCAACTCCAAGGGCGGCGACCAGCCGACGCACGGCCGGTTCCAGCCGCCGGCGCGCAGCTCCGAGGTGCAGCGGGCGAAGCAGGCGACGGTGCTGCGCGGGTTCGTGGACGCGTTGCTGGCGGCGGACCGCAACGCGAACATCGTCGTGGCGGGCGACCTGAACGACTACCCGTTCTCGCCGGCGGTCCAGACGCTCACCGCGGGTGGCGCGCTGAAGGACCTGATCGCGTCGGTGCCCGAAGCCGAGCGGTACAGCTACGTGTTCGAGGGACAGTCCCAGGTGCTGGACCACATCCTGGCGTCGCGGGCGCTGCGCGGGGTGGACTACGACGTCGTCCACATCAACGCGGAGTTCGCGGACCAGGCCAGCGACCACGACCCGCAGGTGATCCGGTTCCGGCCGGGTGCCGGGAACCCGATCGAGGACGGGTTCAACGACTTCCTCGACTGGCTGGACCAGGTGTTCGGGAAGAAGTAGTTTTCGGCGGACAGGCCACCATTCGGGCGCTTCGCCCGGTGGTGGCCTTTCTCGTCTCCACTCCGATGGGTGACCATGGAACCGCGGAGCGTCGACGGCCGTCTTAGGTTGGACAGGGGAGGGTGAGATGGACGGATACGCGGTCAAGATCGACGAGCTGGGCAAGCTCATCGGCGAACTCGACACGGCGGCGGGCCGGATGGCCGACGCCAACAAGAAGCTCGGCGGCGGCGGGGCGTTCGGCTCCTTGGGGACGGCCGAGCTGGGCAAGGCCGGCGTCGAGTTCGAGGAGGCGTGGGGTTTCGGGATCGGACGCCTGGGCGAGGCGGCTTCGGGGGTGGCGGAGCGGCTGAAGGCGGCGAAGGAGAAGTACGAGCGGATCGAGGCCCAGTTCAGTGGCGAGCTGGACCCGACGGGCGGGGTGAAGGGGGACCACCCGCGGATCGGGCAGCCGGCCGGCGGCCCGGTGGGTGGCGGGTACACCGGCGGGGTGCGCGGGATCGACGACCTCGCGTCGCCGGGCGCCGACCTGGGCGATGGTCAGGCCGGCGGCGGTGTGCCGGGGATCGATCGGCCGGCCGGCCGCGAAGGCCCGGCGGGCGCCGACCCGGGTGACGGTCCGGTCGGCGGCGGCGCGACGGGCGGCATCACCGACATCCTGAACGGCCTCGACCGATGAGCGCCCGCGACTTCCCGGCCCTGGGCTTCGACCCGGCACCCGGCGACCTCGACGGCATCACCGACCTGGCGGGCAAGTACCGCGCGGTGAGCAAGGACCTGACCGAGGCGGATGATTCGCTGCGCCGGATCGTCCGGAAGCAGGGCATCTGGCAGGGCGAGGCGAGCGAGGCGTTCGCGCGCCGCCTAGGGCCATTGCCGCAGTACCTCGAGGGCGCGGCCAGGTCGATGGGCGAGGCGGCCGACGCGCTCGAGAAGTGGGCCCAAGACCTCGGTGACCTGCAGAAACGCGCAGCGGAACTGGAGGCCCGCGCCGAGGCGGCGGCCCAGGCGGCGGAGCAGGCGCGGGCGAACCCGGACCTGGCGCTGGCCAACCGGACGTTCCCGGATCAGCAGTCCCTGCAGCTCGCCCAGCGCCTGCTGGACAACGCCGGTCAGCAGCTCCAGACCGCCATCGATGGCTGCCAGAACGTCCAAGATGCGGCGAAGCAGCTTCAGCAGGAGCACGCGGAGGCCGCGGGCCGGGTCGCCGACCAGCTGCGGAAGGCGAAGGAGCTGGCGCCGGACGAGCCGGACCTGCTCGACAAGCTGTCCGGAGCGGTTGTCGGGGTCATCGGTGGCTTGGCGGACACGCTGGTCGATGGCGCTGAGCAGGCGTGGAACTTCGTCCAGGACCACGCGGAGCTGATCTCGAAGCTCTCCGATGTAGTGGGCGACATCGGCAACGGCCTCGGCGTCGTGAGCGATTGCCTGCCACCCCCGGCGGACGAGGTCGCGAGCCTCGTCGCCACTGGTTTGGGTCTCGGTGCACTCGGCGGTCATGCCCTCGCCAAGTCGGCAGGCGCCGACGTGGCATCGGAGACGTTGATCTTCGACCTGGCAGGCGCGGGCACCTCGCTGGCCGGGCTGATCCCGCTGGTTCCCGACGCCGCGATCAAGGTGGCAAGCTACGGCTTGCTCGCCGACCAGGCGGTTGGTGAGGGGGTGGGTGGTAAAGACTTCGAGAGCCCTTGGGACGACTTCCAGAACTACTGGGTGCCGAAGGACATGGGCCAGGCGGCCGTCGTGGCCGGCACGCTCGTCGCGGGCCCTGCTCCGTGGGCGGTGGTTGCGGTGACCAACGCCGCCGACGCAGGGATGCAGGCCGATAACACGCCGGAGCGCCGACGTGAGCGGGCGGAAGACGAGGTGTGGAACTGATGCCTCTGCAGATCGACCTGCCGCCCGGGTTCTCGGGCATGCCGGTGGGCAGCGACGACAGGATGAACCGCCGTCACGCCTGGATGGTGGCCGAGAATACGGCCGCCGGGGCCGGGAAGTCCGTCGAGGAGTTCGGCAGCTACCTCATGGCTCTCGTGCCGACCATGCAGGCCAACGGCATCCGCGTGTTCGGCAAGTTCGCCGTCGGGACTCGAAAGGGTGATGTCGCCACCCTGACGCTCGGCGTGGCGCAGTGGCCCGACACCGCGCCCGGCAGCCGCGAAGCCCTGGTGGCGGCGCTGGCCGCGGAGTACCGCGGCCGCCACAAGCGCGCGGTCGTCCAGCCGGTGCGGCTGCCGATCGGGCCGGCGATCGTCGCGATCAGCGGGGGTGAGTTCCACCTGCCCGAACGGGACGTGCGCACCCAGATCAAGGCCGAATACCAGATCCCGCTCCCGGACGGCCGGTCCGTGGTGATCCTGTCGGTGGTGGCCGAGTCGGAAGACGCCTGGCCCGCGGTCGCCGAGGTCACAGCCAAGGTGGCCTGGAGCCTTCGCAGCGAGGAACCGTCGTGATCGGCACGCTGGCAGCCGACTCGGACGGGGGCACCCGGGTGATCTTCCTCGTCCTGATGGGCATGGTGGTCGTCGCCGGTCTGACGTTGACGATCGTCCGCGCGGTGCGTTCGACGAAGTCGAGCGAGGAGCAAATGGCGCGCTTGGCCGCGCAACTGGACGGCCGGAGCCAGGTGTGCATCCGGAAGATGGAAATCGGGTTGTCGCGAGAGGACCTGCTCCGGGTTGCGCACAGCCGGGGTTACTCGCTGATCGACCACCAGGTCATGAAGTACTACGAGTTCGTCCACACTCCGCACCAGCCGGGGAGGTACGCGTGATCATCGCCGGCTCGAAGTTCACCGGAAGCGACGCGGAGTACTTCGGGACACTCGCGGTCTTCGTCGGCATCGCCCTTACTGCCATCGGCGTGTTCCTCTTCGTGAAGAACAGGCTGGAGAAGACGCGGCGCGCCCGCATCCAGCAACTCGTCCAGCAGCTCGACGGCCGTCCGCTCGTCCACGTTCCCTACGCCGACTGTCCGTTGACCGTGCCGGACGTGCTCGGCACGGCTCAGGCCCGCGGCTACGCCATGACCCCGAACGGGCAGGCGCTGCGGTACGAGTTCACGCTCGGCGCGCCGCAGACGGCGTTCGCGGGGAATCCGCTCCTGCGGGAGGTCGCGGCGTATCTGGACGGCAGGCCCAGCAGAACCAGAAGTTCTACGCATTCATGCGGCACCAGGGGAGGCCATGAACAACGACCAGCTGATCGAGGAAATGCGCTGGCAGCTCAAGCAGATCGAAGACCGCAAGGCCGAAAACCAGCGTCTCCTGGCGGGCATCGCGGGAAGCGGCCACACGACCGTCGTCTCGCCGGATCGGGTTGTCACCGTGCTGGCCGGGCCTGGTGGGGTGGTCAGCGAAGTGCGGCTTGCGCCCGAAGCCATGCGGTTCGACGCCGGGACGCTCAGCCGGACGATCACCGCCGCCATCCGGGAGGCCGTTGCCGCCGGGGGTCGGCTGGGTGTGCCGCAGCCGGCTGGGCAAGCGCCACCGCTGGCCGGGCATGCGCCGCAACCCCTGCGCGTGCCTCCGCCGCAACAACAGCAACAGCAGCAGCGGCGGCCGGCGCCCGTGGACGACGACGATCCCTACGACACCGTCTTCGACGTCTGAAACCCGCTAAACCGGTGGCTGCTCCCCGCGCTGCTTCGCCGCCGCCCGCTTGGCCCGCCACCCGAGCGCCAGCACCGCCTGCACCAGCTCCTGGTAGCTCGGCTTGACCTCCTCGAGGTACCGCTCCAGGTACGCCGCCCGCGCGGTCGGGACCGGGCGGGGGTCGTCGCCCGGGGTGAGCCACGTCAGGCCCTGGATGTTGTGCAGCGCCATCTTCCACCAGCGCGTTGCCCGCTCGGCCGCCCTCGTCTCGCGCTCGGTCGCCGCCTCGATTGCCGCCTCGGCTTCCTCGATCTCCGTGGTCAGGGCCTCCGCGCGGGCGAGCTCCCACGCGCGCAGGTTCTCCGCCGAGCCGCGGGAAAGGGCGATGATCTCCTTGTACCGCATGGCCGCGGTGGCGTCGTCGGTCATCGGTCGTTCTCCGGACGCTGGAACGGGATGATCACTTCGGGTGCGCCGTGGGTGGTGCGGTCGAAGAACAGCGCGCGGCCCGGGCGCGGCGACCAGTGCACCACCTGGCCCGCCGCGAACGGTGACAGCTCGTTGCCCTGGACGTCCAGCGCCGCCCACGTGCCGATGTCGTCGGTGCCGCCGAAGCCCAGCGTGTCCTTGAGCCGGGCGATGCTGCGCCACCAGCCGATCGTGTGGATGCCGTGGCCCGGCCCCTGCTTGAGCACCACCCGCAGGTGGTCGAGGCCGCTCTTGAGCTGGCCGACCGCCTTCGCCTCCAGTGCCGGCAGCGCCGCGTCGACGCCGTACAGCAGCAGCACCTTCGCGCCGCCGGTCATCGAGCCCGTCATCGACTCCAGCACGCCGGTCAGGTCCTCCACCAGCGACGCCGCGTGACCGTCTTCCCGCAACCGGTCCGTGAGCTCGAGCGCGGCCGGGGCGCACGCCTCGATCGGGCAGCTCAGGATGAACTCGACTTCGCCGGGTTCGTACTGGCGGGCCAGCGACCGTGCCGACGAGTCCATGATGGACAGTGCTTCGGCGGTCGCCGAGCCGAGCACCGCGACGTTGCGGCCCGGCGCCCGCGGCAGGTCGACGCCGCACGCCGTCTCGGTGACGTCGATCGACTGGCCCAGCAGGGCCCGCGGCTTCGAGTTCGGCTTGAGGTCGAGGTACGCCGGGAACCGTTCCAGCACCGGCTGGTGCGCGCCGTCGAACAGGCGCGGCCGCGGGAAGTGGCCCGCGTACGCCTCCCACAGCCGGTGCTGCAGCCGGACGAACACGTTCTTGCTGCTCGCGTCCGGGATGTGGGCCAGCTGGTTGCCGTGCGCGACGCCGGAGTCGTGGTTGATCACCGCGTGCCACTTCGGCGCCGACACCGCGGCGTTGTTCGTCTCGGCCAGCACGCGCCGCGCCTTAGGCATCGCGATCCGCAGCGTGCACTGCTCGAACACCGCCGGCTTGCCCCAGAACGCCTCGATGCCGGCGACGTCCTGGCTGGCCAGCACCATGTGGATGCCCTGCGAACGGCCGCGCCGCGCGATGTCCTCGAGCAGCTGCGTCGCCGTGTTCGTCACCTGGTCGCGGCCGGCGAACAGGTACTGGAACTCGTCGATCACCGCGACGATCCGCGGCCAGTGCCCGCCCGGGTCGGCTTCGCGGAGGTCGGCGAGGTTCGTGACCTCGTGCTCCTTCGCGGCCGCGGACCGGCGGCGCAGCTCGTCGGCGAGGAACCGCAGCAGCGCCAGGCCGAACTCGCGGTCGGTGTTGACGTTGACCCCGACGAGCCGCGCGTGCGGCAGCCAGCTCGCGTCCTTGCGGCCCGGCGCCAGCCCGGCGAACGAGACGCCTTCCTTGAAGTCCAGCAGGTACAGCGCCAGCTCGCCGGGGTCGTACCGCGCGGCGAGGCTGCCGAGCAGCGCGTACAGGAAGTTCGTCTTGCCCGAACCGGACGGTCCGCCGATCAGGGCGTGCGGGCTCGCGTCGCCGATGACGACCTCGACCGGCTCGCCTTCGAAGAACCCGACCGGGGCCCGCAGCTCGCGCGCCGAGTTCTCCCGGCCGAGCTCCGCGGGCAGGAGGTCGTCGAAGGACCGCGGCCCACCCTGCTTGGCGATCAGCGCCTTGGCGATCTTGTCGATCGCGCGGATCACCTGCGCGGACGGCATCGGCGGATCGAGGTCGACGACCAGGTCGGTGCCGGTCATGCTGCTGATCGCGTGCCGGTCGTCGAGCAGGCTGAGCGTCTCGACCGGGGCGCTCACCGCGGTCGGCACGTCGACCATGATCAGGCAGATGCCGGCGGCGAGCGCGCCGCTGGCGACGCGCTTGAGGTCGCGGGCGCGCTCGGGTTCCAGGGTCTCGCCGTTGCCGTAGAGCACGACGATCCGGAACGGCTCGCCGCGCTGCCCGGTCCTCTGCCGCATTTCCCGCAGCGACGTGAACCCGGCGGACATGCAGCTGGCGTGGATGCGGCGGATGTGCCCGGCCAGCTCGTCGAGGAGGTCCTCGAGCCGGCCCGGGTCGTAGAGGGAGAGCGCGCTGGTGTGGCTGAGCGGGTAGAGGTCGGGCAGGATCGCGGTCAGCTGCCCGATGTCCCACAGGTGCACGCGGACCGTGCCGGGCTCGAACGTCGAAAGCACGCGGACGAGCAGGTTCTGCACGATGCCGTCGATCGCGGGCCGCGTCTTGGGTGCCGACGTGATCGCCAGGTGCGACTCGTCGAGCAGGGGGACGGCGACGTCGAACGTCCGGGTGGCGTCGCCGCCGGCGGCCGTGGCGGAGCCGACGCGCCACAGCCCCGGCGACGTCAGGCCGGCGTTGTGCCCGACGGTGCCGAGCCAGTCGCCCGGCGGCAGCCCGGCCGGGCCGGGTGCGTTCTGCGCGACCAGGTCCCGGAGGGTGGCCGGGCCCTGGCTCCAGTCGGTGTAGAAAGCGCTTCGCACGGTGCCGAGCGCGCCGAACACTTCGTGCGCGGCCGGGTGCTTGGCCCACTCGTTCTGCTGCTCGGCACTGGCGTGGTTCATGCCGACCTTGACGATCTCCTGCTCCAGCTGGAGCTTGGCGAGATCGGCCTCCGCGGCTTGGCGCGCCCCGGCCGCCGCGCCCAGCACCAGTCCGATCTGATGGCGGACGCGGTCCAGTGCGGTTTCGACCCGGTTGCGTTGCTCGGCTGCTTTGTTGGCCATCGGCGTCCCCAAGAAAAGGTGTCCCCTAAAGGATTACAGGCGCGACCGGTATCCGCTCACCAGGTCCTCGGCGGCGTGCAGGCGGACGAGGAGCTGGTCCAGCCCCTCGCCGGCCTGTGCGTACTGCAAAGGAAGCCAGGGATCGGCCTTGGCCTGGGCGTCCACGAGAGCTTGCCGGGCTTCTCCGAGCAGGCTTGTGGCCCGTTCGGAGTGGGCGCGCGCGTCAGCGAGCCCGGTCACGGCAGCGGTGAGCAGCTGGTGGAGTTCGGCGAGCGTCATCCGGCTAGAGACGCGCCGAGTAGGAGTCGGCGGAGGAAATGCTTGCCTGGACGGTGCTCTGCAGGCCGTTGATGCCTTGCAGGGCCTCCGCCAGGAGTCCGTGCGCCTGGCTCACTTCGTGCTGGCTGCTCCCCTGCGTCGCCTGTGCGAGCGACTGCTGGGCTTCTTCGAGAGACTGCGCTGCCTGTTGCAGGGCGGCGATGCTCGCGGACGCCTTCTCGTTGGCGAGCGCGATGCCAGCGCGGATCTCTTCGACTCCGGCCATCGGGCCTCTACTCCTCGAAATCTGGGTGTCGTACGGGGACGGATTCCATTGAAACAGATCCAGCAACTCAGCGTGATCATCAGACTTTGCCGAGTGATCGCGGGTCCGGAATCAGCAAGGCCCCGGACGTGTAACGTCCGGGGCCGGGCCGATCACGGTCTGTGCGGGGGTCGTCCCGGCACCAGTACCGCACACTGAAGTCGCTGGCCAGCGCTACCCCAGGTCAGAGCGGTTTTCGTGCCACTGCTGGCCTTTCTCGACGGGGGCGGGCGAGGTGGTGGTGAGACTAGCGCGACCGGAGTAACCGCCTTCGGTCAGCCCTGTTCGTAACTCCGAGTACAGGCACAGAATTCCGCAGCCCCGAAGGCATTTCACGTTCGACTGCGCCGAAAGTGCCGCGCAACCGTGTCCCGGACATACCTACGGTGGGCCGCTCAGAGGTCCTGGCGGTGGTCGACGAGCCACGCGGCGACCTGGTGCAGCTTCATGTTGGAGTGCTGCGAGCTCTCGACGAGCATCCGGAACGCCGCGACGGCGTCGACGTCGTGGCGTTGCATCAGGATGCCCTTGGCCATGCCGATGACGTCGCGCGATTCGATCGCGGCGGTCAGCTGCGCCTCGGTCTGGGCGCCGACCAGCGCGATCGCCGCGTGCGTGGCGAACAGCCTGCCGTCCTCCTGTGTCTGCCTGCTGAAGGCGTCGCGGGTTCGCGAGTAGAGGTTCAGGGCGCCGAGCGTGTTCTCGGTGACGAACAGCCGGTAGGACAGCATCGAGCGCACGCCGAACCCCGCGGCCGCGCGGGCGAACGCCGGCCAGCGGTCCTCGGCGGCGAGGTCGCCGGTGCTGAAGACCTGGTGCTCGGCGATGGCGTCGAGGCAGGGGCTTTGGCCGGTGCGGTACTGGACTTCGTCGATCGCGGTGACGGCGTCGTCGGTCGGGGCGACGGTCCGGATGGCACGCCCGCGTTCGACGAGCGAGATCCCGGCCTGCTCGGCGCCGTCGACGTGGTCGACCGCGGCCTTGACGATGGCGGCCAGGGTGGAGTCGACATCGGGTTCCGCCTGCAGCGTCCGCGCGATCGAGCTCAGCGCCGCACCGGGATTCGGGTCCAGGTGGTCGGGATGGTCCTGCACGAGTAGCCCCCTCGCCCTGCCGCTCCTCCTTTCGGGCTACCCAGTTTACCGGGGAGGAGGGCGATGCTCATCTCGGCGAGAAGCCGGGGTGAAATGGAAAACGCCGGGTGTCCCGAAGTCGGGGCACCCGGCGTTCTGCCTGGTTACTGCGGCGGAGGATACAGGATTCGAACCTGCGAGGGCGTGAACCCAACACGCTTTCCAAGCGTGCGCCTTAGGCCGCTCGGCCAATCCTCCGCAGGAGACGATACCGGATGGTCTCCCGCGCCCGTGAAGGTGGGTCAGGCCGTGACGTCGGCGACCACGCAGGTGATGTTGTCCGGGCCACCGGCTTCGTTGGCCAGGCGGATCAGCTCCGGGATCACCTCGGCCGGCTCCGCGCCGGTGTCCAGGACGTCGCGCAGCTTCGCCTCGGGGACCGGGCCGCTGAGGCCGTCCGAGCAGAGCAGGTAGCGGTCGCCGGGCTTGGCCTTGAACGTCCAGATGTCCGGGTCGCCGGAGCCTGCCGTCTGCAGGGCCTTCATCAGCAGTGATCGGCGGGGGTGGGACTCGGCGTCCTCCGCGGCGACGCGGCCGTCTTCGACCAGGGCCTGTACGAGGGTGTGGTCGCGGGTCAGCCGGCGCAGGCCGCCGTCGCGCAGGAGGTATCCGCGGGAGTCGCCGATGTGGGCCGCCGCGAACTCGGTTCCGTCGAAGAGCAGGGCCGTCAGCGTGGTGCCCATGCCTTCGGTCGTCGGTTCCTGCGAAGCCACTTCGTGCAGCCGCGCGTCGATCGACTTGACCACGCCGGCCAGGGTGGCCACCAGGTCCACGTTCGTCAGGTCGAGCCGGCGCAGGTCGACCTCGAGCTCGCGCAGCACGTCGACCGCCGTCGCGCTGGCGACTTCGCCGTGCGGCTGGCCGCCGATGCCGTCGGCGACGGCGAGGAGCCGGGAACTCGCGTACACCGCGTCCTCGTTGACCCGGCGACGCTTGCCGACGTCCGACCCTGCGGCGTACCGCAGGACGTACCGATCGTGTGTCATGCCTCCCATGAAAGCATTGGTTGACTGAGTTCACAAGCGTCTCGGCTGAATGGAGCATCCTCCGATAGAGTCCTCGCCATGGACGACGACGCCACGGTCAGCGCGGCCGACATCGCGCGGCTCGCCGGGGTCGGCCGGGCCGCGGTCAGCAACTGGCGCCGCCGCTACCCGGACTTCCCGCAGCCGGTCGGCGGCACGGCGTCGAGCCCGTTGTTCGGCCTTTCCGCCGTCGCCGGCTGGTTCCGCGCCCGCGGCAAGAAGTTCGAGCTGAGCGCCGGCGAACGCGCGTGGCAGCGCCTGCGCGCCCTCGGCGACGACCTCGACCTCCCCGAGCGCGTCAGCCGCGCGGGCGTCTTCTTCGCCTTCCAGGCCGGGGTCTTCGACACCTTCGACAGCAAGCTCGACGACCCGGAGCTGCTCACCCTGCTCAGCGAGATGACGCACCAGTCCGGCCCGGTCGAGGCGTTCGAACTGTTGTGCCGCAGGTACTTCGAGGCCCACTCCCGGCGGCTTTCGGCGACGCCGGAGCCGATCGCCGAGCTGATGGCCCGGCTCACCGGCCCGGTGTCGACGATCCTCGACCCCGCGTGCGGCTTCGGCGCCCTCGCGCTGGCGAGCGGCGCGAAAACCGTGCTGGGCCAGGACAGCGACCCGATGACGGCGTCGATCGCCGCGCTGCGGCTGAAGCTGCGGGGCATCGAGGCCGAGGTCTACGCGGTCGACGCGCTGCGCGAAGACGCCTTCGCCGGCCGGACCGCCGAAGCGGTGTTGTGCGATCCGCCGTTCAACGAACGCGCCTGGGGGCACGACGAGCTGGTCGGCGACGAGCGCTGGGAGTACGGCCTGCCCCCGCGCGGCGAGCCCGAGCTCGCCTGGGTGCAGCACTGCCTCGCGCACGTCGAACCCGGTGGCACGGTGGCGATCCTGATGCCGGGCGCGGCGGCCGGCCGCCGCAGCGGCAAGCGCATCCGGGGCAACCTGCTGCGCGCGGGCGCGGTCCGCGCGGTCGTCACGCTGGCGCCGGCGGGTCCCGACCTCTGGCTGCTGCGGCGGCCCGCTCCCGGCGAGCGCGCGCCGTCCACCGTGCTGCTCGGTGAAGCGGGCGACGTGTTGTCCACAGTGGACGAAATGTGGCGGGAGTTCCGCGCGCACCCCGAATCCGGCGTCCGGATCATCGACCTGCTCGACGACGACGTCGACCTCACGCCGGCCCGCCGCCGCGCCAGGGACGAGGATCCCGGGCAGGCGTTCGAGGCCGTGCGGGCGCGGTTCGCCGAACTGGCGCCGCAGCTGCCGCCGCTCGAGGCGGCGGACGCCGAGCCGGCGTTCACCACGATCGGCGAGCTGGTCAAGGCCGGGGTGGTCGAGGTCAGGCACATGGCCCGCACGGACGCCGAACCGCCGGTGGCGCAGCGGGGTGACGTCGTCGCGTCGGTGACCGGCATCGCGTACGTCCACAGTGGACCGCCGGAGCCGGTGGGGGCCGGCCTGACCGTGTACCGCCTCGACGCCGAGCGGCTGGACGCGGACTTCCTGGCCGGCTGCCTGCGCGCGGCCGACCTGCCCGCCGCGTCGGCGTCCACGCGGATCGACGGCAGGCGCGTGCGGATCCCGCGGGTCCCGATCGGTGTCCAGCGCGAGTACGGCCGGGTGTTCCGGAACCTCGCCGAGTTCGACGCCGTGCTGCGCGAGGCGGCCGAAACGGGGCGTGAGCTGGTCCGGCTAGGCTTCGCAGGACTTGTCGAAGGACGGCTCAGGCCGGGCCGATAGGGAAACGGATGCTGATCGCCGACCGCTACGAGCTCGACGAGCTGCCGCTCGGCCGCGGCGGGATGGGCGCGGTGCACGGCGGGTTCGACCGCAGGCTGGGCCGCCGCGTGGCGATCAAGCTGCTCAGGCTGCCGGGCCGCGACGAAGAGCTCGAAGCCCGCTTCGCCCGCGAAGCCCGCATCCTGGCGACGCTCGACCACCCCGGCGTGCCGACGCTGTACGACTACGGCACCCATGACGACCGGTTGTTCCAGGTCATGCAGTTCGTCGACGGCGTGACGGTGGCCGACCTGCTCGCCGAACACGGGCCGCTGCCGGTGCCGTGGGCCGCGGCGATCGCGGCGCAGGCGTGCGCGGTGCTGACCGCCGCCCACGCGCTCGCGGTCTGCCACCGCGACCTCAAGCCGTCCAACCTGATGCTCGGGCCCGACGGCGGCGTGAAGGTGATGGACTTCGGCCTGGCCGTGCTCCGCGAAGCCGACGCGGCGCAGTTCACGCGGGCCGGGCAGCTGCTGGGGACGCCGTCGTACATGGCGCCCGAGCAGATCCAGCGGGGTGGCGCGGAGCCGCGCAGCGACCTCTACGCGCTGGGGTGCGTGCTGCACGAGATGCTCACCGGCCGGCGGCTCTTCGACGGGCCCACGGCGTACGCGGTGTTCGAGCGGCAGGTCAAGGAACTGCCGCCGCCGGTGCCGGGCGTGCCGAAACCGTTGAACGCCCTGCTCGCCGAGGTGCTGGCGAAGGACCCGGAAGCCCGGCCGTCCGGCGCGGCCGCGCTGTACGAGCGGCTCGGCGCGTTCGTCGGCGGGCTGCCGCCGCTGCCGGGGTTCCTGGTGCCGCCGTCGGTGCCCAGCCCGGGGCGGATGTACGCGCGGATGCTGGGCCGGGTCAGCGGCTGAGCGCCGGCCGCCGGTCGGCGAGCGGCAGGCCGTGGCGCCGGATGCGCAGGTAGGTCGTCGCGTTCTGCGCCGCGATGCTCACGCCGATGGTGAGCGCGATCGACGTCGAGGTCAGCGACCCGCCTGCCCCGAGCGCGGCCACGCCGATCCGCACGGCCGCGGTCAGCACCCAGAGCCCGATCGTGACCGCCGAGCCCTGCTGGAACGTCGTGCCGTCGCGCTCGGTGAGCGTCGTCGTGGTGCTGCGCAGCACGCCGATCCCGGCGAGCACGACCAGGTCGGCGGCGAGCAGGCCCAGTTCGGCCGCGGTCGCGCCGGGCAGCGCTTTCAGCGTCAGGTACCCGCCCACCGCCGTGAGCAGCAGCGGCACCACCACCAGCGTCCGCAGGGTGAGCAGCGTGCCACGGACTTGCTGGTAGACGAGCTTGTACAGGACGAGGGCGGCGATGGCCGCGTAGAGCAGGACACTGGGCATTCCGTGGCTCCCGGGGTTCGAAGGTCGTCCCCAGCGTCGGCGAACGGCGGCGCGGATTCGTCGGCCTGAGGGCCGGTTCCGGGTGGAAAACGGCCTCCACCCCCGGGTTGAGAGGTGGCTACCCAAATCGTGACCTTCATGGACGAACCTCGACCGGGTGAACACCGTCTTTACCGGTGTCCAAACGCGATGATCGAGACAGCTGGGGGTACCGGACCGTGAAGAGGCTTCTGGCGGGAGCGGCCGCGTTGGCCACCGCGTTCGTCCTGACCGCCTGCTCCGGCGGGGGCTCGGCCGGCGTCTCGAACGCGGGCGGCGGGGCCGTCGCCGCGGCGGGCACCGGCGGCGGGACGCCGACGACCTCCAGCACCACCCCGACGAGCGCCACCCCGTCGACGAGCGCCACGCCGACGCCCACCCCGGAGTCCACGAAGCCGGCGCCGACCAGCACCTCGGCCAAGCCGAAGCCCAAGCCGACCCCGAAGCCGGCGCCGAAGCCCGCACCGGACCCCAGCGTCCCGTGCGCCGCGGCGGCCGCGGCCCCGGGCACGGCCGCCTGCGTCGACATCTCCGCGCACAAGGCGTGGCTGCTCCAGGGCGGCAAGGTCATCTACGGGCCCGTGCCGATGCTGCCGGGCCGCAAGGGCTACGAGACCCCGACCGGCAAGTTCCGCGTGCTCTCGAAGGAGAAGATGCACCTGTCGAAGCAGTTCGACAACGCGGAGATGCCGAACTCGGTCTTCTTCTACCCGGGTGACGCCTTCCACACGGGCAGCCTCTCGGTGTACTCGCACGGCTGCATCCACCTGTCGCCGAGCGCGTCCCTGAAGTTCTTCAACACGCTGCACATCGGCGACGTCGTGCAGGTCGTCCCGTAAGTCGCTACGGCCCGTCACGCGGCGTAGGTCACGTTCGGGTGAAGTAATCCGATTTGGTGCAACCGGGCCCCCTTCTCCGGCGATAAAGGATCGCCGAGAAGGGGGCTCACATGGTTGTGCGGAAGTTGCGTTTGCTGCTGGTTGCGGCCTTGATCGGGGTGTTGCTGCCCGCCGTGGCGCCGGGGGTGGCCGCGGCGGCGACGCTGCCGGCCGGGTTCGTGCTCCGGGACATCGACTCCGGCCTCGGGCAGTACCAGTTCACGGACTTCGCCTACCTGCCGGACAACTCCGTCCTGGTCACCGGCAAGGACGGCCGCGTCCGCTGGCTCCCGGTCACCGGGACCGGCCGGACGATCGCGACGCTGCCGGTCCGCACCAACGAGGACCTCGGCCTCGTCGGGCTGGCCGTGGCGCCGGACTACGCGACGTCGCGCGCCATCTACCTCACCCGGGCGATCACCACCACGAACGGCTTCGTCATGCGGCTGGCGCGGTTCACCGTGACCGTGGACGCGGCGGGCGCGCCGGCCGGTCTCACCGGCGAGCGGACGATCTTCGAGGCGCCGGGCCGGTTCAACGTCCACAGCATCGACACCGTCATCGCCGCCGCGGACGGGACGCTGTGGCTGTCCGTCGGCGACGACAGCGACTTCCGGCAGATGGACCCGGTCGCGCTGCGCGCCCAGGACGTCAACCAGCCCTACGGCAAGATCCTCCACCTGACTGCCGACGGCGCCGGCGTGCCGGGGAACCCGTACTACGACGCGGCCAACCCGGGCTCGACCGCGAGCAAGGTGTTCGCGCGCGGGTTCCGCAACCCGTTCCGCTTCAGCATCGACCCGACCCTCGGCCTGCCGGTCGTCGGCGACGTCGGCTGGAACAGCTGGGAAGAGATCGACGTCGTCCAGCGCGGCGCCAACCAGGGCTGGCCGTGCTGGGAGGGCAACCACCCGACGCCGGGCTACAGCGGCCTCGCGGGGTGCGCCGGCGTGCCGAACCAGCCGCCGCTGTTCGAGCTGCCGCACGGCGACGGCGTCATGACGGGCAACAGCATCACCGGCGGGATCGTCTACAACGGATCCAGCTATCCCGAGGCCTACCGCGGCTCGTACTTCTTCGGCGACTACGTGGCCAACAAGATCTGGACGCTGCGGTACGACGACCAGGGCCGGCTCACGCAGGCGCCGGAGAACCCGCCGGTCTTCACCGGCATCGGCGGCCCGGCGAAGTTCGGGGCGGCGCCCAACGGCGACATCGTCTACGCCGACATCCTGTCCGGTGCGCTGCGCCGCCTGAGCTACTCGGCGGGCAACACGGCGCCGGTGGCCAAGGCCGCGACGACCACGAACCCGGACACCCGCACGGTGTCGTTCGACGGCTCGGCTTCCGTCGACTACGACAACGACGCGCTGAAGTACGACTGGACCTTCGGCGACGGGACAACCGCGGCCGACGCGGGCCCGAAGGTGACGCACACCTACGCGGCGGGCACCGAGTCGTTCACCGCGAAACTGGTGGTCCGCGACCCGCTCGGGCTCACCGGCGAGGTCACCGTCCCGGTCGCGCCCGGCAACCACACCCCGGAGCTCACCCTGACCTCGCCCGGGGCCACCACGTTCGCGGTCACCGAGCCGGTCACCGTGAGTGCCACCGCGACCGACGCCGAGGACGGCGCGCTGCCGATCACCTGGACCACGGCGGTGCGGCACTGCCCGAGCGAAGCGACGTGCCACGCGCACCCGGGGATCGGCGGGACCGGCTCGAGCTTCTCGCAGCCGTTCACCGAGCACCCGGCCTCCCGGATGGAGTTCACCGCGACGGTGACCGACAGCGCGGGTGTCAGCACGTCCAAGACGTACACGGCGATGCCGCGGCAGCACCGGATCACCCTGCGCGCCACGCAGCCGGCGGCGCTGAGCATCTCGGTGGCGGGCGGGGCCAGCACGGCGATGGTCACCGAAGGCGCCACCTTCGACGTCGAAGCCGCACAGCTGGCCATCGACGGCGTCTCGACGTTCTCCGGCTGGCAGGACGGTCCTGCGGAAAACCCGAGGTTCGTCACCGTCGGCACGACCGACCTGACGCTGACGGCGAACTACGCGACCCCGATCGACCAGCGCTACGACGCCGACCCGGCGTTGCGGGCGATGCTCGGGGCGCCGTCGGCGGCCGAGGTCACCGACGGCCCGGTCCACTACCGGGTCTACGCGAACGGCCGGCTGTACTGGAGCGCCGCGACCGGCACCCGGTACGTCACCGGCCAGGTGCTGGAGAAGTACGTCGCCGTCGGCGGGCACAGCGTGCTCGGGCCACCGACGTCGGACACGGCGCCGACCGCGGACGGCGTGGGCCAGTACAGCGACTTCATCGCCAACGGCAACGTGGGTTCGATCTACTTCACCCCGGCGACGGGTGCGCACACGATCTACGGCGAGATCCGGAAGAAGTGGGCGGCCACGGGTTACCAGAACGGTCTCGGTTACCCGACGACCGACGAACTCGGTGTGTTCGACGGTGTCGGTCGCTACAACCATTTCATCAAGGGTGGCAACGTCGGGTCGATCTACTACACGACCGCGACGGGTGCGCACACGATCTACGGGGAGATCCGGAAGAAGTGGGCGGCGACGGGCTACGAGACCGGCCTGGGTTATCCGACGACGGATGAGCTGGGGGTCAACGACGGTGTCGGTCGCTACAACCATTTCATCAAGGGTGGCAACGTCGGGTCGATCTACTACACGACCGCGACGGGTGCGCACACGATCTACGGGGAGATCCGGAAGAAGTGGGCGGCCACGGGTTACGAGGCCGGTCTCGGCTATCCGACGACGGACGAACTCGGGGTCAACGACGGTGTCGGTCGCTACAACCACTTCATCAAGGACGGCAACGTCGGCTCGATCTACTACACGACCGCGACCGGCGCGCACACCGTCTACGGCGAGATCCGCAAGAAGTGGGCGGCGTGGGGCTACGAACGCGGTCTGGGCTACCCGACGACCGACGAGCTCGGCGTGACGGGCGGCCGCGGCCGCTACAACCACTTCAGCCTCGGCAGCTCGATCTACTTCACGCCGACGACCGGTGCCCGCGTGGTGAAGGGCGAGATCCGGAAGCGCTGGGCGGCACTCGGGTGGGAACAGTCCTACCTGGGCTACCCGAAGTCGGACGAGTACGCGATCAGCGGTGGGTACCGCAGCGACTTCGAGGGCGGGTACATCATCTACACGTCCGCCGGGGCCCGCGACTATCGCTGGTAACCATTTTCCCCGCACGCTCAACCTCTCCCGGTCGCCGCACGTCTTGGGTGGCAGAAAGCAGGAATGACGAACTTCTGGGGGACCACATGCGCGTGCGGCGCGTTCTGGCTGCTCTGTCCACTTTGGCCGCCGCGGCCGCGCTGACGGCCTGCTCGGCGGGCGGGACCGCGGACGTCAAGCTGGCGGCGGAAACGCCGTCGGCGCCCGCCTCGACGACGTCCGCGGCCACGCCCGCCCCTGCACCGGTGAAGGCGAAGCCGGTCATGGCGGCCGGGGTGCCGTGCACGATCACGGCGAAGGCGTGTGTTTCCCTTTCCGGCAAGCAGGCCTGGCTGCTCGACGAGGGCAAGATCGTGTACGGCCCGGTGAAGATGTTGCCCGGCAAGAAGAGCGACCCGACACCGGTGGGCAAGTGGCGGGTCGAGTACAAGGAAAAGATGCACCTGTCGAAGGAGTTCGACAACGCGAAGATGCCGAACTCGGTGTTCTTCGCCCCCGGCGGCATCGCGTTCCACGAGGGCAGCCTCAGCCGGTACTCGGCCGGCTGCGTGCACCTCTCGAGCGCGGCGTCGCTGAAGTTCTTCACCACCCTCGAGAAGGGCGACGAAGTCCAGGTCGTCCGGTGAGCCCGCTCAGTCCACTCAGGACGGAAGCAGGTCCGCCGGTGTTGTGCCGGCGGACGTCAGCGGCAGGCCGAGCGCGACGCGCTCGGTGAGCCACGGGCTCGGCCGGTAGCGCGGGTCGCCGGTGGCCGCGCCGAGACCGTGCAGGATGCGCAGCACCACGTCGCCGCCGACGAGGTCGCCCCAGGCCAGCGGGCCACGCGGGTAGCCGAGGCCGAGGCGGACGGCCGTGTCGATGTCCGACGGCGTGGCCAGGTGCTGGCCCGCGATGAAGCAGGCCGTGTTGACGATCGACGCCAGCAGCCGCTGCGCGATCGGGGCGGGCCCGTCGCGGACCACCGTCACGGGGTGGCCGGTCGCGGCCAGCGCGCCCCAGGCGGCGCGGCCCGCCGCCGGGTCGAGGCCGGGGTGCACCGACATCGTCAGCCGCCGTTCGTAACCGCCCAGCGGATCGACGCCGGCGACGCGGTCGAGCGGCAGCCCGGCGCGCGTTCCGGCGTCTACTGTGGACTCGCCGTAGAGCGGGACGAGCAGGATCGCGTCCGGGTAGGCGTCGGAAACCACGTGGACGCCCGCCGACGACAGCGCACGGGCGAGGTGCTCGTCGGCGGTGAACACCGGGGCGGACGGTTTCGGCGGCGCGGCGGGTTCGCCGGCGACCTGCTGCTTGCCGTCGGTGTAGGCGTAGAAGCCTTCGCCGTTCTTCCGCCCGAACAACCCGGCGGCCACGCGCGGCCGGGTCAGCCACGACGGCCGCAGCCGCGGGTCGCCGTGGAAGCCGCTCCAGATGCTTTCCAGGACGGCGTGCGAGACGTCGAGGCCGGTGAGGTCGAGCAGCTCGAACGGGCCGAGCTTCAGGCCGAGGACGTCACGGGCGATGCGGTCGACGTCGGCGGGCTCGGCCAGCGCCTCGGCGAGGATCTGCAGCGCCTCGGTGTTCAGGCCGCGGCCGGCGTGGTTGACCAGGAAACCGGGCGCGTCCTTCGCGAGCACCGGCTCGTGGCCCCAGCTCCTGACCAGCTCGAGCGCCTGGCCGGGCAGCCAGTCGCGGGTGCGGGCGCCGGGCACGACCTCGACCAGCCGCATCAGCGGCACCGGGTTGAAGAAGTGCAGGCCGACGAGCCGGCCGGGGTCGGCCAGCCCGGCGGCGATCTCGGTGACCGACAGCGAGCTCGTGTTCGTCGCGAAGATCGTCTCCTGTGGACAGACGCGCTCGAGGGACGCGAACAGGGCCCGCTTCGTCTCGAGGTCCTCCCGGACGGCTTCGACCACGAGGTCGACGCCGTCCGCGGGCGAGTCGGGGGCGTCGACGGCGACCAGCCTGTCCTTCACCGCCTGGGCGTCTTCACCCAGCTTGCCCTTGGCGGCGACCTTGTCGATCATCGCGCCGACGTACTCGATCGCCTCGGCGACGGCCTCGCGCCGGACGTCGGCCAGCTCGACGGTCACCCCCGCGGTCGCGGCCAGCTGGACGATCCCGCGGCCCATCACCCCGGTGCCGACCACCCGGATCCTGCCGACCTTCCCGGCCCACCCCGTCACGTCGTGCCGCCTTCCGCCGTTGGACTCTCGCCCCAGCCTAGAGCCCGACGAACTCCGCCATCCGCTTCGCCGAGTGGGCGAAGAACGCGTCGGCCGGGTCGACGCTGCCGACGTACTGGCCGAACAGGTCGAAGCTGATCGCGCCGAACAGCTGGGTCCACGCCATGATCAGCCGGGCCACGGTTTCGGGGCCGGCGGCGATCCCGAGCATCTTCGTGAGCGTCTCGGCTTGGGCGCGCAGCTCGGGCGCGACCTCGTCCTCGGTTTGCACCTTGGTGTTCGTGAGCACCTTGACCAGGGCGAGCGCGACGCGGGAGGCCGGGACGACGGTGTCCTGCGGCGCCGCGTACCCGGGGATCGGGGAGCCGTAGATCAGCGCGTACTCGTGGGGGTGGGCGCGGGCCCAGTCGCGGGTGCCCTGCCAGATCGCCAGCCACCGGTCGCGGGGGTCGCCGGTGCCCGGGTCCGCCTTCTCGGCCGCTTCGCCGATCGCGTTGTAGGCGTCGACGATCAGGTCGGTCAGCAGCCGGTCGCGGCTCGGGAAGTAGCGGTAGATCGCGGACGACACCATGCCCAGCTCGCGGGCCACCGCGCGCAGCGAAAGCCCCTGCGCGCCGACTTCGGCGAGCTGGCGGCGGGCCTCGTCCTTGATCTCCTGGGTCAGTTCGGCGCGGGCACGTTCGCGTGCGGAGCGGGTCGCGGTCATGGTGAGCAGTGTGCCATGACGAGAGCGGTGCACAAAACTGAGAGCACTGCTCTTGACAGAGTGCGGCGCTCTCGTGTTCACTGCTCTTAACCGAGAGCACTGCTCTCCCTGAACTTCGGAGGACACCATGACGGACACCCGCTACATCAAGCCCGGCAAGTCGACCAGCGTCTTCAACGAGGTGGTCGCGAAGCTGACGAAGCTGGGCGTGAGCGTCTGGGGGAGCCGGGTGCTGACCGTCGTGGGCCGCAAGAGCGGCGAGCCGCGCTCGGTGCCGGTCAACCTGCTGACCGTCGACGGCGTCCGGTACCTCGTCGCCCCGCGCGGCGAGACGCAGTGGGTGCGCAACCTGCGCGCGGCCGGCCAGGGCACGCTGCGGGTCGGGCGCCGCGTCGAGACGTTCACCTTCCGCGAGCTGGCCCACGACGAGAAGCCGGGCATCCTCCGTGCCTACCTCAAGCGCTGGAAGTTCGAGGTCGGCGTGTTCTTCGACGGCGTCGACGCCAAGGCCTCGGACGAAAAGCTGCGCGAGATCGCCCCGGGCTACCCGATCTTCGAGATCTTCACGAAGTAGGTTTGCGCGTAGGTTTCCGCCGGGTGAGGTTGGCCGCGACCAGCACCACGCCGGCCAGGAACGCGACCAGCCCGATGAGGAACCACAGCTTCTGCCCGGTCATGAAGCTGCCGGTGATGACACCGATGCCCTGCAGCACCCAGACGGCGCCGACGAGCACGAGCACGACCCCGACCGCGAGGGTGATCCACCGCCTCATCCGCCCAGCTTAGGCGGGCCGCTCGTCCGGCACGAGCTTGTGGCGGTAGGCGTAGACGACGGCGTGCACGCGGTCCGGCAGCCCGAGCTTGCTCAGCACCCGGGACACGTGCGTCTTGACGGTCTCCTCGCCGACGTGCAGCCGGCGCGCGATCTCGGCGTTGCTGCAGGCGTTGGCGAGCAGCAGCAGCACCTCGCGTTCGCGGGAGGTCAGCCGGGCCAGCTCCGGGGGTTCGGCGGCCGCCGGTTCGAGGACCGCCGCGAACTTCGCCACCAGCCGCCGCGTCACCGAGGGGTCGATCAGGGCGTCCCCGCGCGCGGCCACCCGCATCGCCGCGACCAGCTCCTCCGGCGCCAGGCTCTTCAGCAGGAACCCGCTCGCCCCGGCGCGCAGCGCGCGGTAGACGTACTCGTCGGCGTCGTAGGTCGTGAGCACGATGACGCGGGTGTCGTTGCCCGGCGCGGCCAGGATCGCCTCGGTCGCGGCGAGACCGTCGAGCCGCGGCATCCGGACGTCGAGGACGGCGACGTCCGGGCGCAGGCGGGCGGTCTCGGCGACGGCTTCGCGGCCGTCGGACGCCTCGCCGACGCAGGTGAAGTCGGGCTGGGTGTCGAGCAGCGCGCGCATCCCGGAACGGAACATCGCGTGGTCGTCGGCCAGCAGGACGCGGATCATGTGCTCTCCACCGGGAAGGTCGTGCGCAGCTGCCAGAGTTCGCCGGTCTCGCCGTAGGAGACCTGGCCGCCGAACAGGGTGACGCGCTGCCGGATGCCGGCCAGGCCGCGGTGGACGTGCTCCTTCTGCGGGGTGCGGCCGGCACGCAGGCCGTTGGTCACCGTGAGCACGACCTCGGTGCGGCCGTGGTGCAGCTCGACCTCGACCGGGCCCTGGCCGTGGCGCAGGGCGTTGGTGAGGGCTTCCTGGGCGATCCGGTAGAGCGCGATGTCGAGCGAGCCCGGCAGTTCGCGGGACTCGCCGCGCAGGGTCAGCCGGGTCGGCAGGCCGGCCGCGCGGACGGTCTCGACCAGCTCGTCGAGGTTGTCGAGGCCGGGCTGTTCGGCCTGGGTTTCGGCGTGCAGCAGGTCGAGCAGCCGGCGCAGGTCGGCCATTGCCGAGCGGCTCGCCGACTCGACGGCGCCGAGCGACTTCCGCGCCGGTTCGGCACCGTCCGGGAGGCCGAGCCGGGCGGCGCCGGCGTGCACGCCGATGGCGCTGACGTGGTGGGAGATGACGTCGTGGAGGTCGCGCGCGATCGTCGTGCGTTCCTCGAGGACGGCCCGCCGGACGGCTTCTTCTTCGTGCTGACGGCGCTCGTCGGCTTCGCGCTCGAGGTCGGCGATGTAGGCGCGCCGGGCGGTGGTGTACCGGCCGACGAGCCACGGCAGCAGCGCGGAGACGCCGACGTTGATGGCGATGAGCCGCCAGTCGTTCGCGGTCCGGCCGCCGCCTTCGAGACAGCCGAGGGTGACGCCGGCGAGCAGGGCGCCGAGCGTGAGCACGGCGGGTTTCGTCCGCAGCCACGCCCCGGCCCGGTAGCCGGCGATGAGGATGCCGGCGTTGTTGCCGGTGATGTACCCCTGGCAGGTGCAGAGCAGGAGCGGGGCACCGGCGAACAGCACGGCGTGGGCGAGCGCGACCCACCCGGAGTACCGCGCGGCGCCGGCGAGCGCGGCGTTGACGGCGACCCCGCCGAGCAGGATCACCCAGGCCCGCCACCCGGCCTCGCCGAGCGGACCGCGCAGCACGAAGAGGGCGGCGTCGCAGACGACACAGACGAGCGCGACCAGCAGCGACTGCCGCCTCAGCGACCCCCGGACGTCCTGCACACCCGCCACTGTGCCCTAAGGCGGCGCGGAAAAGGGAGGGAACGCCCCGATGCGGCGGAGGGGGGTGCGCGGCACCGGGGCGTTCCCAGTCAGGGGGTAACGGCGGCCGAACGCCCCAATGTGGCGTTCGGTGCGTCCAGCGCACCCAATGTGGCGTTCGGTGCATTGGACGCACCCAATGTGGCGTTCGGTGCGTCCAGCGCACCCAATGTGGCGTTCGGTGCGTTGGACGCAACCAACGCCACATTGGGGCGCTGGGGTCAGTTCGTCGGGCGGCCCGGGTAGTCGCCGCCGCGGCGCTGGCCCGGCTGGCGCTGGCCCGGCTCGAAGCCCTTGCCCAGGGATGTCGCCGTTGCCGTCTGGCCCGACACCTTCGCCACCACCGTCACGTTCGTGTCGCCCTGCTTCACGTCGCCCGTCTTCTGGGTCGAGCCGTCGAGGGTGTACGTCTGCTTGTAGCCGTCCTTGCTGGTCAGCGTCACCGAGGTTGCGTTCAGCTCCGTCACGTCGCCCGTCTGCAGGCGCTCGGTCGTGTAGCCGCCGCTGCCGTCCGACACCACGAAGTCGCCGTGGAGGGCGTCGCGCAGGGCCGCCATTCCGCCGCCGAAGCCGCCCTGGCCGCGGAACTGGCCGCCGCCCGGACCGCCGCCCGGACCGCCGAAGCCGCCCGGGCCCTGTGCCGTGTTGTCCGCGCTGCTGGTGCCCGCCCAGATCGCCGCGCCGCCGCCCGCCGCGATCACCACGGCGATGCCGGCCGCGATCGCCGTCTTCTTGCCGGACCAGCCCTTCTTCGGCGCGGTGGCCGGGGCGGGGTCGCCCCAGTTGGCGCCCTCGGGCTGGGTGTTCGGCATCGGCTCGGTCGTCATCGTGTCCTCCGGTGGTGCCCACACTGGTCCAGCTCAGGTTCACCGCCGCGGCTGTGTTTGAGCTGTGCGGAGCGTCAGCGGGCGCTGTGCCTCGAACGCGCGAACCTTCACAGCAAATGCACAGCGGCCGCACAGCGAACACCGACGCCGGGCCGGGAAGGTGGCACTATGACCGCTATGAACGCCACGTCACCCGGCCCTGGCAAGGCCGACCTGCGCCGCGCCGACGGGAGCCCGGTGCGGGTCCTCGTCGTCGACGACGAGGCGACGCTGGCCGAGCTCGTGTCGATGGCCCTGCGGATGGAGGGCTGGGAGGTGCGCAGCGCGGGCGACGGCACGGAGGCCGTCCGGATCGCGCGCGACTTCCGGCCCGACGCCGTCGTCCTCGACGTCATGCTCCCCGACTTCAACGGTCTCGAGGTGCTGCGCCGGATGCGGGCCGAGGCGCCGAACCTGCCCGTCCTCTTCCTCACGGCGAAGGACGCGGTCGAGGACCGCATCGCCGGGCTCACCGCGGGCGGCGACGACTACGTCACCAAGCCGTTCAGCCTCGAGGAGGTCGCGCTGCGCCTGCGCGCGCTGCTGCGCCGGGCCGGCGGGGTCACCGGCGCGAGCGGGTCGACGCTGGTCGTCGGCGACCTCACCCTCGACGAGGACAGCCGCGAGGTGCACCGCGGCGGCGACCTCGTGCCGCTGACCGCGACCGAGTTCGAGCTGCTGCGCTACCTCATGCGCAACCCCAAGCGCGTGCTGTCGAAGGCGCAGATCCTGGACCGCGTGTGGAGCTACGACTTCGGCGGCCAGGCCAACATCGTCGAGCTCTACATCTCCTACCTGCGCAAGAAGATCGACGCCGACCGCGAGCCGATGATCCACACCATGCGGGGCGCCGGGTATGTCCTCAAACCCGCCGGCTGACCGCAAGCGCTGGTCGCTGCGGCGACGGCTGATCGTCCAGCTCGCCGCGCTGCTCGCCCTGGTGTGCGTGGTCGTCGGCGTCGTCACGGAGTTCGCGCTGAGCGAGTTCCTCATCGGCCAGCAGGACAAGCGCCTGGCCGCGGCGAGCGAACGCGGCAAGCACCCCGGCGAGCGGCCGCCGTGGGTGTACGGCGACACGCCGCCGCCCGATCCGCTGCGGGTACTCGGCCAGGGTGACGGCACGCTCGCGGTCACGGTGACCGGCTCGGTGGTCCGGGCCAGCGTCCTGGACTTCGCCGGCGGGGCCACCGGGCAGGGCAAGAAGCCGCCGCTCAAGCCGATCACCGCGGAGCAGGTGAAGGCGCTGCTCGGGCTCGCGGCCGACGGCCGGGCCCACAGCATCGACCTCGGCGGCAACCTCGGCGAGTACCGGGTCGTCTCGACGACGTCGCCCCGCGGGGACAAGACGGTCATCGGCCTGCCGCTGAAGGACCTCAACGAGACGCTCTGGCAGCTCGGCTTCATCCTCGGCGGCGTCGCGCTCGCCGGGATCGTGGTGGCGGGCGCGGTCGGCGCGGCGACGATCCGCCGCACGATGCAGCCGCTCGACCGGCTGGCGGCGACCGCGACCCGCGTCTCCGAGCTGCCGCTGGACCGCGGCGAGGTCGCGCTGTCCGAACGCGTCCCCGAAGCCGACACCGACCCGAACACCGAGGTCGGCAAGGTCGGTTCGGCGCTGAACCGGATGCTGCAGCACGTCGCGAACGCGCTGACCGCGCGGCACGCGAGCGAGAACCGCGTCCGCCAGTTCGTCGCGGACGCCAGCCACGAGCTGCGCACGCCCCTCGCCGCGATCCGCGGCTACGCCGAGCTGACCCGCCGCGGCGGCGAGCAGGTGCCCCCGGACGTGGCGTTCGCGATGAGCCGCGTCGAGTCCGAGTCCCGCCGGATGACGACGCTGGTCGAGGACCTGCTGCTGCTCGCCCGGCTCGATTCGGGCAGGCCGGTGGTGCCCGAGTGGGTGGACCTGTGCCGCCTGGTGGCCGACGCGGTCGCGGACGCGCACGTCGCGGGCCCGGACCACAAGTGGCTGATGGACGTCCCCGGCGAGCCGATCGGCGTCCTCGGCGACGCGGGCCAGCTGCACCAGGTGGTGATCAACGTGCTGGCCAACGCGCGCACGCACACGCCGCCGGGCACCACGGTGACGACCACACTGTCCACTTCGGACGGAATTGTCCGGCTCCGGGTGGCCGACGACGGCCCTGGCATCCCGCCGGAAGTCCTGCCGAACATCTTCGAGCGCTTCGCCCGCGGGGACAATTCCCGCTCGCGCGCGGCGGGGAGCACGGGCCTGGGGCTGGCGATCGTGGCCGCGGTGGTCGGGGCGCACGGCGGCCGGGTCGGGGTGCAGAGCCGGCCGGGGCGGACGGAGTTCGAGATCACGTTCCCCGAGGCGCCGACGCCCTAGCGCCCCAATGTGGCGTTGGGTGCGTCAGACGCACCCAATGTGGCGTTCGGTGCGTTGGACGCAACCAACGCCACATTGGGGCGCATGCACAGCCGGCGCACAGGTTCGCCACAAGTTCACCACATGCACCGCGGACACGGTGATCTTCATGACGACCACGTTGTCGGCGCCCGAACACGCCCAGCCCCAGCCGCCCGCGCCCGCCCGGAAACCGCGGTGGGTCAACCCTTCCGTCGCCGCGTTGCTGCTCGGCACCGGGGTGCTCTACCTGTGGGACCTGGCGAAGAACGGCTGGGGCAACGACTTCTACGCGATGGCCGTGCAGGCCGGCACGTGGAGCTGGAAGGCGCTGTTCTTCGGCTCGCTCGATCCGGGCAACGTCGTCACCGTCGACAAACCGCCGTTCTCCCTGTGGGTCATGGGACTGTCCGGCCGGCTCTTCGGCTTCTCCAGCTGGAGCCTGCTCGTGCCGGACGCGCTCGCCGGCGTCGCGTCGGTCGGCCTGCTCTACCTCGCCGTGCGGCGGCTTTCCGGGCCCGGTGCCGGGTTGCTGGCCGGGGCCGGGCTCGCCCTGACGCCGGTCGCCGCGCTCATGTTCCGGTTCGACAACCCCGACGCCTTCCTCGTCCTCCTCCTCGTCGCCGGTGCCTACTGCGTGGTGCGGGCGCTGGAGCACGCGAGCACGAAGTGGCTGGTGCTCGCCGGGGTCGCGATCGGCTTCGGCTTCCTCGACAAGATGCTGCAGGCCTTCCTCGTGCTGCCCGCCTTCGTGCTGGTGTACGCCGTCGCGGCGCCGACGTCGCTGCGCCGCCGGATCGGCCAGCTGTGCGCCGCGGCCGGCGCGGTGGTCGTCTCCGCCGGGTGGTGGGTGGCCGCCGTCGCGCTGTGGCCGGTCGCGGACCGGCCCTACATCAGCGGCTCGACCGACAACACCGTGCTGGAGCTGGCCTTCGGCTACAACGGTCTGGGCCGGATCTTCGGCGAAGGACGCGGTGGCGGCGGCCGGACGTTCACGCCGCCCGCCGGGATGGAACTGCCCGCCGGGGGCCGCGGCTTCGGCGGCCAGGCCGGCCTGACCCGGCTGTTCGGCGGCGAGTTCGGCGGCGAGGCGTCGTGGCTGCTGCCCGCGGCGCTCGTCGGGCTGGTCGCCGGTCTCTGGTTCACGCGCCGCGCGCCCCGCACCGACCGCACGCGGGCGGCGCTGCTGCTGTGGGGCGGCTGGCTGGTGGTCACCGCGCTGGTGCTCAGCTACATGAGCGGCATCATCCACCCGTACTACACGGTCGCGCTGGCCCCCGGGATCGTCGCCACCCTGGCGATCTCCGCCCGCGAACTCTGGCGCGGCAGGGCGAACTTCACCGCCCGCGCGGTGCTCGCCGTCATGCTCGCGGTCACCGCCGTCTGGGCCTTCGTCCTCCTCGCGCGGACGCCGGACTGGCAGCCGTGGGTCCGGTACGCGCTCCTGGTGTCCGGGGCCGCCGCCGTCGTGGGCCTGCTCTTCGGCGCCGACCGGTTCCGGCGGCTCAGTCCGGTCGTCGCCGTGCTCGGCCTCTGCGGCGCGCTGCTCGGGACAACGGCCTTCACGCTGGCGACGGCGGCGACCGCGCACTCGGGCGGGCAGCCGTCGTCCGGGCCGGCCGTCGCGAGCGGACGCGGCTTCGGCGGCCCGCGCGGCTTCGGCGCGGGGGAGCCGGACACCGCCGTCATCGACCTGCTGAAGGGCACGACGACGAAGTGGGCCGCGGCGCAGAGCGGCGCGATGCAGTCGGCGGGCCTGGCGCTGGCCAGCGGACGGCCGGTGCTCGCGATCGGCGGCTTCAGCGGCAGCGACCCGGCGCCGACCCTGACGCGGTTCCGGCAGTACGTCGCCGACGGCGACATCCGCTACTACGTCGCCGGCGGCCGGGGCGGCTTCGGCGGCGGCCGGGGGACCGCGGGGGAAATCCAGGCCTGGGTCGAGCAGAACTTCACGCCGATGTCCGTCGGCGGCACGACCGTTTACGACCTCACTAAATCTGTCGTTTGACAGAAATTAGAGAGGCCCGCTCGAATTGTTTCGAGCGTGTTAACAGTCTGGGAATCATCCGGCTCGTTCCGGCCCGATGCGATAACGGCGGTTTCGGACAGGTGTTCGAATTTCCGGAGCGTGTCCGGTTCATTCCGGACGACCGTTCGGCGCCATCGACTCGCTCTCGGTGATGATCTCGGCACCGCCCGCTGTCGCCGTAACGACTAGGGACTTCGGGGCGTGCACTTGCACGCGCTCCCCGCACACGCGCGCCGGAATATTGGCCGGTCGGCCGACCGAAATTACGGGTAAAGCGACCTCGAACACATCGATGTCGCAGGCTGACCCGGGCGGCGGTCACTCGTTTGGATGCAAAGCCCGGACGTTGTGGGGATCTTGTGCTAGTCGCTAGGCTCTCCGCCGGGAGAGGGACAGGGGTGGCTGCGCCAGTACGGTGAGTGCTGGTATTTCACTTGGTGTAAGTGCTTCCTGTCCGCGTTCTCTCGCGATGACCCGATCAGGTGCGGCCGGAAGTGAGCAGCGATGACCGTGCGCGGTAGCGCAGCTCCACCCGAACGACCACCCCGTCGTCACCACCTGTAGCCCCGAGCACCGCGATTCCCCCATTGGTACGGCACCACTCCACTTCCCCCGCAACCTGGAGTTTCGTTGTGATTTCCCGTCCTCGCCCCCGTCTGCTGACGGTGCTCCTCACCTTGCTGACCCTGGCCGGCGTCACCGCGCTTTCCGGGTGCAGCGGCAGTTCCGCATCGGGAAGCGGGAGCAAGATCACCATCGGGTTCAGCGCCTGGCCGGGCTGGTTCCCCTGGCAGGTGGCGCAGGAGCAGGGGCTGTTCGCCAAGAACGGCGTCAACGTCGACCTCAAGTACTTCGACAACTACACCGACAGCATCAACGCGCTCTCCAGCGGTGCGATCGACGCCAACAGCCAGACCCTCAACGACACGCTGTCGTCGGTCTCCGGCGGCGCCAAGCTGTCGATCGTGCTGGTAAACGATAACTCGACCGGCAACGACAAGATCATCGCGCGGGACGGCATCACCAGCATCGCCGACCTCAAGGGCAAGAAGGTCGCCGTCGAGCAGGGCCTGGTCGACCACTACCTGCTGCTGCTCGCGCTGCAGTCGGCGAACCTGACCGAAAAGGACATCCAGCTCGTCAACCTGCCGACCGACGCCGCGGCCGCCGCGTTCAAGAGCGGCCAGGTCGACGCGGTCGCCGCGTTCGCGCCGTTCACCTCGACCGCGCTGGAGCGCCCGGGCAGCCGCGCGATCTCCTCGTCGGCCGAGTTCCCCGGTGCCATCCCGGACCACCTCGTCACGTCGCAGAAGCTGGTCAAGGACAACCCGAAGGACGTCCAGGCGCTGGTCAACACCTGGTTCGAGACGCTGACCTGGATCAAGAACAACAAGGAAGCGGCCATCAAGATCATGGCCAAGCGCGGCGGTGTGTCCGAAGCGGACTACAAGTCCTACGACGCCGGCACCACGATCTTCACGCGGCAGCAGAACATCGACGCGTTCACGCCGGGTGTCACCCCGCAGCACCTCGACTACCAGGCGAACAAGATCATCGACTTCATCGTCAGCACCGGCCTCGCCCAGCAGCGGCCGTCGCTCGACGGCCTGTTCGTCGACCAGTTCGTGAAGGCTGCGCCCCAGTGACCGGTCCCACCCAGCGCACCACCCCGGCGAGCCCGGCCGAGGCGCACGCCGCCGAGGCGCAGGAAGCCGAACAGCGGCTCGCCGAACAGCAGGAGGCGGCCCAGGCGGGCGGCGGACGGCCGAACTGGTCGCCGCTGCCCCGCCGGGCCGGGCTGAAGCCGTCCGCTTCGCCCCTTTTCTCCTTGCGCACCCCCATTTCCGCGGCGTCGCGCTGGACGCTCGCGGTGCTGTCGTTCGCCATCCCGCTGATCGCGTGGATCGTGCTGAGCGTCAGCGGGTCCGTCGACTCGACGTTCCTGCCGTCCCCGGTCGCGGTCCTCCAGGCCGGGGCCGACATGGCGAGCACCGGCGAGCTCTTCGACGACCTCGGGACGACCACCCTGCGCGTGCTCGAGGGCTTCGGCCTCGCCGTGGTCGTCTCGGTGCCGCTCGGCATCCTGATGGGCAGCTTCACCGCCGGGCAGGCGTTCTTCGAGCCGCTGATCGGGCTGCTGCGCTACCTGCCGGCGAGCGCGTTCATCCCGCTGCTGATCATCTGGCTCGGCCTCGGCGAGCCGTCGAAGATCGCCATCCTGTTCATCGGGACGGTGTTCTTCAACACGTTGATGACCGCCGACGTCGTCCGCGGCGTGCCGGACTCGCTCATCGACGTCTCCTACACGCTCGGCGCGCGCCGCGGCGAAGTGCTGCGCAAGATCGTCGTGCCGCACTCGCTGCCCGGCATGATCGACGCGATCCGGGTCAACGCCGCCGCGGCGTGGAACTTCGTGGTCGTCGCCGAGCTGATCAACTCCTCGGCCGGCCTCGGCTACCGGATCGTCCGCGCGCAGCGGTTCCTGCAGACCGACAAGATCTTCGCGGTGCTCGTCGTGATCGGGATCGCCGGGCTCCTCATCGACGTCCTGCTGCGCCTGCTGCGCACGCGGGTCGGGAAGTGGGCGGCATGACGCTGGAACTGCGGAACGTCGCGAAGGACTACACCGTCCGCGGCAAGGTCACGCGCGCCCTCGACGGCGTCGACCTCGAGGTGCTGCGCGGCGAGTTCGTCTGCGTCGTCGGCGCGAGCGGCTCGGGCAAGTCGACGCTGCTGTCGCTGGTGGCCGGGCTCAGCAAGCCGACCGAGGGCGAGATCGTGCTCGACGGCGTGCCGGTGACCGGGCCGGGCCCGGACCGCGGCCTCGTCTTCCAGGCCGGCGCGCTCTACCCGTGGCGCAGCGTGGAGAAGAACGTCGCGTTCGGGCTCGAGCTGCTCTCGCTCGACCCGGCCGAGCGCGCCGAGCGCGTGAACTGGTACCTCGCCGAAACCGGCCTCGACGGCGTGCGCAAGTCGCTGCCCAAGCAGCTTTCCGGCGGCCAGAAGCAACGCGTCGCGATCGCGCGCGCCCTGGCGTGCGAACCGGAAGTCCTGCTGCTGGACGAACCCTTCGGCGCGCTGGACGTCCAGACCAAAGAGGACATGCAGGTGCTGATCCGCCAGGTGTGGGCCGACACCGGCACCACGGTGCTGATGGTCACCCACGACGTCGAGGAGGCGGTCTTCCTCGGCGGCCGGGTGGTGGTGCTCGCCTCCGACCCGGGCCGGGTCGCGGCCGACGTCGAGGTGGCGCTGCCCGCCGAGCGCGACCTGGCGGTGAAGCGCGAACCGCGGTTCCTCGCGCTGCGCGCCCGGATCGAGGACCTGGTCCGGGAGCAGCACCGCGGCCACGTGAGCCGGGTGGCCGCGGTCGAGTGAGAACGGAAGACGGGAAGGTGGCGGGATGAGACACGGCAGGTCGACCGCGAAACGGGCCGGCGGCGGGGGATTTCTCGCCCGGCTCGGTATTCGCGGCAAGCTGAACCTGCTGCTCCTGCCCCCGCTGGTCGCGGTGGTGCTGGTGTCGGTGCCGTTCGTGCTGACGCAGGCGAACAGCGCCGGTGCGGCGGCGGAGTCGGCCGCCGTGGCGCGGCACGCCCAGCAGCTCGGCGGGCTGATGTGGCAGCTGCAGCGCGAGCGGCTGCTGACGGCCGCGTTCGTGGCGACGCCGTCGGCGAGCCCCGACCAGATGGTCCAGCAGCAGAAGGTGGTCGACCGGGCGGTCGCCGACGTCCGCGGTTCGCTGGGCGACGACGCCCCCGACGAGCTTTCCGCGGCGCTGACCCGGATCGGCTCGCTGGCCGAGCTCCGGCAGAACGCCGCCCGCCGCGGCGTCGCGCTCGACAGCGTCGCCCGTACCTACAACGCCGTGATCGACGCGGTGATCGACTCCCTGCGCCTGGTTCCGCAGCTCACCAGTGACGCCGAGGGCGCGCGCGAGCTGACGGCGCTGGACGCGCTGCTGCGGGCGAACGAGGAGAACTCGCTGCGCGCGATGGCCCTCATCGTGACCGCGGTGTCCCCCGAAGCCGGCCGGCCCATCCTCGACGACGCGACCCAGCAGGCGCCGATCTTCATCGACCGGTTCGTCAAGCAGGGCGACGACGGCGACGACGCCGAGCGGTCCGCCCAGGTCGTCCGGATCGAGCAGAGCGACGCCGGGCGGCGCGTCGACGAACTCGCCGCCGAGGTCGACAAGCCCCGGGACGCGGCGGCCACCACGCAGTACGTCGCGGACGTGTTCGCCGCCGCGGACGCCCACGCCGGCCAGCGGAAGCTCGTGCAGGAGAAGGCGATCAACGAGATCGCCGACTCCGCGACCGCGCGTGCCGACAGCGCGACGCAGCTGGCCTGGACGGTCGGCCTCGGCGCCGGCGCGCTGTTCCTGCTGGTCGCGTTCCTCGCCGTCGCGGTCTCCCGCTCGATCGCCGGCCCGCTGCGCCAGCTGACCACCGCGGCGACGTCGGTCGCCGACCTCGCCGGCACCGAGCTCGTCCGCGTGACCGACACCGAGGAAGCCGAGGAGCAGATCCCGCGGCTGGCCACCATCGACGTCGTCTCCGAAGACGAGCTGGGCAAGCTGGCCGCCGCGTTCAACCGGGTCCAGACCACCGCGGCCGAGCTGGTCGAACGCCAGGCGCTCACCCGGCGCAACACCAGCCTGATGTTCGCGAACGTCGCGAAGCGCACGCAGAACCTCGTCGGCCGCCAGCTGGCCCTGATCGACGAGGTCGAGCGCAACGAGCAGGACACCCGGCTGCTGGCCAGCCTGTACCGGCTCGACCACCTCTCCACCCGCCTGCGCCGGAACGCCGACAACCTGCTCGTGGTGTCCGGCACCCGCGACGAAACCCGCATCGCCGGCCCGATCGAGCTGTCGACGGCGCTGCGTTCGGCGCTCGCGGAGATCGAGGACTACCAGCGCGTCAAGCTCGGTGTCGTCGCGGAAATCCTGCTCTCGTCGGCGCTCGGTGCCGACCTGGTGCTCGTGTTCGCCGAGCTGCTGGAGAACGCGACGTCGTTCTCGCCCCCGGGCTCGATGGTCGAGGTCGACACCATGATGCTCGCCGACGGTGCCTGCCTGGTGAGCATCGTCGACCACGGCATCGGCATGACCGCCGAGAAGCTGGCCGAGGAGAACCTGCGGCTCGTCGAGCGCGAACGCCTGGAGCTCGCGCCGACCAGCGTGCTCGGCCTGTTCGTGGTCGGCCGCCTGGCGCGGCGCCACCAGCTGGGCGTCGAGCTGCTCGCGACGCCGACCACCGGCGGTGTCACCGCGCGGCTGACCATCCCGGCGGCGCTGTTCACCCACCGCACCGCACTGCGGCCGAAGACCGAGCAGGCGCCCGCGATCCCGGCGCAGGCCGCGCCGCCGATGGCGTCGTCGCCGCGGCACGCCGCGCCGGCCACCCCGCTCCCTTCGTCCAATGTGGACGCTTTCCGGCCGCCGGCGCCCGAACCGGCAGGCGACCGGCCGGCCGAACTGCCGGCGCCGGCGATCCCGGCGCTGCTCGGCAACGGCAACGGCTTCCGCTGGTTCCGCGAACTGGAACCGGTGTGGCCGGACGCCGAACCCGACGCGACGCCCGCCGAAGCGCCCGAGCCGGCGGTGGCGGTCGCGGCGGCCGCTGCTCCGGAATCCCGTGGCGGCCTGCGCCGCCGGGTCCGCGGCGCCCAGCTGCCCAGCCCGGGCACGTCCGCGCCGGCGGCCGACACCAAACCGAGGCACGACCCGGAAGCGACCAAGGCGGCGATGGACGGCTTCGCGAGCGCCTTCGCCAAAGCCTCCGAAGCCGGCGCACCGCCGGCCCCGGCCTTTCCGAAGGCCGCGGAAGTCACCGCGCTGACGGCCGAACCGCCGCCCGCACCGCCTACCGTCGTGACCGCACCCGTGTCACCTCTCCCGGTCCGCGTCCCCGTGGACGCACCACCGGTGGCCACCGCCCCGTTCACGGCCGCCGCGCAGTCGCGCGACGGCCTGATGCGCCGTGTCCCCGGTGCCCAGCTCGCCCCGGGCCTGCGCAAGCAGACCGCGGGGCGGCCGCTCGCCCGCGCCGTCGTCAACCGCACCAAGCGGGACCCGGCGGCCGAACGAGCGGCGTTCGACGCGTTCTCCGCCGGCCTCGCGAAGGCGGAGGACATGACGGCAGACAGCCCGCCCCAAGGCGTGGTCGCCGGTCGTGTGATGGAACGAGGAGAAGAGAGCAGGAAATGAGCATCCCCGCACCTGGCGTCAGTGTCGAAGCCCAGAACTTCAACTGGCTGGTGAGCCGCTTCGCGCAGCACACCGCGGGCGCGATAGCCGCCATCGCGGTCTCGGCCGACGGCCTGCTGATCGCGATGTCGACGGAGCTCGAGCGCTCCAACGCCGACCGCCTCGCCGCGATCTCCTCCGCGATGCTCGGCCTCGCCCACGGCGTCTCCGAAAGCCACCCGCTCGGCTCGCCGGACAAGGTGATCATCGAGCTCGAGCACGGCTACCTGCTCGTCTGCACGATCAGCATCGGCTGTTCCCTCGGCGTGCTGGCCAACAAGCAGGCCAGCCTGGGCACGATCGCCTACGAGATGGCGATGTTCGCCAACCGCGCCACCGAAGTGCTCACGCCGGGCCTGATCGAGGAGCTCAAGAACACCGTGGGGTCGTGATGACCGAAGAGCCTTCGCTGCTGCGGCCGTACCTGATGACCTCGGGGCGGGCGCAGCCGGTCGACCAGAGCCTGGAGATCGAGGCGCAGGTCATGACGTCCCGCCTCGGGGCGGCGTCGCACCCGAAGCTCACGTTCGAACGCCAGGAAATCGTGTCCCTCTGCCGGAACACGATGTCGGTCGCCGAGGTGGCCGCCATGCTCGGCCTGCACATCGGCGTGGCCAGGGTCCTGGTGGCCGACCTCGCCGAACTGGGCTACGTCGTCGTCCGGCGGCCGGGCAACCACAACTCGCACGACCTCGGCATGATCGAAAGGGTCATTCGTGGACTCGAAGCCATTCACTGAACCGGGCGCCCGGCCGCCGGCCCCGGTCAAGATCGTCATCGCGGGCGGCTTCGGCGTCGGCAAGACGACGGCCGTGTCGTCGATCTCCGAGATCAAGCCCCTCACAACGGAGGCGGCGATCACCTCGATGTCGGCGGACAACACCGGCCACGTCCCCGCCAAGACCACGACGACGGTGGCACTCGACTTCGGCTGCATCACCATCGACGAAGAGGTCAAGCTGTACCTGTTCGGCACGCCCGGCCAGGACCGCTTCGGCTTCATGTGGCAGGACCTGGTCCACGGCGCACTGGGCGCCCTGGTCATCGTGGACACCCGCCGCATGGACGACTGCTACCCGGCGGTCGACTACTTCGAGAACGCGGGCCTCCCGTTCGTGGTGGCGGTGAACATGTTCGACGGCTCGCTCGGCCACAACCTCGAGGACGTCCGCTGGGCACTCGCGGTGAGCGACGACGTCCCGCTGATCACGTTCGACGCCCGGCAGAAACTGTCGGTGCGAGACGCCCTGCTGGCGGTGCTCCACAACACGTTCAAGCGAGCCCGAGCCCAGGCGGGCGCGGGGGCTTGATCGGGGCCCGCTACACTAGGCGGCGGACCCCGCGCGGCGTCCACCCTGTGAACCTCCCCAGGGCCGGAAGGCAGCAAGGATAAGCAGGCTCTGGCGGGTGCGCGGGGTCCCCTTCTTTTCGGCTCCGGCTCTCGGGGCTTCGCCCCTTCGCCGGGCCTTCACTTCGTCCTTTTGCCCGGGGGCCGAGCCCCCGGACCCCCACGGTGCCTCTGGTTCGGCCTGGGAGGTCTGCCGTGGCTCCGCTTTGCCGCAGCTCCCGTGCTTGTGTGGGCTCCGCTTTGCCGCGGCTCCCGTGCTTGCGTGGGCCCGGCTTTGCCGCGGCTCCCGTGCTTGTGTGGGCCCGGCTTTGCCGCGGCTCCGGTGCTGCCGCGGCCCGCTCTTGCGCCCCAATGTGGCGTTGGTTGCGTTGGATGCACCCAATGTGGCGTTCGGTGCGTTCAACGCACCCAACGCCACATTGGGGCGCTTGGGGCCCTAGAACAAGCCCAGCACGTCGTCCGGGGGGCTCGGGGGTGGTGGGGTGTCCGCGTCCGTGATCGGCGCCGCCTTGCCTGCCAGTTTCCGCAGCTCTGCGCCGTGCACGCACCGCGCCGGGAACGCTGCCGACGCCGTCTTCTGCGCTATCTCCGCCGTCGGGAGGTCGCTCGCCGAGGCTGCCAGCACCAGGTTGCCGAAGCGGCGGCCGCGGAGCACTCCCGGGTCCGCCAGCAGCATCACCTGGGGGAAGACCTCGAGCAGCGTCGCCAGGAAGCGGCGGGCGAACGGGAGGCCCGCGCCGTCCGTGATGTTCGCCAGGTAGATGCCCGGGGCGCGCAGGAGGCCCGCGATCGCCGTTGTCGCCTCGAGCGTGGCCAGGCCGCCCGCCAGCGTGGCGCGCTCGAACGCGTCGACCACCACCAGGTCCGCCGAATCCTCCCGGCGCGTCGCGAGGCCCTCGCGGCCGTCCGTCACCCGGACGCGCAAGCCCGGCACCCGCAGTCCCAGCTGCGTGCGGACCAGCTCCACCAGGTCACCGTCGGCGTCGAACACCAGCTGGCGGGACCCCGGCCGCGACGCCGCGACGTACCGCGGCAGCGTGCACGCCGCCCCGCCGATGTGGAGCGCGTCCAGCGGGCCCGGCGGCAGCCGGTCGACCACGTCGCCGAACCGGCGGACGTAGTCGAACTCCAGGTGGGTGGGGTTGTCGAGGTCGACGTACGACTGCGCGACGCCGTCCACCGACACCAGCCAGGCGTTGCCGCGGTCGGCGTCGCGGACCAGCTCCGCCGTGCCGAACCGCACGGGGTAGCGCCCGGGCTCCGGCTCGGGCTTCCGCGTGCGGCTCACAGGCGTCGAGGTTATCGGAAACATTCCGGCGACCCCGGCGATAAGCAACCGGACGATCATCGATCGAGGGGGTTTTCACCGTGCGTGCAAACGCAGTAATCGTTGCCGCGGCACTCGCGGCCGGCGTCTTCGCGACGCCGGCGGCCGCGGACGTGCTGCCCGACCGGGCACAGGCCGTGGCGCTGCTGGAAACCGGCGGTCCCGGCGTGGCGCGGGCCGCCGAAACGGCGTTGCTCGGCTCGCCGGCCGACCTGCAGGCGTTCCTGGCCACCGGCCGACGGCAGGCGCAGATCGATGACGAGCGGGTCCTCGTCAGCCAGGCGCTCGCCACCGGCGGACCGGCCACCAGGCGCACCGCCCAGCAGGCCCTCTCCGGCACCCCGGACGACATCCGCGAGTACCTGGCGAACGGCCTGCAGCGCGCCCGGATCACCGACGACCGGCTCGCCGTCGGCCAG
Organism: Amycolatopsis tolypomycina; assembly: GCF_900105945.1. NCBI lineage: Bacteria > Bacillati > Actinomycetota > Actinomycetes > Pseudonocardiales > Pseudonocardiaceae > Amycolatopsis > Amycolatopsis tolypomycina. Next base: position 8,049,868 of record NZ_FNSO01000004.1, on the reverse strand, counting down.
GCCATGGCCACCGGCGGCCCGACCGTCAACGCCCGTGCCCAGCAGGCCCTCGACGGCACCCCCGCCGACGTCCGGGCCTTCCTGGAGACCGGCCTGCAGCAGGCCAGGGACGTCGACGACCGGCTCACGGTCAACCAGGCCGTGGCCGACGGCGGCCCGGAGGTCAAGGCCGCCGCGCAGACCGCGCTCGACGGCACGCCGGATGACGTCCGGTACTTCCTGTCGCTGTGGCGGCAGGTCGCCACGAACAACGACGCAGAAGTCACCGCGGTCCGGCAGCAGCTGGACGCGGCCAAGGCGGCCAAGGCCGCCCACCGCATCCTGGCGGTGAAGATCGCCGCGGGAACCGCCCGGAAGATCGCCGCGGACGCGCGGACGGCGAACACCGACCGGCTCGCCGCCCAGCGGGACCGGAACCAGCAGGACGGCCGGGCCGCCGCCGCGGCCGACGCGGCCGCGCAGCAGCAGGCCAAGGAGGCCGCGGCGCGCGCCGCGCAGGCCAAGACCGACAACGACAAGCTGCTCGCCGACGCGGCCGACCCGGCGCTGACCGTGCCGAACGGCCGCAAGGCGTCGGTCTACCTGCTCCGCAACGGCGGTGCCGCGGTCGAGAACGCCGCCCGCGCCGCGCTGAGCGGCTCGGACGACGACGTCGTCACGTTCGTGCGCAGCGGTCTCGCCGTCGCGCAGGAGGCCGACGACCGGGCCGCCGTCGCGGCGATCGCGGCGGACCCGAAGGCCCGCCCCGGCCTGCGCCAGGCGGCTCGTGACGTGCTCGCCGGCCCGTACGCCGGGGTCGCCGCGCTGCTGCGCACCGGTGACTACCCGGGCCGGGACACCGACGACCGCATCGAGGTCAACCAGATCCTGGCGGCCGGCGGCCCGGCGACGAAGCCGGCGGCGCAGCGGGCGCTGGACGGCACCGTCGCGGACATCCGCGAGTTCCTGGCCCACGGCCGGTACACCGCGCACCTGATCGACCTGTCGGTGTACGCCACCCGGACGCTGGGGGAAGGCCCCGAGGTCGTCGCGGTCGCGCAGGGCGCCCTCGACGGTCCCGACTCGGGCCTGCAGCGCTACCTGGACGTCGAGCTGCCCAAGGCGCGGGCGCGTGACGCGTTCACCGCGGCGCACGTCACCAAGGTGAACGCTCTGGTCGCCGAAACGGCGGCCCTGGTCTCCTGACCGCACGGCGAAGGTTGTCGGACCCTGCCGGTACCCTCGCGAGGTGGCTCTCGCGCTGTACCGCAAGTACCGTCCGGCGACCTTCGCCGAGGTCGTCGGTCAGGAGCATGTGACCGATCCTCTCCGCACGGCGCTGTCCGCCGGGCGGATCAACCACGCCTACCTCTTCTCGGGGCCGCGCGGCTGCGGCAAGACGTCCAGCGCGCGCATCATGGCGCGCTCGCTGAACTGCGCCAAGGGCCCGACGCCGGACCCGTGCGGCGAGTGCAACTCGTGTCGCGCGCTGGCGCCCGAGGGGCCGGGCAGCGTCGACGTCACGGAGCTGGACGCGGCGAGCCACGGTGGTGTCGACGACGCCCGCGAGCTGCGCGACAAGGCCTTCTACGCGCCCGCCGAGTCGCGCTACCGCGTGTTCATCATCGACGAGGCGCACATGGTCACCACGCAGGGCTTCAACGCCCTGCTGAAGATCGTGGAAGAGCCGCCCGAGCACGTCATCTTCATCTTCGCGACGACCGAGCCGGACAAGGTGCTCACCACCATCCGCTCGCGCACGCACCACTACCCGTTCCGGCTGATCCCGCCGAGTTCGATGCGCAGCCTGCTGGAGCGCAACATCGCGGCCGAGGGCGTCGAGGTCGAGCCGGCGGTGTACCCGCTGGTCATCCGCGCGGGCGGTGGCTCGGCGCGTGACACGCAGTCGGTGCTCGACCAGCTGCTGGCCGGCGCCGGGCCGGAAGGCGTTTCGTACGCGCGGGCGGTCGCGCTGCTGGGCGTCACCGACGTCGCGCTGATCGACGACATGGTCGACGCGCTCTCGACCGAGGACGCGGCGACGGTGTTCGGCACGGTCGAGAAGCTGACGGAGGCGGGCCACGACCCGCGCCGGTTCGCGACCGACCTGCTCGACCGGCTGCGCGACCTGGTGCTGCTGCGCGCGGTGCCGGAGTCCGCGGGCGGGCTGGTGTCCGCGCCGGAGGAGGAGCTCTCGCGGATGGTCGCGCAGGCCGAGCGGATCGGCCTCGCCACCCTCTCGCGCTACGCCGACATCGTCCACAGTGGACTCCTGGAGATGCGGGGCGCGACGTCGCCGCGGCTCGTGCTCGAGCTGCTGTGCGCGCGGATGCTGCTGCCTTCGGTGACGGACGCGGAGAAGGCGCTGCTGGCGCGGATCGAGCGCCTGGAGCGCCGGGCGACCGTGGCCGGCGGGGGAGGCGCGCCGGCCGAGGGTGGCGTGGAGCCGCCGGTGCGGGCGGCGCCGGAACGCGAGTTCTCGAGGCCTTCGCAGCGCTCGGCGCCGGCGGGCCCGCCGCCGGTGCCCGAGCCGGTCAAGGCGCCCGGACGGCCCGCCGCGGCTCAGCCGGGTGACGGCGGTTGGGGGAGCCCGCGCACACCGGGTGGTGGCACGGCCGCCGCTGCTGCCGCGGCAACCCAGGCTCCGGGCAGCGGCACCTCGGTCCAGGCTCCGGGCAGCGGCACTCCGACTCGGGGCAGCGGCACCTTGGCAGCGGCTTCGGGTGGCGGCGCCTCGGCCCCGGCTTCAGGTGGCGGCACCTCGGCCCCGGCTCCGGGCAGCGGCACTCCGGCCTCGGGTGGCGGCAGCTCGGCGGCTGCGGCGGCCCAGGCTCCGGCCGCGGCAGCCTCGGCGCCCGCTCAGTCCGGCGACGGCTGGGGTGCGGTGCGCACGCCCGGCGGCGGCACGTCGGCTCCGGCTGCCGCCGAGAGCGGCGCGCCCGCCTCGGCGCCGGAAGCCGCGCCCGCGGCGTCGGGCGCGCTGGACGCCGCCGGGATCCGGAACATCTGGCCGCAGCTGATGACCGCGTTGCGCAAGTTCACCGGTGGCCGCAGCCTCGAGGCGATGCTGACGCAGGCGACGGTGGCGAGCGTCGAGGGCAACGCCGTGACGCTGACCCACAAGTCCGAGCCGCTGGCCCGCCGCCTCTCCGACCAGGACAACGCCCGCAAGATCGCCGGCGCCCTGACCGACGTCCTGGGCGGCGACTGGCAGGTCCGCTGCGTCCACGGCACCGCCCCGGCGGCCGCGCCCGCCGCCCGTCCCCAGCCGGCGGCACCCGCGCCGGAGCGGTCGTTCACGCGCCAGTCGGCGGCGGCCGCGGCACCCGCCGAGGCGCCCGCCCGCCCGGCGACCCCGCCCCCACCGGCGCGGCCCAAGGTCACGACGACCGAGCCGGACATCCCGCTGCCCCCGGAACCCTCCGACGAGGACGACGAGGACCTCTACAACGAGGACGCCAGCCCGGCCCCGCCGCCGCCCCCACCCCCGCCGGACCAGGACCCGGACGAGGTGGCCCGCAAGCTCCTCTCCGAGCACCTCGGCGCCCGCCCCCTCGACTGAACCGGACCGCGTCGACCCCCGGATCACGCGTGTCGACCCCCGGATCACGCGTGTCGTCCGTCCAGGCACGCGAGTTCGCCGTTCCGGTACCCGCCGAGCGTGCGGGAAAGGTCGACTCGCGTGATCGAAGGGTCGACACGCGTGATCAGGCGGACGACACGGCGGGGGTCAGGCAGCCAGGTAGGCCTCGATGGCCGCGGCGATGGCCGACGCGTACTGCTGGCGGCCGTCCGCGCTGGTCATGCGGGCCGCCTCCGTGGCGTTGCGCATGTTGCCGCACTCGACCAGGGCCGCTGGGCGCGTCGAGAGGTTGAGGCCGGCCAGGTCCGCGCGGGGGGACAGGCCGTTCGCGCCGATGTAGTTCGCCGTGCCGAAGCCGCTCGCGCGCATCGTGTCGCGCAGAGTCTGGGCCAGCCGCGTCGACGGTGCCCCCTGCGCGGCGTTCAGCGGCGGTGCCGAGTACGCGACGTGGAAGCCGTTCGCCCCGGCCGCTTCCGAGCCGTCGGCGTGGATGGAGACGACCGCGTCGGCGGCCGCCTCGTTGCCGATCGCCGCCCGGCGGTCGACGCAGGGGCCGACGCCCGTGTCGTCCTGCCGCGTGTAGACCACGCGGATTCCCTTGTCCGCCAGCAGCTTTCCGACCCGCTGGGCGACGTCGAACGTGAACGCGTGCTCCGGGTAACCCGCGTTGGTCGCGGTGCCGGTCGTGTTGCACGGCTTGGTCTGCCCGCGCCCGGCAGGCACCTGGCGGTTGATCTCCGCCGGGTGGGCGCCGTTGCCGCCGTTGTGCCCGGGATCGAGCACGACGACCTTCCCAGCCCCCGCTGACGAGGGCGAGGGCGAGGGCGACGGCGACGGCGCGACCGAAGAAGGCGACGGTGTGGGCGTGGGCGTGGCAGAGGCAGTGGTGACCACCGGGACGGGTGGAGGCGCAGCCGCCGGAGCGTCGTCGGAGCAGCCGGTGAGCAGCAGGGCACCGGCCAGCAGCAGGGGGACAGTCGCGCGTCGCACGGCGACCACGGTGCCACAGCCCGGCACTTCGCGTGGCGCGACTACCCTGGTGGGGACACAGGCGTGCAGAGAGGACCGAGTGCGATCATGGCCCAACCCGGCGGCGGCTTCGACCTTTCCCAGCTGATGCAGCAGGCGCAGCAGATGCAGCAGAAGCTCGTCGAGGCCCAGGAAGAGCTGGCCAACACCGAGGTCACCGGCACGGCCGGCGGCGGACTGGTCACCGCGACCGTCTCCGGTGACAGCCAGCTGAAGAGCCTGCAGATCGACCCGAAGGTGGTCGACCCGGACGACGTCGAGACGCTGTCCGACCTGATCGTCGCGGCGGTGCGCGACGCCTCGGCGAGCGCGCAGAAGCTCACCGAGCAGAAGCTCGGCCCGCTGGCCGGCGGGCTCGGCGGCGGTGGCGGCATGCCGGACCTCGGCAGCCTCGGCTTCGGCGGCTGACGAACTTGTACGAAGGTGTCGTCCAGGACCTGATCGACGAGCTCGGGCGCCTGCCCGGGGTCGGGCCGAAGAGCGCCCAGCGGATCGCGTTCCACCTGCTGGCCGCGGATCCGGCGGACATCTCGCGGCTGCAGGACGTCCTCGGCAAGGTCAAGGAGGGCGTGCAGTTCTGCGAGATCTGCGGCAACGTCTCCGAGCAGCCGACGTGCCGCATCTGCCGCGACGAGCGCCGCGACCTCACGGTCATCTGCGTGGTCGAGGAGCCGAAGGACGTCCTGGCGGTCGAGCGCACCCGCGAGTTCAAGGGCCGCTACCACGTCCTGGGCGGCGCGCTCGACCCGCTGTCGGGCATCGGCCCGGAACAGCTGCGGATGCGTGAGCTCCTCAAGCGCATCGGCGAGGCGGACATCAAGGAGATCATCATCGCCACGGACCCCAACACGGAGGGCGAGGCAACGGCGACGTACCTGGTCCGCATGCTGCGCGACTTCCCGGGCCTGAGCGTGACGCGGCTGGCGTCGGGGCTGCCGATGGGCGGTGACCTGGAGTTCGCGGACGAGCTGACGCTGGGCCGCGCCCTGTCGGGCCGCCGTGTCCTCTGATGTGCTGCCGGTCCGGACGCTCCTCCTGATCGGGCGGGCGCGGAAGGCGGAGCTGGCCGACGTCCTGGACTGCGCCGAGCCGGGTTCTTCGAGCAGCTCACCGGTCGAAGCGGCGCAGGTCGTACAAGTCCATCAGCCTGATCACCTTGTTCGCGTACTCCGGGTCGGTGGCGTACTTCCGCGCCACCGCCCGGATGAACGCGTCCGGATCCTTCCGCATCGGCAGCGCCGCCGCGTAGTTCGGTGACGTCGTCAGCAGGCGGCCGTAGTCGCGGAACGAGTCGTCGATCGAGGCGTACGAGCGGAAATACGCGTCCACCGGGTGGCACGGTGCCGGGACGCACTCCGTTGTCGGGTACGACACGCAGCGCAGGGCGATCGGTCCCGGGCTCGTCGGGGTCACGCACTTGAAGCCGAAGTAGTTCCGCTCGGCCGTGGACAGCTTGCTGCGACCCCAGTTCGACTCGAGGATCGACTGCGCCACCGTCACCGACGCCGGGATGTCGTACGCCGCGTTGATCGCCGTTGCGATCGGGTGCACCTCGTTGACGTACGACTCCTGGTAACCCGAAGTCAGCAGCAGGGCCGCCAGTCCGATGTGGATCATGGCGACACTTTGCCCGGGTCACCGCCGGAAAAACCGGCGGTCACCCGGACGAAGGACTCAGCAGTAGCCGAGCTGGGCCAGCGTGTCGACGACGATCTCGGACGGGTGGTACTTGTCCATCCAGGACTCGCCACGCCGGTTCTGGTACGTGTCGAGGAAGTTCTGCAGCTTGTCGCCGCGCATCTCCGTCAGCACGACCGTCTCGCCGAGGTGCTGCGGCGTCTCCGTGCGCTCGCGGTGCACCGCGCACGGCAGGCCCAGGTAGTAGCACTCCGCCGAAAGACCACCCGAATCGGTGACGACGTACTCGGCGCGGGCCACCAGCGGCAGGAACTTCAGGTAGCGCATCTTCGGCTGGACGATGAACTGGTCGTCGAAGATGTTCCCGATGCCCAGCGAGCGGATCTTCTCGCGCTCCGGCGCGCCGGCCATGTACAGGATCGGCATCTTGCGGCTCTGCTCGCGCAGGATCTCCAGCGCCTCGCGGTACTTGTCCGGGCGCGAAACCAGCTCGAAGCGGTGCAGCGTGGCCAGGCCGAACTTCTCCGGCAGGTTCGGCACGTCGAGCGGCCCGTTGATGGCCAGGCGCATCGCGTCGATCGCCGTGTTCGCCTCGGTGTCGACGACCACACCGCGGGCGTTGCGGAGGTTGTTGACCTCGCGGATGCTCGGCGCGAAGTGGATGTCGACGATCTTCGCCGCGATCTTGCGGTTCAGCTCCTCCGGCAGCGGCGAGAGGATGCTGCCCGACCGCGCGCCCGCCTCGACGTGGCCGACGCGGGACTTGAGGATCCGCTTGCCGATCAGCGAGCCGTACGGCGTGGTGAACGTGTCGCCGTGCACCAGCACCAGCGGGGGACGGCCGTCCTCGGTCAGCGCGGCGCGCAGCTCCTGGCGGCGGCTCCACGCCGTCCGCAGCACCTGCGCGGCCCAGCCCGGCACCTGGGCGGGCGACTCGAGGTTGTGCGCCTTGTCCTCCGGCACCAGCCAGACGTCCGGCTCCGGCATGTTCAGGTCCGCGAGGACGTCGGCGACCTCGTCGACGTGCTGGGCGGTGAACCAGATCTTCGGCCGCATCCCGCGCTCGCGGATCCCGTGGTAGACGGGCGCGATCTTGATCAGTTCCGCGGTGGTGCCGAGAATGAAGGAAATCACCAGAGGAGCCCATTTCAGGTCGGGTGCGGTGGCGTAAGGATACTGGCCGACCCGGCGCGGGGGCCGCCGGGTAGCCTCGGCACGGTGAGTGCGAACCCGCTCCTCCCCTCGCTCAGCGTCGTGATCCCGGTCTACAACGAGCAGGACTGGATCGAACGCAGTGTCGGCGCGCTGCTCGCCTCGGCCTCGGCCGCGAGCTGGCCGATCGAGGTCGTCGTGGTCGACGACGGCAGCACCGACGCCACGCCCTCGCGCCTCGACGACCTGCGCGAACGCCACGGCATCACGGTCCTGAGCCAGGCCAACTCCGGCCGGTTCGAGGCGCGGCGGGCCGGCATCGCCAAGTCGTCCGGCGAGTGGGTCGCGCTGCTCGACAGCCGCGTCATCGTCGACGAGCACACCCTGACGTTCCTGCGCGACCAGCTCGTCGAGCACCCCGAGCGCGCGGTCTGGAACGGCCACATCAACGTCGCGTCCGAGCACAACCCGTACGCCGGGTTCATGGCCGGCCTGGTCAAGGTGCCCTGGCGCAAGTACTGCGCGAACCCGCGGCTGATGTCGTACGGCATCGAGGAGTTCGACGTCTACCCGAAGGGCACGACGTTCTTCTGCGCTCGCCGCGGCCTCCTCGAGGGCTCGGTGACGGCGTTCGCGTCGCTGTTCGACGACATCCGCTTCGCCAGCGACGACACCCGCATGCTGCGCTGGATCGCCGAGCGCGAGCGGATCTGGCTGGCCCCGGAGCTGTCGGCCACCTACAACGGGCGCGACTCGTTCAAGAAGTTCACGCAGCAGGCCTACTTCCGCGGCACGACCTACGTGGACTCCTACATCGCTTCGCCCGGCCCGGCCCGCAACGCCCTGTTCGGCGCGCTCGCGGCCGGGGTCGTCGGCCTGGTCTTCGCGGCGAAGAAGCCGAAGACGACGCTGGCCGCCGGTGTCCTCGGCGCGGTCGCGGCGGGCGAGGTCGTCAAGAAGTGCGGCGCGACCGGCCCCGAGGCCCGCGCGGTGACGAAGCTGCTGCCGGTGTTCGCCGGGGGCTTCGGCGCCGGTGTCCTGCGTGGGCTGGCGATGGCCGTGCGCGCGCAGCTCCGCCGCCGATGAGCGCCGACGTGGACACCCCAGTGGACACGCCGGCCGCCGCGCGCAGCGGACGCACGACCGCGGGCAGCCTCGGCGGCTCGCTGATCGTGTCCATCGGCCTCGGCTACCTGCTCACGGTCGCCTGCCAGCGGCTGCTGCCGCCGCAGGAGTACGCCGTCTTCGTCACGTTCTGGGGCCTGGTGATGGGCCTCGGCAGCACGCTTTCCCCGCTCGAACAGGAGCTGTCGCGCCAGTCGGCGGTCGCCGCGCTCGACGGCGGCAAGGCGGGCCGCCCGGCGCTGCGGGCGGTCGCGGTCGGCGTGTTCGTCGCGGCCGCGTTCTCGCTCGCGCTGCTGATCCCGCCGGTCAACGAGAAGCTGTTCCACGGCCAGTGGTCGCTGGCGGTGATCGTGCTGGCCGGTGGCGTCGCGTTCGCCTGCCAGTTCGGCACGCGCGGGCTGCTCATCGGCCAGCACAAGGTGAAGGCCTTTTCGCTGCTCGTGATCGCCGAGCCGGCGGTGCGCGCGCTGATCCTGGGTGTCCTGTTCGTCTCGGTGGCCTACAACGTCGTCTCGCTGGCGATCGCGGTCGCGGCGGGCTCGTTCGCCTGGCTGCTGTTCGCCCGCCCGGCCCGGCAGCTGGTCGACTTCCGGGTCGAGGGCGACGGCTGGGGCGTGACGACCCGCCGCATGAGCATGCTGCTGGTCGGCGCGGCCCTGACGGCGGCGGTGATCACGGGCTACCCGGCCCTGGTCGGCCTCCTGGCCCCGGGCGGCGACGGCGACCGCGTCGGAGCGCTGTTCGCGGCCCTGGTCATCGCGCGCCTCCCGCTGACGCTGATCGGCCCGGTCCAGTCGCTGGCGGTGCCGTTCGTGGTCCGGCTGTCGGTGACGCCGGAGGGCCGCCACCGGCTGCGCCGCGTCCTGGCCCTCGGCGCGGCGGCGTCGCTGGTCCTGGCGGCGTTGGGTGCACTGGTGGGGCTGTGGCTGGGCCCGTGGGCGGTCCGGTTCGTGAGCGGCCCGGGCTACGACATCGACGGCTGGTCGGTGGCGGGGCTGGTGTGGTCATCGGTGCTGCTGGTGCCGATGCAGCTGCTCACGGCGGTGCTGGTGGCGCGTACGCAGGCGAAGCTGGTGCTGGCGACCTGGGCGATCGTGACGGGGACGGCGTCGCTGGTCCTGCTGTTCCTGCCGGGCGACACGGTGTTCCGCGCGGTGGTCGCGCTGGCGGTGGCACCGACGCTGGGCCTGGCGGTGGTGCTCGCGTTCGTGCTCCGGCGCGCGCCGGAGCCGGTCGAGTCCGAAGCGGACGCTGCCTGAAGGTTCCTCCCGTCGTGAACGGAACGCTGAGGCCCATAACCGGCAACCCCACCCAGACCCCCTGCCACCCCGTTGCGAAGCCAAGAACCCGTCCGTAGTCACAATCAGGCTTCGGGGTGGAGGGTCGACCAACAACAACTTCGCCGGAACCCGCCTGAGGCTGGCCTAAGCCTTGGCCGGTGCCGTGAGTGGTAAGCCCCGGCTGCGGCGTGGGTGCCGGTTCGAGGCGGGCAAAGACGGCCCAGCTCAGGGCCCGCCCTCCCTGGGGGTCCGTCCCCGCTTCAGCCTATCGGCCGCGCCCGACCAAAACCCGTGCCGAGTAGCCGCCCGCGCCGCCTTGTCCACACCCCGGCCCCGTTGTGGAAAGGCGGCAGCTGTGGACAGGCTGCAGCCCTGTTGTGAAGGGTGGCCGCCGTGCTGTGGGCAGGCGGCAGCCGAGTTGCGGAAAGGCGGCAGTCGAACAGCAGCCGCGTGGGCCGGCAGAGTGCTGACTCACGACCAGCCGCGGCCGAAGCCTCAGCCGCGGGGCGGGGTCTGCGGCAGGTCCAGCCGGTACACGCTCACGGTCCCCGAGCTGAACTCCTTCGTCAGCCCCGGCAACCCCTGCAACCGGCTCAACCCCGGCGCCAGGCTGTACGTCAGCTTCCCCGTCCAGTGGTGCCCGTCCGTGCCCACCGTCGGCGCCGAGGTGTCCACGTACACCCAGCGGACGTTCTTGGCCCGCAGAATGCTCTGGACCTCCGGATCCTCCGGGTAGTAGTTGAACATCGCCAGCAGCGTGATGTTGTCCTGGATGGGGCTGTGGCCGTCCGGGACGATGTTGAGGATCGGCAGGTCGTAGTCGACGTACAACAGCGTCGAGCCGTCGTTCGCGTTGTTGAGGATCGTCTCGCCCGGGGCCGCGTGCTCGTGCAGCCACTTGGCCGCCGCGTCGTCGGCGGCGTCGTAGCGGACGAACTGCGGGGCCGCGTAGCGCTGGCTCAGTGACAGCGCGCCCGTGTTCATGTAGCCGCGGAACGACGTCACCGTCAGCGCGCCCAGCAGCACCACGATCAGCCCGTACGCCACCGCCGGCCGGAACCGCGCCGGGACCGGGTTGCGCTTCTGCACCGCGACGACGAGCAGCCCCAGCGCCACGAACAGGACCCCCGCCAGAACCGGGATCAGCAGGTAGACGTGGGTGTCGAGGCGGTTGGCGACGCGGTAGTAGTAGCGGCCGATCATCGCGCCGAAGCCCGAGTTGGGCGAGTAGTGGAAGCTCACCATGACCGTCGCCCAGAACAGCCAGGCCGTGAGCAGTGGCCACGCGCGCCGCGAAAGCACCGCCGCGACGACGCCCGCCAGGCCCAGCAGGCCGAGCACCAGCTGGCCCATCGTGCCGCTCGGGTCGAAGTAGCCGCCGTACGGCAGGCGGGCGACCAGCTCGAACGACGCACCCAGCTGGCTGCCGCGGATGTTGGCAGGCGCGTCGACCACCGAGCCGTTGCCGAGCCGCAGGAGCGCCAGCACGTCGGGGATGATCAGGACGACGGCGACCACGCCCGCCAGCACCAGCGGCAGCAGCGCGCGGACGAACGCGAGCCTGCCCGCCTTGGTGAACAGCAGGCCGATCATGGCCGCGACCGTCGTCAGCGCGACCGAGGTCAGCGCGCTCGGGTGCAGGTTGAACGCACCCGCGGCGGCGACGCCGACCAGCACCGCACGGCCCCAGTTGCGCTTGCCGATCACCAGCATCACCGCGACGAGCCCGGGCATCAGCGTCATCGCGGCCGCGTTCGGCAGCACGCCGCCGTCGTGGGCGAAGGCGATGCCGGGGCGGTACAGCTGCACGGAGACCAGCGCCGCGACGCCGGCGGCGAGCTCGACCCAGCCGCGGCCGAGCCGGCCGTGGCGGAGCACCGCCGCGGTGAGGGCGGCCACCGACAGCGGCAGCACGACCACCGTGAACGCGACCGTCGCCAGGTTCAGCGACAGCATCGTGTCGCCGAAGATGTCGGTGATCAGCGCGCAGATGCCGGTGAAGCCGGGCGGGTAGAACTGGACGTTCGTGTCGTGGATGACGTCGATCGGCAGGACCTGCCAGGGCGCGGCCTTGCCGGTGAAGTGCGTGAAGGCGGTCAGCACGGCGTGCGTGACCGTGTCGTGCTCCTGGGTCGGCGTCTGCCACGACCCGAGGCCCTTGTGCCACATCCGGACGCCGAGGCCGACCCCGGCGACGGCGATGAGCGCGCCCAGCACCTGGGCCACCAGCCCCGCGCGGCCGGTCAGCGTGCGCAGCCGCGGGTCCTCGGCGGGCTCGACCGGCTCGGCGGCCGGGCGACGGCGGCGGACCAGCCACCGCACCCCGCCGAGCACCAGCAGGACGACCACGAGCGCGATGACGGCCGTCAGCAGGCCGAAGCGAATGCCGGTGACCCCCGTGAAAAGGGACAGCAACAGGACGAACCCGGTGGTCAACGGCGCCGAAAGGCCCGCGAGCCACAACCGTTCGCGTACGCCGGTGACCACGAGGATCGAGAATCCCGGGAACAGAACCACGAGGACGCCCACAGCCAGCCGGACAGCTTCGGACAGCATGCTTTCTCCGATCAACAAAGCCGCCAACGCCGCGAGTCTATGGGTGACCGCGGTCCGCCCAAGACGCGGGTGACCAGCCAGCTGACGTGCGCGGTAGCGTGGCCGCGGCCTTGCGAACGGTGTTCGCCGCGGCGCGCGGCCGTTCCGGGGCCCGGCACGGCGAAAATGAGGTGGGAGAATGGGTTTTCTGCTCGTTCTGGCCGCATTCTGGCTGCCGGGCGCGGTTTTCGGAGCGGCGATCGGCCTGCGCGGCTGGACGCTCGGCGCGGCGGCGCCGGTGCTCACGTTCGGGATCGTGGCCCTCGGCATCCCCCTGCTCGGCGGCACGGGCATCCGGTGGACCGCGCTCTCGGTGACACTGTGGACGCTCGTGGTGTCGGCCGCCGGCTTCGCGGTCACCTGGGCCGTGGCCCGGTTCACCCGGCGGCCGGAGTCCGGCAGCGAGCGCCCGCGGTGGTCGTGGCGCGCGCACGCCTTCACGGCGCTCGGCGTCGCCGCCGGCATGGGCGTCGGCGCGCTCACGGTCCTGCGCGGCATCCCGGCGCCCGGCACGGTCAACCAGGACTGGGACGCCGCGTTCCACGCGAACCTCGTCCGCTGGATCGCGGAGACCGGCGACGCGCGCCCGTCGACCGTCGGCACCATCGCGAACCTGCCGGCCGAGCCGCACTACTTCTACCCGGACACCTACCACGCGCTGCTCGCCCCGCTGTTCGGCAAGGGCGGGCTGACCGTGATGCCGCTGCTGAACTTCGCGTCCATCGCCGTCACCTTCGCGGTGCCGCTCGGCGTGGCCGCGATGTGCCGCGCGTGGCGGCTGCCGCCGGTGACGGCCGCCGCGGCCGCCGTCGCCTCCGCCTGCTTCACCTCGTTCCCCTACGACCTGTTCTGGCACGGCCCGGTCTGGCCGTACGCCGCCGGCGTCGCCCTGGTCCCGGCCATGCTCGCGGTGGTCCGCCTGCTGCTCGAGCCGGGCGGCGCGACCGGCCCGCTGGCCGTCGGGGTCGGGGTCGCCGGGCTCGCGGCGCTGCACACGAGCGTCGTGTTCGTGCTCGCCGTCTACTGCGTCCTGATCCTGGCCGCCGTGCTCTTCGGGTTCGAGCCGATCGAGTGGCGGCGGGCCTGGCCGTCGCTGGTGGCGGCCGCGGTGCTCGCCGCCGGGCTCGGCCTGCCCCAGGTGCTGCCCTCGCTCTACAACGCCGGCGGCGTCACGGCCGCGGTCTGGCCGAACGCGGCGACCATGACCGGCGCGGTGGGGCAGGCGGTCACGTTCTCGCCGATGGCGAACTTCCCGCAGTGGTGGCTCGGCCTGCCCGCCATCGTCGGCGTGTTCCTGCTGGCCCGGCACCGGCGGGTGGTCTGGCTGATCGCGGCGTACGTCGTGCTCGGCGGCCTGTACGCGGCGACGGTGTCCATGGAGAACGGCCTGGTCCACCTGCTCAGCGGGCCGTTCTACAACGACAACTACCGGCTCGCCGCGCTGCTGCCGATGATCGGCGCGGTCGGTTTCGGCGAGTTCGTCCACACGGCGACGGCGTGGTTCGCGGCGAAGGTCCGGCCCCGGCTGCCGAAGCTGCACCCGGCCGCGCCCGTCCTGGCCGGCGTGGTGCTGCTGGCGGCGGTGATCGGCGGGTTCAGCCGCGGGTACGTGTACCTCAACTCCGTCCACGTGAACATCGCCTACCGCGGCTTCCCCGCGGTGAGCGCGGACGAGGAGACGGCGTTCGCCTGGCTGGCGCAGCACACCGTGCCCGGCGAGCGCGTGCTGAACGACCGCCTCGACGGCTCGGTCTGGATGTACGCGCTGCGGGGGGTGAAGCCGACCCAGTGGAACTACTACGGCGCCCCGCGCACCAGCGACGTCGGCTACGTCAGCGCGTTCGCGAACCGGCTGGAGAGCGACCCGAAGGCCCGGCAGATCCTGCGGGAGCTCAAGGTCCGCTACGCCTTCGTCGGCCAGGGCAACGCCGTTCCCGACCAGCGCAACGACGCCGGGCTCCAGCACCTGGACACCACACCCGGGTTCAAGCTGGTCTACCGCAACGCCGGTGCCTCGATCTACGAGATCGCCGGCCAGCAGGACGTGGTCGCGGCGGGCGCCGCACCCGGGTCCGCGGCCGGTGACGCGAAGTGAAGGGATAAAGTGATCCCGTGTCAACGACCCCGGCGACCACGGTGACCAGCCGCCGCGTGCTCATCGTGATGCCCGCCCTCAACGAATCGGCGAGTGTCGCGTCGGTCATCGAGCACGTGAAGCGCGCGATTCCGGCCGTCGACCTGCTCGTCGTCGACGACGGCTCGGTCGACGACACCGCCAAGCTGGCCCGTGCCGCGGGCGCCGAGGTGGCCCGGCTCGCCGTGAACCTCGGGGTCGGCGGCGCGATGCGCACCGGCTTCCGCTACGCCGCCGCCCGCGGGTACGACGTCGTCGTGCAGGTGGACGCCGACGGCCAGCACGACCCGGACGAGCTCGACGCGCTGCTGCGCGGCCTGGACGACGCCGACATCGTGATCGGCTCCCGGTTCGCGGGCAAGGGCGCGTACAAGGCCAGCGGGCCGCGCAAGTACGCCATGGTCGCGCTGTCGATCGTGTTCTCGCGGCTGGCGAAGACCCGCCTCACCGACGTCACGTCGGGCTTCAAGGCGATGGGGCCGCGCGCGATCCGGCTGTTCGCCGGCTACTACCCGGCCGAGTACCTCGGCGACACGGTCGAATCGCTGGTCATGGCCATCCGGGCCGAGCTGACCATCAAGGAGATCCCGGTCATCATGCGCGAGCGCGCGGGCGGCACGCCCAGCCACTCGCCCGTCAAGTCGGCCGTCTACCTGGGCCGCGCCGGGCTCGCGCTGCTGCTCGCGCTGGTCCGCCGCCGCCCCGCGGTCGACTCCTCGGACTCGGCTTAAGGAGCTTGGGAATGCAGGGTTGGCGCATCCTCAGCATCGTCATCGCGTGCTTGGTGCTGTTCGTCGTCATCGAGATGATGCGGCGGCGCAAGCTGCGGGAGAAGTACGCGGGCGTCTGGCTGGTCGTCGCCGTCGGCGTCGTGGTGCTGGCCGCGATCCCGGCGGCCGCGCAGTTCCTGGCCCGGCTGACCGGGGTGGAAACCCCGTCGAACTTCGTCTTCCTCCTGGCCGGCGTCGTGCTGGCGCTCGTGTCGCTGCACCTGTCCACCGAGACCGGGCACCTCGAGGAAGAGGTGCGCACGTCGGTCGAGGAGATCGCGCTGCTGCGCTGCGAGCTCGAGGACACCCGGCGCGAGCTGGCGAGCCGGATCGCCGAGCTGGAGGCGAAGACGGCGGCGCCCGACGACGTCAAAGGGCTCCCGGAGGTCGAGCGCGTCAGCAAGTGACGCCCTGATCGAAGCCCTGCTCGCCGCCCCCGCGCGGCTGGGCCGGGTGCGCGTCCTGGCCATCGACGGCCCGTCGGGAGCCGGCAAGTCCACACTGGCCACGCAGGTCGTCGACGGCCTGACCGCCCGCGGGTGCCGCGCGGCCCTGGTGAGCACCGACGCCTTCGCGACCTGGGACGACCCGGTCGCGTGGTGGCCCCAGCTCGTCGACGGCGTCCTGCGGCCGCTGGCCGCGGGCGTGGCGGGGGCGTACCGGCAGGTGGACTGGACCACCGGGGTGCCCCGGCCGGGTGAGCTCGTCCGGGTGGCCGTGCCGGACGTCCTGGTGCTGGAGGGCGTGTCCAGCGGCCGCACTTCGGCAAGACCCCTGCTTTCGCACCTCTGCTGGCTCGAGGGCGGCTCGGCGGCCGCACGGCTGGCCAGGACCGTCGCCAGGGACGGCGCGGCCGCACGGGCCGAATTGGCGCGGTGGCAACGGTTCGAGCGCGGCTGGTTCGCCGTCGACGGCACCGCCGGGGCCGCCGGGACACGACTTTCGTAGGGGACGGCTCGATCACGCACCGTGAGCGACCTGTTCCGGATCGATCCAGCGGTCCGTAGCCGGATACACGAGTGGACCAATGTCGGTACCGCCATCTGAGTCATGGATCAGGCACCGCGCGCAGCCATGGACCTCAAATGGTCACATTCTGTCGTGATTTACGGACACATTGCGGTCAAATCGACGTCCACGTAGCGCGATCGTAACCTCACGTGCTTAAGTGCGGGCCGAGTTCCCGCTAGTGTCGGCGAGCACACCGATCGTCCGTCGAGTTCCTGACCGACCGGACGGTGACTTTGAACCCGAACATCTCCCAAGGGGTGCCAGATGCAGCAATTGCGGCTGACCCGAACACGCCGGGTGGCCCTGATCGGGCTAAGCGGCGCGCTCGCGGTTTCGCTGTCCGCCTGTGCGGAATCCAAGCGTGAAGAGGGCGCTGGGGGTGGTTCCGGGGGCACCATGATCTTCGGCGCGGCCGGCAACCCGAAGTTGTTCGACCCGATCTTCAACGACGAGGGCGAGACCTTCCGGATCACGCGGCAGATCTTCGACACGCTGATCCAGAACAAGCCGGGCACCGCCGACCTCGAGCCCTCGCTGGCCGAGAAGTGGGAGCCGAGCAACGACGGCAAGACCTGGACCTTCTCCCTCAAGCAGGGCGTGAAGTTCTCCGACGGCACCGCCTTCGACGCCGCCGCGGTCTGCTTCAACTTCGACCGCTGGTACAACATGAAGGGCGCCGCCGCCCAGAGCCAGATGATCTACTACGCCGACGTCTTCGGCGGGTTCGCCAAGAACGAGAGCACCGACTACAGCGACCCGGTCTACAAGAGCTGCGAAGCCAAGGACCCGGCGACCGCGGTCGTGAACCTGAACAAGGCGAAGGGCGCGTTCCCGGCGGCCTTCACCCTGCCGTCGTTCTCGATGCAGAGCCCGACCGCGCTCAAGCAGTACAAGGCGGACGAGGTCACCCAGTCCGGCGACTCGTTCACCTACAGCGAGTACGCGAACAAGCACCCGGTCGGCACCGGCCCGTTCAAGTTCGACAGCTGGGACCAGGGCAAGGGTGAGATCACCCTGTCCAAGAACGAGACCAGCCCGACCCAGACGGCCAAGCTCGACAAGCTGATCTTCAAGGTCATCCCGGACGAGAACGCCCGCAAGCAGGCGCTCAAGGCCGGCGACATCCAGGGCTACGACTACCCGGCGCCCGCGGACTACGGCCTGCTGCGCAACGAGGGCGAGCAGGTGCTGGTGCGCCCGCCGTTCAACGTGCTCTACCTGGGCATCAACCAGTCCGGCCCGGCCGGTGAGAAGCTGAAGGACGTCAAGGTCCGCCAGGCGCTGGCCTACGGCATCAACCGCGAGCAGTTCGTCAAGAGCAAGCTGCCCGAGGGCGCCGAGGTGGCCACCGAGTTCGTGCCCAAGACGATCTCCGGCTACACCGACGACGTCACGAAGTACCCGTTCGACCAGGCGAAGGCCCGGCAGCTCCTGCAGGAAGCCGGCGCGACGAACCTGACGCTGAAGTTCTACTACCCGACCGAGGTCACCCGGCCGTACATGCCGAACCCGGCGGACGTCTTCACCTCGATCTCCGAGGACCTGAAGGCCATCGGCATCAAGATCGAGCCGGTCGCCAAGCCGTGGAACGGTGGCTACAAGGACGACGTCCAGAAGTTCGGCAAGCAGGACCTCCACCTGCTCGGCTGGACCGGTGACTACAACGACGCGGGGAACTTCGTCGGCACCTTCTTCGGCCGCAAGAAGCCGGAGTTCGGGTTCGACAACCCGCAGCTGTTCCAGGCGCTGGCCAACGCGGACGCTTCGCCCGCCGGCGACGCGCACGCCAAGGCGTACCAGGAAGTCAACAAGCAGATCATGGACTACCTGCCGGCCATCCCGATCTCCTACGGTCCGCCCGCCATCGTGGTCGGCCCGAAGGTCAAGGGCCTGGTCGCCAGCCCGCTGACCGACGAGCGGTTCAACACCGTCACCGTGAACTGACAGCTTCACCGAGCGAGGCATGGGGTGGGTGCTACCGCACCCACCCCATGCCCGTACTTCCCGGGCTGGCCCCAAAGGACACCAAGTGCTCCGTTTTCTCGTGCGTCGGTTGCTACAAGCGATCCCGACGCTGCTCATCCTGTCCATCCTGGTCTTCGCCTGGCTCCGGTCGCTGCCCGGAGGGCCCGCGGCCGCCCTCCTCGGCGACAAGGCAACGCCGGAGAAGATCGCCAACCTCAACCACGTGCTGGGGCTCGACCAGCCGGTCATCATCCAGTACTTCAAGTTCCTCGGCCGCGCGATCACCGGTGACTTCGGCGCCTCGCTGGTCTCCACCCAGCCGGTGATGTCGGAGATCGGCACGTTCCTGCCCGCCACCATCGAGCTGGGCATCACCGCGATGATCATCGCGGTGCTCCTCGGCATCCCGGCGGGCTACCTCTCGGCCCGCTACCGCGGTGGCGTCGCTGACAACGTGATCATCGTGCTGACGCTGATCGGCGTCGCGGTGCCGGTGTTCTTCCTCGGCTACATGATGCAGGACCTGCTCGCCGGGCCGCTGGGCCTGCCGTCGCAGGGCAGGCAGACAGCCGGCCTGGACGCCACCGCCGTCACCAACTTCGCCGTCCTGGACGGCATCATGACGAGCGAATGGGACGCCGTCTGGGACGCGATCAGGCACCTGATCCTCCCCGCGTTCGCGCTCGCCACCATCCCGCTCGCGGTGATCACCCGGATCACCCGCGCGTCGGTGCTCGAAGTGCTCAACGAGGACTTCATCCGCACGGCCAACTCCAAGGGCCTCACGCAGCCGGTCGTCCGGCGGCGGCACGTGTTGCGCAACGGCCTGCTCCCGGTGGTCACCACCATCGGCCTGCAGACCGGCGCGCTGCTCGGCGGCGCCGTGCTGACCGAGCGCGTGTTCAACTTCCGCGGCCTCGGGTTCCTGCTGGCCGAAGGCATCGAACGGCGTGACTACCCCCGGCTCCAGGCGCTGCTGCTCTTCGGCGCGCTGGTGTACGTGCTGGTGAACATGCTGGTCGACGTCTCGTACGGGCTCATCGACCCGAGGGTGCGTGTGCGATGAACACTCTGCTGAACAAGAAGAAAGAACCGATCGACAAGCTCGCCGCGGCGAGCGGGAACAGCCTCGGCCGCGAAGCACTGCGGCGGATGCTGCGCAGCCCGGTCGCCATCACCGGTGGCGTGATCACCGGCCTGTTCGTGCTGCTGGCCATCTTCGCGCCGCTGATCGCGCCGAAGGACCCGTTCGAGCGCTACCTGCAGGACAAGGTCGCCCTGGGCCAGGGGATCATCCCCGGCGCCCAGCCGGGCTACCCGCTCGGCGTGGACGACTTCGGCCGCGACGAGCTGTCGCGGCTGATCGTCGGCGCGCAGAACACCCTGCTCGTCGGGGTGCTGGCCACGGTGATCGGGGTGCTCCTCGGCATCATCATCGGCGGGCTCGCCGGCGCGTTCGGCGGCTGGGTCGACACCGTCCTCATGCGACTGGTCGACGTCATGCTGTCGGTGCCGTCGCTGCTGCTGGCGATTTCGGTCGCGGCGCTGTTCGCCAAGCCCAGCCAGTGGACGGTGATCCTCGCCGTCTCGCTGATCGGCGTGCCGATCTTCGCCCGGCTGCTGCGCGGCTCGATGCTGGTGCAGCGCGGCAGCGACCACGTCCTCGCGGCGACGTCGCTGGGCGTGAAGCGCGGGACGATCGTGTTCCGGCACATGCTGCCGAACTCGCTCGGCCCGGTCATCGTGCAGGCCACGCTGACGCTGGCGACCGCCATCCTGGAGGCCGCGGCCCTGTCGTTCCTCGGCCTGGGCGACCCGGACCCGAACCGGGCGGAGTGGGGCATCATGCTGAGCAAGGGTGCCCGGCAGTTCCTCGACGTCCGGCCCGAGCTCGCGTACTACCCGGCGATCGCGATCATCATCGTCGCGCTCGGGTTCACGCTGCTCGGCGAGTCCCTCCGCGAAGCCCTCGACCCGAAGAACAGGCGGTGAGAACCATGGCACTCCTTGAAGTCCGCGACCTTTCGGTCGTGTTCCAGCGGCGCGGCGAGCCGCCGTTCACCGCGGTGGACGGCGTGAGCTTCGACGTCGAACCGGGCCAGACGGTCGGCCTGGTCGGCGAGTCCGGCTGCGGCAAGTCCGTGACGTCGCTGGCGATCATGCGGCTGCTGGCCAAGCGCGGCAACAAGGTCAGCGGTTCGGTGCGCTTCGAGGGCACCGACCTGCTTCGCCTGTCCGACAAGGACATGCGCGACCGCCGCGGCCGCGACCTCGGCATGGTGTTCCAGGACCCGTTGTCCTCGCTGAACCCGGTCATCCCGATCGGGCTGCAGATCACCGAGGTGCTGGAGCGCCACCGCGGGATGTCGCGCAAGGCGGCGTCCGTCGAAGCGGTCGACCTGCTCGACAAGGTCGGCATCCCCGACCCGTCGCGCCGGCTTTCCGAGTACCCGCACCAGCTTTCCGGCGGGATGCGGCAGCGCGCGCTGATCGCGATCGCGCTGGCGTGCCGTCCGCGGCTGCTCATCGCCGACGAGCCGACCACCGCGCTCGACGTCACCATCCAGGCGCAGATCCTTGCGCTGCTGCGCGAACTGGTGCAGGACACCGGCACCGCGCTGATCATGATCACGCACGACCTCGGCGTCGTCGCCGGGCTGTGCGACGAGGTCAACGTCCTCTACGGCGGCAAGATCGTGGAGCGGGCGCAGCGGCACCAGCTGTTCGCCGAGCCGCGGCACCCGTACACGCACGGCCTGCTGGCCTCGATCCCGCGCCTCGACGCGGGCCGCGGCGAGAAGCTGATCCCCATCCGGGGCTCGGTGGCCGACAACATCCCGTGGGACCACGCGTGCGCGTTCGCGCCGCGCTGCCCCAACGCGCTGCCGGTCTGCCGCGAGGTCCAGCCGCAGCTGGCGCCCGACCAACACGGGCTGCTGCGCTGTCACAACCCCGTGCGGCCCGCGGTCGCCGCGGGAGGAGGAACCCGATGACCCGTCCTGCTGGTGACGTGCTGCTCGAGGTCACCGACCTCAAGGTGCACTTCCCGATCAAGCGCGGCATCGTGGTCGACCGGACGGTCGGGCACGTGTACGCGGTCGACGGCGTCGACCTGGCCATCCGCCGCGGCGAAACCTACGGCCTGGTGGGCGAATCCGGCTGTGGCAAGTCCACTTTGGGCCGGGCGATCCTGCGCCTCAACGAGCCGACCGCCGGTTCCGTGAAGTTCGACGGCACCGACGTCGCGCAGCTGAAGGGTGAGGAACTGCGGAAGGCCCGGCGCCGGATGCAGATGGTCTTCCAGGACCCGATGTCCAGTTTGGACCCGCGCCAGTCGGTCGAGTCCATCCTGCTCGAGGGCATGCACGCGCACGGCCTCGACAAGGACAAGGAGGCCACCCAGCGGCGGCTGCGGCAGTTGCTGGCCGCGGTCGGCCTCCCGGAGACGTCGCTGCGGAAGTACCCGCACGAGTTCTCCGGCGGGCAGCGCCAGCGCATCGGCATCGCGCGGGCGCTGGCCGTGGAGCCGGACCTGATCGTCGCCGACGAGCCGGTGTCCGCGCTGGACGTCTCGGTGCAGGCCCAGGTCGTGAACCTGCTGGAGGACCTGCAGGACCAGCTCGGGCTCACCTACGTGGTGATCGCGCACGACCTCGCGGTGGTGCGGCACATCTCCGACCGCATCGGCGTGATGTACCTGGGCGCGCTGGTCGAGGAGACCGACGCGGACTCGCTGTACCGCGAACCGCTGCACCCGTACACGCGGGCGCTGCTGTCGGCCATCCCGGTGCCGGACCCGCAGGTCGAGGACACCCGCGAGCAGATCCTGCTCGCCGGTGACCTGCCGTCGCCGGCCAACCCGCCGTCGGGCTGCCGCTTCCACACGCGCTGCCCGTGGCGGCAGGCGAGCCTGTGCGACACGGATCGTCCGCAGCTGCGCGAGATCGGCGGCGGCCACCGGGTGGCGTGCCACTACGCGGAGGACATCCGCGACGGGCGCATCCAGCCGCACGAGGTGGAGCCGGAGCTGGTGGAGCTCACCGGGGCGCTCAACCCCGACCTGGGCCCGCCGGACATCGGCACCTCCGCCGAGATCCTCTGACCGCCCTGAGGGCACTTTCACGTGAAAGTGCCCTCAGGGGCGGAGGGCGGCGGCCCGCGACTGCAGGTACGCCTGTTCGGGCAGGCTCAACGTCCGCCGCGCGGCGGCCAGGTACGCCTCGCGGGCGCCGGCGGTGTCCCCGGCGGTTTCGAGCAGGTGCGCGCGGATGGCGTCGACCCGGTGGTGCCCCGCGAGGTCCTTCGCGGCTTCCGCCAGTTCCGCCAGCCCGGCTTCGGGGCCGTGGACCTGCGCGAACGCCACCACCCGGTTCAGCGTCACCACCCGGGCCGGGTGCCACCACCCGCAGCAGGTCGTAGAGCGTGAGGATCTGCGCCCAGTCGGTGTCTTCGGCCGTCGGGGCTTCGTCGTGGACGGCCGCGATCGCGGCCTGCAGCTGGTACGGACCCACCGGCGTCGTCGCCAGCGCCTTCGTGATCAGCGAAACGCCTTCGCCGACGAAGGCCCGGTTCCACCGGGACCGGTCCTGTTCGGCCAGTGGGACGAGCGCCCCGGTGCCGTCGACGCGGGCCGGGCGGCGGGCATCGGTCAGCAGCATCAGCGCGAGCAGCCCGGCGACCTCGCCGTCGGCCGGGAGTTCCGCGTGCAGCTGCCGGACCAGCCGGATGGCTTCGGCGGTCAGCTCGACGCGGCTCAGTGCGTCACCCGAACTGGCGGTGTGCCCCTCGGTGAAGATCAGGTAGAGCACCTGCAGCACGGCGGCGAGCCGTTCGGGGCGCTGGTCGTTCGTGAGCCGTTCGCTCTTCAGCTTCTGTTTCGCGCGGCTGATCCGCTGGCCGATCGTGCTCTCGGGGACGAGGAAGGCCCGCGCGATCTCGGCGGTGGTCAGGCCGCCGACCGCGCGCAGGGTCAACGCCACCTGCGCCGGCGGGCTCAGCGAAGGGTGGCAGCAGAGCAGGAGCAGGGTGAGGGTGTCGTCGACCCCGCTGACGGGTTCGGGCGCCGGCGGCTCGGCCAGTACGAAGGTCTCCTCACGCCGTTGCCGCGCGGTCTCACTGCGCCACTGTTCGATGCGGCGCCGGGACGCGGCGGTGATCAGCCACCCCTTCGGGTGATCCGGAAGACCTTCGGCCGGCCATTGCCGCGCGGCGGCGAGCAGCGCCTCCTGGACGGCGTCCTCACAGGTGTCGAAGTCCCCGTACCGCCGGACGAGGGCGGCGAGTACCTGCGGCGCGAGCTCGCGGAGGAGGCGTTCGACGTCGGTCACAGGTCGGGTCCGTGGAGTCCCATGACCGGCCGCACCTCGACTTTGCCGAAGGACGCCTCCGGGATCCGGTGGGCGATCTCGAGGGCGCGTTCTTCGCTCTCGCAGTCGAGCAGGTAGAAGCCGGCGAGGAACTCCTTGGCCTCCGCGAACGGCCCGTCGGTCGCCAGCGGGCCCACCCGCTTGGCCAGTTCCGGGAAGGCGAGCCGTTCGGAGACGATCCGCTCGCCGGAGGCGTCGAGATCGTCGTTGAGCTGCTGGTAGTAGGCCAACCCGGCGGCCCGCTGGGCGTCGCTCATGCCTTCCCAGGCCTGGCGCGACTCGGGGTTGCCGTAGATCAGGACCACGTATTTCACTTCCGCCACCTCCGGCTGTCGAAATCCGCCCGGCGGCACCTACGTCTCCAGTGCAGGCACCGACAGTGAGGAGAATGGCATGAGCGAGCAGCAGATCCGCGAGCTGATGGCGGCACGCGAGGTGGCGATGACGGCCCGTGACGCGGCGGCGTTGGGCGCCCACTACGCGCCGGACGTGGTCGCGTTCACGCTGGCACCCCCGCTGGTCCACCGCGGAGCGGAGGTCATCGACGTCGAGGCGCACCGGGCGTGGTTCGAGACGTTCGAGGGGCCGATCGAGTACGAGATCCGCGACCTGGAGGTGTTCCTCGGCGGCGACATCGCGTACAGCCACGCGCTCAACCGCCTTTCGACCACCCCGAAGGGCGCGCCGGCGGGGTTCGACCTGTGGTTCCGGTCGACGGTGTGCTTCCGCCGGGTGGACGGGAAGTGGCGGATCACCCACGTGCACGACTCGACGCCGTTCTACATGGATGCAACTCTGCGGGCGGCAGTGGACCTGAAGCCCTGACGGCGACCGTCGGCCGGAGTTGTCCACATGGGGGTGACTCCTGTGGACAACTCCGGCGACCCGGCGAACCGCCCCCGACTCCGGCACGATCACCCCATGCAGGTCACCGTGCTGGGGGCGACCGGCCGGACCGGTCTCCACGTCGTCCGGCTCCTCGCCGTGCGCGGGCACTCCGTCCGGGCCGGCCTGCGCAGCCGGCACCGCGCCGAGCTCCTCCGCGGTCTCCCCGTCGAGCCCGTCCTGGCCGACGTCACCGCCGACCCCGGCGACCCCGGTACGTCCAGCTCTCCGCGCAGTTCGCCGACGCGCCCGACCAGGGTGACCGGCTCGTGCGGTCGATCCTGCTCGCCAAGCAGATCTCCGACAGCGTCCTGCGGAAGTCCGCGCTGACCTGGACCGTCGTCCGGCCCGGCACGCTCACCGACGGGCCGGGCACCGGCCGCGTCAAGGCGGGCGGGCACCTCGAGCCGGGCCGGATCAGCCGGGCCGATGTGGCCGCCGTGCTCGTCGGGGTGCCGGCCGAACCGCTCACCGAAAACCGGGGTTTCGACGTCGTTTCCGGGGGTTTTCCGGTCGCCGCGGCGCTCGCGGCGCTCGGCTGACTCACCCTGGGCACCCGACCAAAGTCGTACCCCTGTCCATACCTGAGGAGGCCGTCCGGCGCGGACCGCCCCCGGTACCCTGCGGAAAGCAATCAGAATCCCGAGGGGGTACGAGCTGTGCACGTCGACCAATGGCTGGAGGCGATCCCGCCGCTCGCGGTCTACCTGATCGTCGGCGCGGTGATCATGATCGAAAGCCTCGGTATTCCCCTGCCCGGGGAAATCGTGCTGGTCAGCGCCGCTTTGCTGGCCTCGCAGCACAGCAACCTGAGCCCGCTCTGGATCGGCATCCTGGCCAGTGCCGGCGCCATCATCGGCGACAGCATCGGCTACCTCATCGGAAAAACCGGCGGGCAACGGCTGTTCGCCTGGGCGGGCCGGAAATTCCCGAAGCATTTCGGGCCGGCGCACCTCGCCAACGCCGAACGGATCTTCGACAAACGCGGCGTGTGGGCCGTCTTCCTCGGCCGGTTCATCGCCTTCCTGCGGATCCTCGCCGGCCCGCTCGCCGGGTCACTGCGCATGCACTACCCGAAGTTCCTGCTGGCGAACGCCGCCGGCGGCATCGTGTGGGCCGGCGGCACAACGGCGGCCGTCTTCTACCTGGGCGTCGTCGCGGAGGAGTGGCTCGGCCGGTTCTCCAAGTTCGGCCTGCTCGCCGCGATCGTCATCGGCGTCGTCGTCTTCTTCGTCATGAAGAAGCGCCTGGGCCGCACCCACGCGGAAGACGAGAACCAGGAGGAGACCGCGGCCTGACGTCTGCTCTCAGCGAATCCGCCCGCCGGGCGGTGCCGCCGGTGCTTGGCTGGCGGCATGGAGATCCTGGTGCTGGGCGGAACGGCGTGGGTGGCTCGGGAGCTGTCGCGGCAGGCGGTCGCCCGCGGCCACCGGGTGACCTGCCTCGCGCGGGGCGAGAGCGGCGAAGTCGCGGAGGGCGCAACGCTGGTCGTCGCCGACCGGCGCGACCCGGCGGCGTACGAGCCCCTGCGGGACCGGGTGTGGGACGCGGTCGTCGAGGTGTCGTGGCAGCCGGGGTTCGTCCGCGGCGCGCTCGACGCGCTGGGCGGCAAGGCCGGGCACTGGGTGTACGTCTCGTCCGTCAACGCCTACGCCGCCCACGCGACGCCGGGCGCGGACGAGTCCGCGCCCTTGCTCGCCCCGACCGACCGCACCGAGGCCGACCGCGAGCTGTACGGCGAGGCGAAGGTCGCCTGCGAGCAGGCATCGGCGGCCGCGGTGGGCGACCGCCTGCTCATCGCCCGCGCCGGGCTCATCGGCGGCCCGGGCGACCACACCGGGCGCTCCGGCTACTGGGCCGCCCGTGCCGCCCGCGATCCGCGCGGGCCGATGCTGGTGCCTGCCACCCCGGCCGTCCCGACGTCGGTGGTCGACGTGCGCGACCTGACGTCCTGGCTGCTCGACGCCGCGGAGACCGGAACCACCGGCACGTACGACGCCGTCGGCCCGGTCGTGCCGTTCGGGGAGTGGATCGAGCTGTCCCGCGCCGCCGGCGGGCACACCGGCCCGGTGGTCACCGCCCAAGCGGAGTGGCTGCTCGCGAACGGCGTGACCCAGTACATGGGACCCGAATCGCTGGCGATGTGGCTGGTCGAGCCGGGCTGGGAGGGGTGGTCGGCCCGCGCCGGGACCGCGGCGCGCACCGCGGGGCTGCGGCACCGGCCCCGGGCGGAGCTGCTGGCCGACACGTTGCGCTGGGAACGCGAGCAGGGCCTGGACCGCGACCGGCGCGCCGGCCTCAGCGCACGGCGCGAGCGCGAGCTGCTGGAGGCTCTGGGCTGAGGGAGCCCGCGGCGGGCTCGGGCGCGGTGTGCGGCGCGGGTGGCTGTGGGCTGATGGTGCCCGCCTCGGGCTCGGGCGCAGGCTCGGTGTGCTGCGCGAGTGGCTCGGACCTGACAGCGCCCGCCACGGGCTCGGTGTGCGCCGCAAGCGGCTCCGAACTGACAGCGCCCCCCACGCCCACCGGCTCCGGCTTGCGCCCACCCCGCAGCGAGCCGAGCAGCACGCCGGCGATCACTACCGCCGCCGCGGCGACCTCCGGCCAGGTCGGCCGCTCGCCCAGCAGCAGGAACGATGCCGTCAGCCCGACCACCGGCACCAGCAGCGAGAACGGCGAAACCACGCCGGCCGGGTTGCGGCGCATCAGCGTCGTCCACAGGCCCGAGCCGACCACCGTGCCGATCAGCACGACGTAGGCCAGCCCGCCGAGCGCGGTCAGGCCGGTCGGCGTCCCGAGCGTCGTCAGTGATCGCCACTGCGCGGCCGGGCCCTCCATGACCAGCGACAGCGCGAACATCGGCAGCGGCGGCACGACCGACATCCACAGCGTGAAGTGCAGCGGGTTGTCCGGCTCGGCCTTGCGCGTGCTCAGGTTGCCGAACGCCCAGCTCAGCGCGGCCAGCAACGTCAGGATCATCGGCAGCAGCGCGGCGTGCCCCGACTGCTGCCAGGCGATCGCGACCATCCCGGCCACCGCCAGCGCGATGCCGGCGAGCTGGTGCGGGGTGACGCGTTCGCGCAGGAAGACGGCGCCGAGCAGCACCGTGAACGGCGCCGACGCCTGCAGCACCAGTGACGCGAGCCCGGTCGGCATCCCGGTGTCCATCGCGATGAACAGGAACGCGAACTGCCCGGTGCCGAAGCCGAGCCCGTACCCCAGCAGGTGCCGCACCTTCACCTTCGGCCACGGCACGAACAGGATCGTCGGGACGGCGATCACGGCGAACCGCAGCGCACCCGCGAACACCGGCGGGAACTGGCTGAGCGTGGCGTGGATGGCGAGGAAGTTGAGGCCCCAGAGGACGGCGACGAGCACGGCGAGCAGGCGATCACGGGCGGGCATGCCTCCACTCTGACAAGGCCGACAGTGAAGGACCAGCGAATATATCTGCAACAACCTTGTAGCGTTGCTTCAACTAAGCTGGCGGCATGGATCTGGGCCGGCTGCGCACGCTGCGGGAGTTCGCCGACCGCGGGAGCGTGACGGCTGCCGCGCGGGCCCTGCACTGCACGCCGTCGGCGGTCTCGCAGCAGTTGCGGGCGTTGCAGAGCGAAGTCGGCCTGCCGCTCACCGAGCCGGCGGGCCGTGGCCTGCGGCTGACCGACGCCGGCCGCGCGCTGGTCGCCCGCGCCGACGAGGTGCTCGCCGCGCTCGAACGCGCCGAGTCCGAATTGGACACCTACCGCAGCGCGCCGCGGGGGCGGGTGCGGATCGCGATCTTCCAGTCGGCAGGCCTGATGCTGCTGCCGGGACTGCTGTCCCGCGTCGCCGGGTACGACGGCCTGGAGGTCGACGTCCGGGACGTCGACATGACGCCGTCGGAGGTGCCGGGCCTGGTCGCGGACTACGACGTCGTCGTGGCGCACCGCGACGAGCACGCGCCGGAGTTCGACTCCGGCCGGCTCGAGGTGGTGCCGCTGCTGCGGGAGCCGCTCGACGTCGCGCTGCCGGCCGGCCATCGGCTGGCGAGCCGGCGCCGCGTGGAGCTGCCGGAGCTGGCGGACGAACGCTGGATCAGTGTCGACTTCGGCTTCCCGGTGGACGACGTGCTGCGCTCGCTCACCATCCGCACCGGCGTGCGCCCGGTGGTCGTGCAGCGGATCAACGACTTCCGGATCACCGAGCGGCTGGTCGCCGCCGGCCACGGGATCGCGCTGCTGCCGCGGTACACAATGGACACTCGCCGCGGGAGCGGGCTGGTGGGCAGGCCGCTGGCCGGCATCCGCGCGGCTCGGCTGGTGGAGGCGGTGTGCCGCACCGGCGCCCGCCGTCGCCCGGCGGTGGCCCAGGTGATCGAGGAGCTGCGCGCGGAGGTCGGTCACCTCACCGCTTGAAGCCGCGCAGGTAGGCCAGCGCGATGCCGAGCGCGTCCTCCAGCGCCGTGATGTCCTGGCGGATGTGCGCCAGCAGCAGTCCACCTTGGACGGACGTCATCGCCGCCTGCGCCAGCCGGGCCGGGTCGGCGCCGGGATCGAGTTCTCCCTTGTCCTGCAACGTCACCAGCCCGCGCGTCAGGTGCGACTCCCACGTCCGGTACGCCTGGTCGACCAGCGGCGCCAGCTTCGGGTTGTCGCCCACCTCGCCCGCGAGGTTGCCCAGCGGGCAGGCGATCGGCCCGCCCGCGCGGCGGTGGACGTCCAGCAGCTGCTCGGTCCACGTCTCCAGGTCAGCCCAGGAGGCGAGGGTGAAGATCGCCGGCTGGTTGCCGAGTATCTGCTCGAGGTACCGGTCGATCACGGCCGCGACCAGCTGCTCCTTGTTCTTGAAGTAGTGGTACATCTGCGATTTCCCGGCCCCGCTCGCGGCGAGCACCTTGTCGACGCTCGTGCCCGCGACGCCGTCGACGTACATCAGTCCCGCCGCCGCGTCGACGATCGCGTCCCGGGTCCGCTTGCCGCGCGGGGTCGAGGCCGCTGCTTGCGTCTCCATGTACTGAATAGTACAGTTCGACCCACTGTACCGATCAGTACAACTGAGACCAGGGGGACCCATGACGCTCGAAACCGCCCTGACCGGGCTGAACGACCAGCTCCGGAGCGCGCTGCCGCCGGAGCTCGCCGAGGTGCTCGACGCCGACCGGCGCCGCGCCGCGACGGAGTTCGCCGAGGTGGGAACCAAGATCGAAGACTTCACGCTGCCGGGTGCCGACGGTGTGCCGACCAGCCTGGGCGAGCTCGTGGCCGACGGGTCGGCCGTGCTCGTCTTCTACCGCGGCCAGTGGTGCCCGTACTGCAACCTCACGCTGCGCACCTACCAGCAGGAACTGCTGCCCGAGCTGGCGAAATCCGGCGCGAGGCTGGCCGCGATCAGCCCGCAGCGGCCGGACGGCACCGTGCCGGACCTGGAGTTCCCGGTGCTTTCGGACGTGGGCAGCACGGTCGCGCGGAAGCTGGGGCTGAGCTATCCCGTCTCCGCCGTCGTGCGCGAGGCCATGCAGACACTCGGCACGGACCTCGAGCAGGTCAACGGCTCCTGGGAGCTGGTCCACCCGGCGGTCGTCGTGGTCGACCGCGACCGCGTGATCCGCTTCATCGACGTCCACCCGGACTTCGTCACGCGGACCGAACCGGCGGACATCCTCAAAGCGCTCTAGCGGACCGTCTCACGCCGTAGGTGATCACCGAACCCAGGACCAGGGCCACGCCGAGGGAGAGCAGCATGCTGATCCCGGGTTCGGTGACGATCCGGCCGCCGGCGTAGCCGAGGAAGGCCACGTACGACGTCCAGAGTGTGACGCCGATGGCCGAGGCGGCGAAGAACTCCGCCATCGGCCACCGGAGTGATCCGGCGAGGAGGGCGCCCAGCGTCCCGCCCGACGGCAGCCAGCGGGCGACCACCAGCACCGGCCGGGGATGGCGCTGCAGCCGCCCGTCGAGCCAGCCGAGGCCGGCGGCGATCTTCTTCCGCCTGCTCAGCCGGTCCAGCGCCGCCCGGCCACCGAACCGGCCGAGGGCATAGAGCGCCTGGTCGGACGCCAGGCACCCGGCACTCGCCACGGCGATCACCAGCGCCAGCGACGTCCCGCCCTGCGCCGCCGCGACGCCCATGCCGAGGAGGGTCACCTCGGTGGGCAGCAGCGGCACGAGCGAGACGACGAACAGCACCAGCAGTCCCGCCGTCGATCCGTCCACACCTCCATTAACCGCCCGATCGCCGCCGGGCACTCCCGATCGGCGGGGACTCACAGCAACCCGACAGCTCGGCCACAGATTCGCCGAAACCATGTCAGGAGTTGTCATGGTTCGCCGTGAGGCTGGGCGCATGAACACACTTTCCGGAAAAGTCGCACTGGTGGCGGGCGGCACGCGCGGCGCGAGCCGGGCGATCGCCGTCGAACTCGGCCGCGCGGGCGCCTTCGTGTACGTGACCGGCCGGACGACCCGCGCCGGACGGTCCGAAGTGGACCGTCCGGAGACGATCGAGGAGACGGCCGAGCTGGTCGAGAAGGCGGGTGGCCAGGCGGAAGTGATCCGCGTCGACCACCTGGTGCCGGCCGAGGTCGAGACGCTGGCCAAGCGGATCGACCGCCTCGACATCCTGGTCGACGGCCTCTGGGGCGGCGACAACTACCTGGGCTGGGCCAAACCGGTGTGGGAGCACGACCTCGAGGCGGGCCTGCGCATGATCCGGCTCGGCCTCGACGCGCACCTGATCACCAGCCACTTCCTGCTCCCGCTGCTGATCAAGCAGCCGGGCGGCCTGGTCGTCGAGCTGACCGACGGCACGGCCGAGTACAACGCGAAGTACCGCGAAGGCACTTCGCTGCCGTTCTACCTGGCGAAGGCGTCGGCGCACCTGCTGGCGATCGGCGAGGCGGCCGAGCTCGCCGCGCACGGCGCGACGGCGGTGGCCTTCACCCCGGGTTACCTGCGGTCGGAGGCGATGCTGGAGCACTACGGGGTGACGGAGGAGAACTGGCGCGATGCGTGCGAGCGCGTGCCGCACTTCGCGATCTCGGAGACGCCGACGTTCTGCGGCCGGACGGTCGTGGCGCTGGCTTCGGACCCGGACCGGGCGCGGTGGTCCGGGCAGACGGTGAGCAGCGGGCAGCTCGCGAAGGAGTACGAGGTCGACGACGTGGACGGCAGCCGGCCGGACGCCTGGCGGTACATGGTGGAGGTGGCCGACGCGGGCAAGCCGGCGGACGTGACCGGCTACCGCTGAGCGTTGCGGGCGGCCAGTTCCGCGCCGATCGCGGCCAGTGCCGCCCGCACCTCCGCCGGCTCGAGCACCTCGACCCCCGGGCTGAGCGCGACCAGCTGGCCGACGCCGATCTCGGTCCCTTCCAGGGCGAGTTCGGCGTCGGCCCAGCCGTCGGCGTCCGGTGTCCCCAGCGAAACGACCGTGTCCGCCAGGTGCTCGCCGCCGAACACGCGGCGCAGCTCGCGCACCGCCGTCCGGTTCAGCCGGGCGCGCACCCGCAACGGCCGCGCGACCTGCTCGAACGTGGCCGACGACGCCCGCCACCAGGCGGCGAGGTCGAAGTCCGGCGGCCGCTCGAACGCCTCGTCGAGCTGGGCCGCCGAGAGGATCCGCGAGACCCGGTACGTCCGCAGGGCGTCGTCCGGGACCACCCGCGCGACCAGGTACCAGACGCCCGCCTTCAGCACGAGACCCAGCGGCTCGAGCTCTCGCTCGGCCACCTTGTCCCGGCGCCGGTACGCCACCGACACCCGCCGCTGCGCCCACACCGCCTGGGCCACCGTCGCCAGCGAAGGCGGCTCGTCCGCGGAGCCGAACCAGCCCGGTGCGTCCAGGTGGAACCGCCCGGCCACCAAAGCCGCGTGTTCCCGCAGCTCGGCAGGCATTCCCGCGGCCACCTTCGCCCGCGCCGCGCTGCCCGCGGTGTCCAGGCCGAGGCCCGCGAGCGCGGACGGGACGCCCAGCGCGAAGAGCGCGACGGCCTCACGCGCGGTGAGGCCGTCGAGCCCGGAGCGCCAGCCGTCGACCAGGCGGAAACCGCCGTGCCGCCCCTGCTCCGTCCACAGGGGAACGCCCGCGTCGCGCAGCGCCGCCAGGTCGCGGTGCATCGTGCGCTCGGAGACGCCGAGTTCGGACGCGAGCTCGGCGGCGGTCGCGCTGCGCCGGCGTTGCAGCGTGAACAGCAGCGCGACCAGCCGCTCGGCTTTCACGGGCTACCGGCTGGCGCGGTTCACCGCCGAGACGACCGCGCGCAGCGACGCCGTGACGATCGACGGGTCGATGCCGATGCCCCAGAACACGCGGTCCGAGATCGCGCACTCGATGTACGACGCGGCGCGCGCGTCGTCGCCCGGCGAGAGCGTGTGCTCGCTGTAGTCCAGGAGGCGCAGGTCGTACCCGACCGTCGACAGCGCGTCGAAGAACGCCGCGATCGGGCCGTTGCCGCGGCCGGTGATCTCGTGCTCGTCGCCCTCCACGCGGACGGTCGCGGTGATGTCGTACTCGCCGTCGCCGTTGTCGCGCACGTGCTGGCGGACCAGCTCCAGCGGGGTCTTCAGCTCCAGGTACTCGGCCGAGAAGGCGTTGTACATCGTGGTCGGGTCGACCTCGCCGCCCTCGGTGTCGGTGTAGCGCTGGATGACCTTCGAGAACTCGATCTGCAGCCGCCGCGGCAGGTCGAGCTGGTGCTCGGCCTTCATGATGTAGGCGACGCCGCCCTTGCCGGACTGCGAGTTCACCCGGATCACGGCCTCGTACGTGCGGCCGACGTCCTTCGGGTCGATCGGCAGGTACGGGACCTCCCACGGGTACTCGTCGACCGGGACGCCCTGCTTGTCGGCGGCGTCCTTCAGCGCGTCGAGGCCCTTGTTGATGGCGTCCTGGTGGCTGCCGGAGAACGCGGTGAACACCAGGTCGCCGCCCCACGGCGAGCGCTCGGGTACCGGCAGCTGGTTGCAGTACTCGACCGTCCGCTTGATCTCGTCCATGTCGGAGAAGTCGATCTGCGGGTCGATGCCCTGGCTGTAGAGGTTCATGCCCAGCGCGACCAGGTCGACGTTGCCGGTGCGCTCGCCGTTGCCGAACAGGCAGCCCTCGATCCGGTCGGCGCCGGCCTGGTAGCCCAGCTCGGCGGCGGCGATGCCGGTGCCGCGGTCGTTGTGCGGGTGCAGCGACAGGATCACCGAGTCGCGGCGGGCCAGGTTGCGGCTCATCCACTCGATCGAGTCGGCGTAGACGTTCGGCGTGGCCATCTCGACGGTCGCCGGCAGGTTCAGGATGACCGGCTTCTCCGGCGTGGGCTGCCAGATCTCGGTGACGGCGTTGCAGACCTCGAGCGCGTAGGACAGCTCGGTGCCGGTGTAGGACTCCGGCGAGTACTGGAAGCGGAAGTCGGTGTCCGGCTGCTTGGCGGCCAGTTCGACGACCAGTTCCGCGGCCTGCGTGGCGATCTTCTTGATGCCCTCGCGCTCCTCGCGGAAGACCACGCGGCGCTGCAGGATCGACGTCGAGTTGTAGATGTGGACGATCGCCCGCGGCGCGCCTTCGAGGGCCTGGAAGGTCCGCTCGATCAGCTCGTGGCGGCACTGGGTCAGCACCTGGATGCTGACGTCGTCCGGGATGGCGTGGTCTTCGATGATCTCGCGGACGAAGTCGAAATCCGTCTGCGACGCGGCCGGGAAGCCGACCTCGATCTCCTTGTAGCCCATGCGGACCAGCAGGTCGAAGAACTTGCGCTTGCGGGCGGGCGACATCGGGTCGATCAGCGCCTGGTTGCCGTCCCGCAGGTCGACGGCGCACCACAGCGGTGCGCGGTCGATGCGCTTCTCGGGCCAGGTGCGGTCGGGCAGGTCGATGTTCTCGACCAGGTCGAACCAGGGGCGGTAGCGGTGCACCGGCATGGACGTGCCGCGCTGGGTGTTCCAGCCGGGCTGATCAGCGGGCGCGGGGCGAGAGGGCTTGCGGATCTTGCTCATGGGATTGGGGGTGTCTCCAGATCGACGGGTGCGACCGGCACCACGAAGCCCCGCGACGGGGAGCCGGTCCGGTCAGGCCCCGTCGCGGCAGCGAAGCAGGAGAGCACGCGCCACGACCCCACCATAACCAGGCGACGCCGCTTGAGGGAAGCCGGGCCGCAATGTAACCGTGACCCGGACGGTTACTTGTGGGTAGCAATCGGCTGGGTGGCGTGCGAAACTGCGGGCATGGGTGAGCACGCAGAGTCGTCGGAGGAGACCCGCGTCTCCCGTCGCGCCGCCGTCGACTGGCGCCAGACCGGCGGCAAGGTGGCCTCGGTGGTGGCGTCGATCGTCCGCTGGGTCGGCCTGGTCTTCGCCGCGTTCCTGGTGATCCACGTGATCTTCACGGTGGGTTCGGCCAACCCGGACAACGGAATCGTCTCGTTCGTCCGATCCTGGGCCGACAGCCTCGCCATCGGCTTCGGCGACATGTTCACGCCGAGTGACGAGAAGCTGCGCGTACTGGTGAACTACGGGATCGCGGCGATCTTCTGGATGGTCGTGTCGGGGATCCTGGCCAAGGTCATCCGCCGCGTGGGCGGCGCTTCCTGACGTCACCGCGCCGACAGTCCCGATTGGCGCGGTTGCGGCCGTGACCGAACCCGTGACCCGCGTGATTGAAGCCGGAACTCACGTGATTGAGGCCGGAACTCGCCAGTTACGGCCCCAATCACGCGAGATACGGCTCCGATCACGCGAGATCCGTCCTCGATCACGCGTGTTGCGGGTTACAGTGCCGGCTCGCCCCACCGGCCGGTGAACGCGAACTCAGCCAGCGGCAGCCGCACCCGGTCGGCCTTCTCGCGCTCGATCCGCCAGTCCTCCTCCAGCACGTCCGGCGAAGCCGCCGACCCCACCGCGATCGCCACCTTCGAGACCGCGTCGTCCGGCAGGCCGAAGGAAGAACGGACCGCGTCCGGCGAGAAGCCCGCCATCTGGTGGGCGATCAACCCCAGCTCGACCGCCTGCAGCACCAGGTTCTCCGACGCCAGCCCGAGCCCGTACTCCGCGTACGGGACGTCGCCCTTCTCGTTCGTCGTCACCATCACGCCGATCAGCAGCAGGCTCGCCCGGTGCGCCCAGGCCTGGTTGCCCGAGTTCAACGCCCCCAGAATCGCGTCGAACGACGGCGTGCCGCGGACGCC
The DNA here is from genome assembly GCF_900105945.1 of Amycolatopsis tolypomycina. NCBI lineage: Bacteria > Bacillati > Actinomycetota > Actinomycetes > Pseudonocardiales > Pseudonocardiaceae > Amycolatopsis > Amycolatopsis tolypomycina. Next base: position 8,014,213 of record NZ_FNSO01000004.1, on the reverse strand, counting down.
CACCAGGTAGCGGGCCGGCTGGGTGTTGCCGAACGACGGCGCCCAGCGGGCCGCCTCCAGCAGCGCCCGCACCTGCTCGTCGGTCACCGACGCGGAAGAGTCGTACGCCCGCGGGCTCCACCGTTCCGCCATCAGGGTTGCGATCGGGACGCTCGTCACAGCTGGTTTCCGCACCTCGCCGAGACTACCCACGAGTGCTGTGCGTCACTCGGGAGGAAGGGCTCCGCGCATTTCGTTGGTGTTGCGGAAGATTTACTTCCACGAGACCCACCTGACGGGTCCGCCCCACGTCAAGAGGGTGGCGGCCCGCCGAAGCCCCGGTAGGCTCCAGTTCAAATCATGGGACGCGGGGGCTCTCCGGTGCCCACCAGGGAGCCGCCCGGCCCGCGAGGAGGTTCGGGCGTGGCCCTCGTGGTCCAGAAGTACGGCGGATCGTCGCTGGAAAGTGCCGACCGGATCAAGCGCGTGGCGGAACGGATCGTCGCGACCAAGAAGGCGGGCAACGACGTCGTCGTCGTCTGCTCGGCGATGGGTGACACCACCGACGAGCTGCTCGACCTGGCGCAGCAGGTCAACCCGGCGCCGCCGGAGCGGGAAATGGACATGCTGCTCACCGCCGGTGAGCGCATCTCGAACTCGCTGGTCGCGATGGCGATCGCGGCCCAGGGCGCCGAGGCCTGGTCGTTCACCGGTTCGCAGGCCGGCGTCGTCACGACGTCGGTGCACGGCAACGCGCGCATCATCGACGTCACCCCGAGCCGCGTCACCGAGGCGCTCGAGCAGGGCTACATCGCGCTGGTCGCCGGCTTCCAGGGCGTCGCGCAGGACACCAAGGACATCACCACGCTGGGCCGCGGCGGGTCGGACACCACCGCCGTCGCGCTCGCCGCCGCGCTGAACGCCGACGTCTGCGAGATCTACTCCGATGTGGACGGTGTGTACACGGCCGACCCGCGGGTGGTGCCGGACGCGAAGAAGCTCGACACCGTCACGTACGAAGAGATGCTCGAGCTCGCCGCGAGCGGGTCGAAGATCCTGCACCTGCGGTCGGTCGAGTACGCGCGCCGCTACGGCGTCCCCATCCGAGTCCGTTCTTCCTACAGCGACAAGCCGGGCACGACGGTGACCGGTTCTATCGAGGAGATCCCCGTGGAACAAGCCCTGATCACCGGTGTGGCGCACGACCGCTCCGAAGCCAAGATCACGGTCACCGGGGTGCCGGACACCACCGGTGCCGCGGCCCGGATCTTCCGCGTGATCGCCGACGCCGAGATCGACATCGACATGGTCCTGCAGAACGTGTCCAGCACGGTTTCCGGCCGCACGGACATCACGTTCACGCTCTCGAAGGCCAACGGCGCCAAGGCCGTCAAGGAACTCGAGAAGGTCAAGGCGGAGATCGGCTTCGAGTCGGTCCTCTACGACGACCACGTCGGCAAGGTGTCGCTCGTCGGCGCCGGGATGCGCTCGCACCCGGGTGTCACGGCGACGTTCTGCGAAGCGCTGGCCGAGGCCGGCGTCAACATCGAAATCATCAACACCTCGGAGATCCGCATCTCGGTGCTGATCCGGGACGCGCAGCTCGACGACGCCGTGCGCGCGATCCACGAGGCGTTCGAACTCGGCGGCGACGAAGAAGCCGTCGTCTACGCGGGGAGTGGTCGCTGATGGCGGACGGGCTGCGGGTCGGGGTGGTCGGCGCGACCGGCCAGGTCGGTGCGGTGATGCGCAAGCTGCTGGCGGAGCGGGAGTTCCCGATCGCCGAGCTGCGCTACTTCGCTTCGGCGCGCTCGGCGGGATCGAAGCTGCCCTGGCGCGACACGGAAATCACGGTCGAGGACGCCGCGACGGCCGATCTGTCCGGATTGGACATCGCGCTGTTCTCCGCGGGCGGCTCGACGTCGAAGGCGCAGGCCCCGCGGTTCGCCGCGGCCGGCGCCACGGTGATCGACAACTCCTCGGCGTTCCGGATGGACCCGGACGTGCCGCTGGTCGTCAGCGAGGTCAACCCGGAGGCCATCAAGGAAGCGCGGAAGGGGATCATCGCGAACCCCAACTGCACCACGATGGCCGCGATGCCGGTGCTGAAGCCGCTGCACGACGAGGCCGGCCTGGCCCGGCTGGTGGCGTCGACGTACCAGGCGGTGTCGGGCAGCGGGCTGGCCGGCGTCGACGAGCTGGCGGGCCAGGTCCGTGCGGCGGCCGAGCACGCCTCCCTGCTGACCCACGACGGCGCGGCGATCGAGTTCCCGAAGCCGGAGAAGTACGTCCGCCCGATCGCGTTCAACGTCCTCCCGATGGCCGGGTCCATTGTGGACGACGGCGAGCTGGAGACGGACGAGGAGAAGAAGTTCCGCAACGAGAGCCGCAAGATCCTGAGCATCCCGGGCCTCGGCGTCTCGTGCACCTGCGTCCGCGTGCCGGTGTTCTCCGGCCACTCGATCTCGGTGAACGCGGAGTTCGAGCGGCCGCTGTCGGTCGAGCGCGCGACGGAGCTGCTGGCGCACGCGCCGGGTGTCGAGCTGTCGGAGATCCCGACCCCGCTGCAGGCGGCGGGCAACGACCCGAGCTACGTCGGCCGCATCCGCGTGGACCAGGGCGTCGAGGGTGGCCGCGGGCTGGCGCTGTTCATCTCGAACGACAACCTGCGCAAGGGCGCGGCGCTCAACGCCGTGCAGATCGCGGAGCTGGTGGCCCAGCAGCTCTGACGGCGGTTTCGAAGGTGCCCGGTCCCGATGCGCGGGGCCGGGCACCTTCACTTCTTCGGCTTCTTCTGACGGGGCCGCATCGGCGGCAGACCGAACGCCGCCCGCAGCTCCGGCTTCTGCAGCGGCCGCAGCATGACCATCATCAGCCCGCCCCACACGAACAGCCCGACCGGCGTGCTCTGGGATCCGCCGGACGCCGAAGTCGTCGCCAAGCTCAAGATCACGCTGATGACCAGCACCGCCATGAAGGCGCATTCCAGCCAGACGACCGCGAGGATGATCTTGCGTTCGCGCCGGCTCAGCAGCGTGCTGCACCCGGCCAGCGCAACCAGCAGCGCCGCGTTCACCGACACGATCACCAGCGGCCAGGTGGCCTCGCCGGGGTCGGCCACGCTCGTCGCCAGGTACCACACGAGACCGGCGAGGGCCAGGTAGAGCACGGCCTGGGCGGCGATCGCCAAGCGCATCGTCCTGATCCCGCGCCGCACCTCCCGTTCCGCGTTCACGTCGGACAGGGGCAGCGGCTGGTCAGCGCTCGGCTCAGTCACCGGACCAGCGGAACACGGACGGCCGGGGACCGGTCCCGGCGTCATCCACAGTGGACGATCGGAAATCGCCTTGTCCGATTCGACCCCAACGGTCATCCTTGGCTCGCAAGCACTTCAAGGGGAGGAAACATGTACACCGCTGTCGAAGGGTCCCGCGTCCCGATCCGGATGTGGGCGGACCCCGCGTCGGTCGAAGACCAGGCCATGCGGCAGCTGCACAACGTCGCGAACCTGCCGTGGGTGCACGGCGTCGCCGTGATGCCCGACGTCCACTACGGCAAGGGCGCCACCGTCGGCAGCGTCATCGCGATGCGTGACGCCGTCTCGCCCGCCGCCGTCGGGGTCGACATCGGGTGCGGGATGAGCGCCGTCCGGACTTCGCTCACCGCGAGCGACCTGCCCGACGACCTCGGGAAGCTGCGCCGTCGGATCGAAAGTGCCGTGCCGGTGGGCTTCGGGCTGCACAAGACGCCGGTGAACCCGGCCAAGGTGCACGGCGTCGGTGGCTGGGACGCGTTCTGGAAGCAGTTCGGCGAGCTGCACAGCGGCGTCCAGGAGCTGCACGACCGGGCCGCGCGGCAGATCGGGAGCCTCGGTGGCGGGAACCACTTCATCGAGGTCTGCCTCGAGCAGGGCGGCGCCGACGAGGGCCGGGTCTGGCTGATGCTGCACTCGGGTTCGCGCAACATCGGCAAGGAGCTGGCCGAACGGCACATGGCCGTCGCGCGCAAGCTGCCGCACAACGCCGACCTGCCCGACCCCGACCTCGCCGTGTTCGTCGCCGGCACGCCGGAGATGCAGGCCTACCGGCGCGACCTGTTCTGGGCGCAGGACTACGCGGCGCGCAACCGCGCGACGATGGTCGCGCTGGTGAAGCAGGCGGTGCGCGACGAACTGCCGCAGGTCGCTTTCGACGACGCGATCTCGTGCCACCACAACTACGTCGCCGAGGAGACCTACGACGGCGTCGAGCTGCTCGTCACCCGGAAGGGTGCGATCCGGGCGGGCTCGGGCGACCTCGGGATCATCCCGGGCAGCATGGGGACCGGTTCGTACATCGTCCGCGGGCTGGGCAACGACTCGTCGTTCCAGTCGGCGTCGCACGGCGCCGGCCGCCGGATGTCGCGGAACAAGGCGAAGAAGCTGTTCACCGCCGACGACCTCGCGGCGCAGACGGCCGGCGTCGAGTGCCGCAAGGACTCCGGCGTGGTCGACGAGATCCCGGCGGCGTACAAGGACATCGAAACGGTGATTCGTGCGCAGACGGACCTGGTCGAGGTCGTGGCGCACCTCAAGCAGGTGGTCTGCGTCAAGGGCTGACGGTACCTTTGGCGCCATGACGAGGGGTGGAACGATCGCCGCGCTGCTGGCCTCGGCCGCACTGCTGCTGAGCGGGTGCGCCGAGGTCGGCAACGCGGTCGACCAGGGGAGCAGGACGGCGGACAAGGTCTCCGCGTGCACCGAGGCACTCGGGCTCGCCGACCTGAACCCGCTGGTCGACCCGGCCAAGTTCAAGGCGCGCGCCGAGGACAAGGAGCGGCGGCTGCGCGAGCTCGCGGGCGACGTCCAGGACCAGGACGTCAAGAACGCGCTGCTCGGCATGGCCGACTCCTACGTCCAGGTGCAGAAGGAACGCATCGAGGACGCCGGCGTCGTCGCCCAGTGGGTGCAGCGCAACGTCAAGAAGCTCGACGCCCTCCGCGCCGCCTGCAGCTGACCGGTCTCTCAAGCGCCCCAATGTGGCGTTGGTTGCGTCCAACGCACCCAATGTGGCGTTCGGTGCGTCCAACGCACCGAACGCCACATTGGGGCGCATGGGGTGGGGGCGTCAGCTGCGGCTTTCGGCCAGCGCCGGTTCCAGGACCGGCGCCGGGGCGCGGCGGCGGAGCAGGCCCGCCGCGGCGATCACCAGGCCGCCGACGCCGGCCGCCGCGAAGCCCCACTCCGGGCTCGAGTGGTCGATCGCGAAGCCGACCACCGGGCCGCCGACTGCCAGGCCCAGCCGGGTGAAGGCGTCCTGCAAGCCCATGGCCTCGCCGCGGACCTGCGGCGGGGCGATCCGGCTGACCGTCTCGGTCGTGGCCGCCAGCGTCGGCGCGCACAGCAGGTTGGTCGGGATCAGCACGAGCATCAGCAGCCACCACGGGTGGTCCGCCAGGCCGACCGGGATCACCAGTAGCGCGAGCAGCAGCATCAGCACGCCCTGCGGCAGCGACCGCTTCACCGCGCCGTGCACGATGCCGCCGAGGATCGACGCCGCGCACATCACCGCGATGACCAGCCCGGTCACGCCGAGCTCGCCGTTCGCGCGCAGGGCCGCCAGCGTCGCCAGCTCGGTGCCGACGAGCACGAACAACGCGCCGCCCGCGATCAGCAGCGTGCCCACCAGCCGGCCGGTGAGCCAGCTCCGCAGCGGCGGGCGGGGGCCGGGGGCCACCGCTTCGGTGCCGGCGCCGTCCCGGATCGGCGGGTCGACCAGCCAGATCAGGAACGCCGTGCCGCCGAACAGCACGCCGAGCGCGGCCAGCGTCCACGACGGGGAGAACGCCGTGATGGCCGCGATGCCGACCGCCGGCCCGATCATGAACGTGGCCTCGATCGAGATGGTGTCGAGCGAGTAGGCCGCGCGGCGCTCCTCCGCCGGCACGAGCGTGGCCAGCACCTGCCGGGCCAGCGAGCCCGCCGGCACCGAGAGCGCCCCGGCCGGGATCGCGACCACGGCGAGCGCCTCGAACGGCAGGTGCGGCGCGGCGATCCAGAACAGCGTCGTGCCGATCCCGCAGACCGCGACGACCGGGCGCAGCCCGTATCGGTCGAGGCAGCGGCCGAGCAGCGGCGCGCCGAGCGCCATCCCGAGGGTGACGCCGCCGCCGACCAGCCCGGCGGCGCCGTAGCCGCGGCCGAGCCCGGTGACGATATACAGCGTCAACATCACGCCGTTCATGGTCATCGGGAGACGCGCCAGGAACATCAGGGCCATCGTCGAGGGAACGCGGGGGACGGAGAGCACCCGGCGGTAGGGCTGCAGCGGCACGTCCTCGATGAGAACCCAAGGTGGTACGCGCGTGCAAGTTATTTCCCGGTAGCGCGCCGAGATTTTGAGAGTTACTCTCACTTGGTAGTCACTATCAGTTGGGGGTCACTATGAAACAAGTGCAGCCACGCAGGTGGTGGGCGCTCGGCGCGCTCGCGGTGAGCCTGCTGACCATCGGCCTCGACCTGACCGTGCTGAACGTCGCCGTGCCGACGCTGGCCGTCGACCTCGGCGCCACGACCACGCAGCTGCAGTGGTTCGGCAACGCCTACACGCTGGCGCTGGCCGCGCTGCTGCTGCCCGCGGGCCTGCTGGGCGACCGGTTCGGCCCGAAGAAGCTGCTGCTCGGCGCGCTGACGCTGTTCGGACTGGCCTCGCTGTGGTGCGCCTACGCCGGCTCGCCAGGCGAGCTGATCGCCGCCCGGGTCGTGCTCGGCGTCGGCGCCGCGTTCCTCATCCCGCTCTCGCTGTCGCTGCTGAACGTCCTGTTCCCGCCGGAGGAGCGCGCGAAGGCGCTGACGACGTGGGTGATGGCGATGTTCGCGGGCATCCCGCTCGGCCCGCTGCTCGGCGGCTGGCTGCTCGACCACTTCGCCTGGGGCTCGGTGTTCCTCATCAACGTCCCGCTGACCGCCGTCGGCGTCGTCGCGGTGCTGTTCCTCGTGCCGCTCACGCCGGGTGCCGGCGGCGGCCGGATCGACTTCGCGGGCATCGCGCTGTCGACGTCCGGGCTGGTCGCGCTCACCTACGGCTTCGTCCACGCCGGCGAACACGGCTGGACCGACCCGCTGACCTGCGGCCTGATCGTGCTGGGTGGCGCGCTGCTGGCGGTGTTCGCCCGGGCGCAGACGCGGGTCGCCGCGCCGCTCACCGACCTGGCGCTGTTCCGCGAGCCGCGGTTCGTCTGGGGCGCGGTGCTGGCCACGGTGGCGTCCTTCGCGCTGATGGGCCTGTTGTTCGTGCTGCCGCAGCTGTTCCAGGCGGTGCAGGGCGCCGACGCGCTGGCGACCGGGGTGCGGCTGCTGCCGCTGATCGGCGGGATGCTGGTGTCGGCGAAGCTCGCCGAACGGCTGGTCGCCGTCGTGGGGGTGCGCGCGGTCGTCACGGGCGGGTTCGTGCTGCTCGCGGCCGGGCTGGCGTGGGGTTTGACGACGTCGCCGTCGGGTGGCTACGGCGCCACCGCCGGCTGGGAAACCGCCATCGGCCTGGGCACCGGTGCCACGCTGCCGCCGCTGATGACGATGGCGATGGGCGCGCTCACCGAAGGCCGCTCGGGGGCCGGGTCCGCGCTGATCCAGGTACTGCGCCAGGTCGGCGGCACGATCGGCGTCGCGGTGCTGGGCACGGTGCTCAACGGCGTCTACCGCGACGGCGTCGACGTCGGCGGCCTGCCCGCCCCGGTCGCCGACGCGGTGCGGGGCAGCGCCTCGGGCGCGGTCGCCGTCGCGGAGCAGCTCCACCGGCCCGGGCTCGCCGAGTCCGCGCGGGCGGCGTTCACCGACGGCATGGCCGCGACGCTGTGGGTGTGCGCCGGTCTCGCCGTCGCCGGGGCGCTGCTCGCGCTGTTGTTCCTGCCCGGCCGGGCGGGCGCGGGGGCGCAGCCGCGAGAATCGGGGCATGACGTCGTCGCCATCTGAACCAGCGGGGCTGCGCGAACGGAAGAAGGCCAGGACGCGCGCCGCGATCCAGCGGCACGCGTTGCGGCTGTTCCACGAGCAGGGCTACAGCGCCACGACGGTGGACCAGATCGCGGCCGCGGCGGAGATCTCGCCCAGCACCTTCTTCCGGTACTTCCCGACGAAGGAGGCGACGGTCCTCTACGACCCGTTCGATCCGTTGCTCATCGAGGCCGCGGTCGGGCAGTCGGCCGCGCTGAGCCCGATCGGCGCGCTGCGGGCGACGATGACCTTCATCCGCGAGCAGCTGCCCGCCGAGGAGTGGGAGGCGGAACGGCAGCGGCAGGGGCTCGTGTTCCGGGAGCCGGAGCTCCGGAGTGCCGTGATGGACAAGTTCGCCGAGGGCATCGACGTGCTGGCCGACCTGGCCGCGCGGCGCACCGGCCGGGCCGCGGACGACTTCGAGGTCCGCAACTGGGCGGGCGCGGTGGTCGGCGTGGTGCTGGCCGCGTTCCTGGGCGCCGCGGCGGACCCGGAGGCCGACATGCTCCTGGTCATCGATCAGGCCGTCGCCCACCTGGACGCGGGACTGCCACTCTGAATTCCGGAATCGATTTCGCATTCCCGCGTCCACCTCGGGGGGAAACCGTGTGGGTGGCGGTGCGAGCGTGGGGGACGCCCCATCTGGAGCAGTCGAGACACGCGGTCCGACGGAGTGATGAAGCTAAATGATCACTGTTTACACTCGTGTGAGTTACCCGAACGTTCCATAGTGGACGAATGCTACCAGCAGTGACGCTCGGAATCGGTCGAGATGATCTTCAGGGGGACGGGCAAGGTTTCGCCGTTAATCAATTGCGGTCCAGTTCCCTCCATTCAGATCCGGCACGTAAGGGTGTTAAACATCCCGAACCGGTGATCGGGTGGCTTATCTCCGACACGGGGGGTATCGATTTACCTCGTCAGGTCTCCCGAGGCCAGGAGGTAAGGAATGAAAGCCAAATTCGGGCGATCCATCGCCCTGGTAGCCGCCGGCAGTCTGCTGGCGGTCGCGACGGCGGGGATCGCGTCGGCGAGCCCGGTGGGAGGCAAGGGTTCCTCCAGCACCCAGGCCCTCGCCGCGCAGGTGCTCCAGATGCGCGACGACCTCACCAAGGTGGCCTACGCGGGCGACGTCGGCGCCACGCGCGGCGACCTCGGGCAGCTCAGCCCGGTCCTCGCGGACATCGCCGCCGGCAAGCGGTACACGATCCAGACGGACACCCAGCAGCTGGCGGGCCTGGCCAAGGGCCGCGCCGACGAGTCGACCAGGCTCCTGGCCGACCCGACGGCGAAGCCGCGCCAGCTGCCGCCGTTGCCGCTGCCGCCGATCCCGGACCTGCCCGGCCCGCTGAAGATCGTCAGCGACCTCCTCAAGGCGCTGCTGGGTGCCCTGACCGGGATCCTGGGCGGGCTGCTGGGCGCGCTGCCGGTGCCGCCGCTGCCGCTGCCACCGCTGCCGGTTCCAGGGTCGTAGCCACTGGAGGAAACAGGGGGGCCCGGAGCCCGGCCGCGGACATTTCTCCGCGCCGGGCTCCGGGTTCGTTCCGTTCCGAGGTCATGAACGACTCGTTCACTGCGTCAGACGTCATGAAAGAGTCGTTCATGACGTCCGGAAGTAGCCTCAGTCACGTTTGGACAGTCCCTGCCGCAGTGCGCCCGCCATCTCCGCCAGCGCCTCCCGGAACCGCGTCCCCACCCCGGTGAAGTTGATGAACCCGTGGATCAAATCCTCGTGGCGCCGCAAGGCGACTTCCACCCCGGCCTCGCTCAGCTTCTCCGCGTACGCCTCACCCTCGTCCCGCAGCGGGTCGAAGCCCGCCGTCACCACCAGCGCCGGCGGCAGGCCGCTCAAGTCCTCCGCGTGCAGCGGTGACAGCCGCGGGTCCGTCAGGTCCGTGCCCGCCGGCACGTAATGCCCCTCGAACCACTTCATGTGCACGTCCGTCAGGAACAGGTCCTCCGCGAACAGGTCCTGCGAGCGGTAGCGCCGGGCGAAGTCCGTCGCCGGGTAGATCAGCAGCTGGAACGCCGGGACCGGGCCGCCGCGGCGGACCGCCTGCTGGGCCGTCACCGCCGCCAGGTTGCCGCCCGCGCTGTCGCCGCCCACCGCGATGCGGGCCGGGTCCGCGCCGAGGTCGCCCGCCTTGGCCACCGCGTATTCGAACGCCGCCAGTGCGTCCTCCGTCGCTGCCGGGAACGGGAACTCCGGGGCCAGCCGGTACTCGATCGACAGCACCCGCACCCCGGCGTGCTTGGCCAGGAAGCGGACCGCGTTGTCGTGGCTCGCGCGCGTGCCGATCACCCAGCCGCCGCCGTGGAAGAACACCAGCAGCGGTGACTTCTCGGGCAGCCCGACCGGCGTGTACAGCGTGGCAGGCAGGTCGCCGTCAGGGGTCGGCACCGCGATCTCGCGCACCGAAACCGGCTCGATCGGCCGCCCGCTGACCAGGTGCCTGCCCGCGTCGAGCAGGGCGCGCGACTCCTCGACCGAGCCCTGCACGAGCTCGGCCCTGGCGATCTTCTGGAGCCGGAGGAGGAGCTGGGCGTCGAGTGCGAGGTCCTGGCCGTCGATGCGGACGGTCCGGCCGGCGACCGCCCGCCGCACCGGGGTGGGCAGCCAGAACGCGAGCTGGGACGCGGCCGCCTGGGCGCGGACGGGGAGCGGGATCGACACGGGTGCCTCCACGAGCGTCGGGACTGCGCGCGACGTTACCCGTCAGTAGGTATCCGGTCCAGCTGTGACCAGTACCTCGGTCCCAGAGTCTGGTCCTCCAGTTAACTAGAGGGGTTAGCCTGAAAACGTGACTTCAGCCAGGACGATCAACGTGCTCGGGATCGGCGGCTCTCTGCGCGAGGGCTCCCAGTCCGAACGCGCGCTGCACATCGCGCTCGAAGGCGCCGCGGAGGTGGGCGTCCGGACCCGGCTGATCCCCGGCCCGGAACTCGTGCTGCCCTTCTACGACGCCGGCGTCCCCGAACGCGACGAGCGCGCCACCCGGCTGGTGGAGTCCATCCGCGAGGCCGACGGCCTCATCGTCGTCTCGCCCGGCTACCACGGCGCCCTGTCCGGCCTGGTCAAGAACGCCCTGGACTACGTCGAGGACCTGCGGGACGACCGGCGCCCCTACCTCGACGGCCGCGCGGTCGGCCTCGCCGCCGTCGCGTACGGCTGGCAGGCCGCCGTCACCACGCTCGAGCAGCTCCGCACGATCACGCACGCCCTGCGCGGCTGGGCCACCCCGCTGGGCGGCTCGATCAACTCCGCCGAGACCAAGTTCGACGAGGGCGGCGGCGCCTCCGACCTGAAGAGCGTCCGCACCCTTCGCCTGATCGGGCGGCAGGTCGCCGAATTCGCCGTGACGCGCGCCGCATGACGTTTCGCCCGGTCGCAGCCGGGTAACAACCAAGACGTGATGCCTGCCATGTGGGGGCACCGTTCCGCGGGTGCGGGATGTTGTGCCCAGTGAGACGTCCGCTGTGGGGCGTCCGGGACAGAAGGCAGGCTGAACATGGGTCAGGCGCTCTACACCGCGGTGGCGACGGCGCGCGGCGACGGCCGCAACGGCGAAGTGACGTCCTCGGACGGCGTCATCGACGAGTCGCTGGCCATCCCGAAGGAGATGGGCGGCCCCGGTGGGGACAAGACCAACCCGGAGCAGCTGTTCGCCGCCGGCTACTCCGCCTGCTTCCACAGCGCCCTGCAGCTGGTCGCCCGGCAGGCGAAGGTGCCGCTGAACGGCTCGACCGTCACCGCGGAGGTCAGCGTGCTCAAGCAGGAGGTCGGGTTCGGCCTCGGCGTCGCGCTGAACGTGTCGCTGCCGGGTCTCGACCAGGCCCAGGCCGACCAGCTGGTCGAGCAGGCGCACCAGGTGTGCCCCTACTCGAACGCGACCCGCGGCAACATCGAGGTCGCGCTCTCCGCCACAGTCTGACCCGCACCCCGGTCCGAACCAGTCAGAGGAAAGGATCAACACCAGATGAGCAAGTCTCCGATCAAGAGCCCGCTTTCCGAGGCCGACAAGGAGATCACCGGCAACGCCCTCCAGGCCACGCTGGTCGACCTGGTCGACCTCTCCCTCATCGCCAAGCAGGCGCACTGGAACGTCGTCGGGGCGAACTTCCGCAGCGCGCACCTGCAGCTCGACGAGCTGGTGAACACCGCGCGCCAGTACGTCGACGAGGTCGCCGAGCGCGCCAACGCCATCGGCATCTCGCCGAACGGCAAGGCGAAGACCGTCGTCGAGAGCTCGGGTGTGCCCGAGTACCCCGACAACTGGCAGTCGGTCGAGTCCACGGTCGCCGCGATCGTCGACATCCTGGCCGCGCTCATCGAGCGGCTGCGCCAGCGCATCGACGAGACCGACAAGAGCGACCTCGTCACGCAGGACCTGCTGATCGAGATCACCCGGGCGCTGGAAGAGGCGCACTGGATGTGGCAGGCCCAGCAGGCCTGATTTTCCGCCACGAAAGGGCCGTTCTCCGGCGGGACGGCCCTTTTTCGTCGGTGCCGGCCAGTACGTTCGGTGGCATGGTCCTGCACCGAGGGAAAGCCGGCAGCCCGGACCGCGCGAGCGGGACGAATCCGTTCTACGCGGGGACGAACCCGGCGCTGGCCGCCGCCTTCGTCATGCCGCACGACAAGCTGCGTGACGACCCGCTGCCGCCGGACACCGCGCTGCAGCTCGTCCGCGACGAGCTGATGCTGGACGGCAACGCGCGGCTCAACCTCGCCACGTTCGTCACCACGTGGATGGAGCCGCAGGCGCGCGAGCTGATGGCCGAGTGCGTCGACAAGAACATGATCGACAAGGACGAGTACCCGCAGACGGCCGAGCTCGAGCGGCGCTGCGTGAACATCCTCGCCGACCTGTGGCACGCGCCCGATCCGGCGGACATCATGGGCTGCTCGACCACCGGTTCGTCCGAAGCGTGCATGCTCGCCGGGATGGCACTGAAGCGGCGCTGGGCCCGCCTCGGCCCCAGTGGAAAGCCGAACCTGGTGATGGGCGCGAACGTCCAGGTGTGCTGGGAAAAGTTCTGCGAGTACTGGGAAGTCGAGCCGCGGCTGGTCCCGATGGACGGCGACCGCTACCACCTGACGGCGGACGAAGCGGTGGCCCGCTGCGACGAGAACACGATCGGCGTGGTCGCGATCCTCGGCTCGACGTTCGACGGCAGCTACGAGCCGGTCGCGGAGATCGCGGCGGCGCTGGACGCCCTGGAGCAGCGCACGGGCTGGAACATCCCGGTGCACGTCGACGGCGCCTCGGGCGCGATGATCGCCCCGTTCCTCGACCCGGACCTGGAGTGGGACTTCCGCCTCCCGCGCGTGGCGTCGATCAACACGTCCGGCCACAAGTACGGGCTGGTGTACCCGGGGGTCGGCTGGGTGATCTGGCGCGACAAGGCGGCGCTGCCGTCCGAGCTGGTGTTCAACGTCAACTACCTCGGCGGTGACATGCCGACGTTCGCGTTGAACTTCTCCCGCCCGGGCGCCGAGGTCGCGGCCCAGTACTACACGTTCGTGCGGCTCGGCCGGGAAGGTTTCCGGGCGGTACAGCAGGCTTCGCGCGACGTCGCCACGCACCTGTCTTCGGGAGTCGAGGCCCTCGGCCCGTTCTCGTTGCTGACGCGCGGAGACCAGCTGCCGGTGTTCGCGTTCACGACCCGCGCCGACGCCGGGTTCGACGTCTTCGACGTGTCCCGCAGGCTGCGCGAGCGCGGCTGGCTGGTGCCGGCGTACACGTTCCCGGAGAACCGGACGGACCTGGCGGTGCTGCGGATCGTGGTCCGCAACGGCTTCACGCACGACCTCGCGGACCTGCTGCTGGCGGACCTCGCGCGGGTGCTGCCGGAACTGGCGGAACTCGGCGGCCACCCGAAGGACCCTTCGAAGGCGACGGCGTTCCACCACTAGCTCACATCTCGTCGCCAGGACGGCTACCGGCGGGTAGCGTCGAAGCATGGGTGTCGCTGCTGACGAACGCCGGGCGCTGAGTGCGCTCTTCGAAGAACTCGGGCCGGACGCGCCGACCTTGTGCGACGGCTGGACCACGCGTGACCTCGCCGCGCACCTCGTGGTGCGGGAGAGCCGTCTCGATGCCGCGCCCGGGATCGTCGTGCCCGCGCTGGCCGGGTACACGCAGAAGGTGCAGGACCGCTACGCCGCCAAGCCCTGGGGCGAGCTCGTTGGCCAGGTCCGCAACGGCCCGTCGAAGTTCTGGCCCACCGCGATCGGCCCGCTCGACGAGCTCACCAACACCGCCGAGTTCCTCGTCCACCACGAGGACGTCCGGCGGGCGCAGGACGGCTGGGCGCCGCGGCCCGCGGATCCCACCCGGGACGCCGCCGCCTGGAAGTCGGCGAAACAGGCCGCCAAGCTCAACCTGCGCAAGGCGCCCGTCGGCGTGACACTCAAGACGCGGGACGGCCGGGAGGCCGCCGTGAAGACCGGGCCGGACCCGGTCACCGTCGTCGGCGACCCGGTCGACCTGCTGCTGTTCGTCTTCGGCCGCGACGCTGTCGACCTGGACTTCGAGGGGGACGCGGCCGCCGTCGGCCGGCTGCGGGCGGTGAACCGGGGGCTCTAGGCTGCGCCCCATGCCGATGATCAGCGTGGCCATGTTCCCCGGCCGCACGCCCGCCCAGAAGAGCGCCCTGGTCCGCGAACTGACGGACGCCTTCGTCCGGACCTGCGGCGGCAAGCCCGAGGGCGTCCAGGTGACGCTCGTCGAGATCGGCGCCGACCACTGGGCCAGCGGCGGGGTGCTGTACTCCGAACGCTGACCGGGCACTTTCACGTGAAAGTGCCCGCCGCGGGAGCGGGGCACTTTCACGTGAAAGTGCCCCGTGGGGTCAGCGGAGGCCGAGGGCCCGCAGCGCGAAGTGGACCTCGATCGCCGTCTGCTTGATCGTCTCGGCGATCACCAGCGAGCCGTGGCCCGCGTCGTAGCGGTAGAACTCGTGGTGCAGCTCGCGGCCGCCGAGCCGGTCGAGGTAGTTCTCGATCTGGCGGATCGGGCAGCGCGGGTCGTTGTCGCCGGCCAGCACGAGCACCGGCGCCGTCACGGCGTCGACGTACGTGATCGGCGAGCACTCCCGGTACACCGCGGGCACGTCCTCCGGCGAGCCGCCGAAGAGCGCGCGGTCGAACGAGCGCAGCTGCTCCATCTCGTCCTCGTACGCGGCGACGTAGTCCGCGACCGGCACCCCGGCCACGCCCGCCGCCCACCGCGTCGGCTGCGTGCCGAGCGCGAGCAGCGACAGGTAGCCGCCCCACGAAGCACCGTTCACGACGCACTTCGCCGGGTCGCTGAGTCCGGTTTGGACGGCCCAGTCGTGCACCGCGGCGACGTCCTCGAGCTCGGTCAGCCCGGGACGGCCCTCGATGGCGTCGCGCCAGGCCGAGCCGTAGCCGGTCGAGCCGCGGTAGTTGACCTCGACCACGGCGAACCCGGCGTCGAGCCAGGTCGCGCGGTAGGCGGAGAAGCGGTCTTCGTCGGCCGCGTGCGGGCCGCCGTGCAGGGAGAACACCGTGGGCAGGGGACCCTCCGGCGCACCCGAAGGCCGCGAGACGAGCGCGTGGATCCGCCCGCCGACGCCTTCGACGAACGCGTCGGTCACCGGCTCCGAGCCCGGCGCCCGCTCACCCGGCGGTTCGAGCAGGATCGCGTCGGCGCCGTCGGCGGTGCGCGCCCGCACCGCGGCCGGCTCGGCGGCACTGGACCACGAGTACTCGACCGTGCCGTCCGGGCGGACGCCCGCCCCGCCGATCCGGCCGGCCGGGGTGTCCACAGAGGACAACTCGGCCGTGTCGAGGTCGTAGCGGTACAACGAACTGCGGCCCTCGTGGAAGTGGACGACGAGCAGGGCACGCGCGTCCGGGTACCAGCCCGCGACGACCTCGCCGGGCAGGTCCAGCTCGATCTCGGTCTCGGTGTCCGCCCGGACGTCCCAGACGAGCAGTTCCTCGCGGCCGCGGCGCTCGTGCAGCACGAGCAGCCGCTGGTCGCCGGGCAGCGGGGAGAACTCGAGCGCGGAGAGGCCCTTGCCCTCGCCGTCCCACTTCTCGGCGACGGTCCCGAACCCGTCGGTCGCCAGCACCCGCAGCGCGGGGTGCCGGGAGTCGCCGTGCTCGGAGTGCGAGATCGCGATCAGGCTCTCGTCGCGGGACAGGGACGCGATGCCGGCGTCGTCCGGGTGGCTGTAGAAGCGCCGCGTCTCGCCGTCGACCCTGGCGAACAGCTCGCTGCCGTCGTCGGTCGAGACACCGACCGCGACGAGGTTCACGCCGATCTCGAGCCCGGCCGGGTAGCCGTCGTGGACGTCCGGCACGGCCTTCTCCGGCTCGCTGCCCTCGGTCGCGGCGAACGGCTCGCGCACCCACGAGCCGAACTCGTCGCCGTCGGTGTCGTCGAACCACCAGATCCACTCGCCGTCCGGCGACGGCGTGGCGTGCAGGGTGCCGTTGGGCCGGTTGGTGACGCGGCGGTGCTCGTCCGTCGCGCGGTTCCAGGCGTAGACCTCCCAGACGCCGCTGGCGTTGGAGACGTAGACGTTGGCTTCGGGGGCGTCGCGGGCCCACTCGGGCACGGAGATGCGCGGGGCGTGGAAGCGGGCGCGCCAGCGGGCTTCGGCTTCGGCGTCGTCGAACAGCCGGTCCGGGACCACCGCGGGCGGATATTGGTTGGCTGACTGCGTGCTCACCCCTCGATCCTGCCACCTTCTGGCCGTACTGTGTGCGGGGTGCTGGAGGGTTACGCGCCGGGCTACGGTGCAGACGCGGTGTCGATGCTGGCCGCGCGCACGGCGGCGGAGCGCGCGACGTTCGCCCAGCCCCTGTTCCGGCCGGGCACGTGGGTGGTCGACCTGGGCTGCGGTCCCGGTTCGATCACGCTGGGCCTGGCCGCGGAGTCCCGGGTGACGGGCCTCGACGTCGACGCGGGCCAGGTGGCACTGGCCCGGGCGGCGGCCCGCCGCGCCGGAAGGTCCACAGTGGACTTCGTGGTGGGCTCGGCGTACGACCTGCCGTTCGCTTCCGGCAGCGTGGACGTGGCGTTCTCGCACGCGTTGTTCGAGCACCTCGCCGCTCCGGCGGACGCCTTGGCGGAGCTGTACCGCGTGCTCCGACCCGGCGGGCGGCTGGCGCTGTCCACATCGGACTGGAGCAAGGCGCGCCTGCGCCCGAAGACGGCGAACGTCGACGCGGCGCTGAGAGGGCACTACCTCATGCGCCGCCGCGCGGGCGGCAACCCGTTCGCCGGGCGCACCATCGCGGAGGAGTGCGTCCGGGCGGGCTTCACGGAGGTGGCTTCGCGCGCCAAGTACCGCGAGGACATGAGTTACCGCAACCTGGCGAAGTACGTGGAGTCGAGACTCGACGCGGCGATCACGGACCCGGCGTACGCCCGCGACCGCGACCAGCTGGCGAGCGCGGCCCGCTCGGCGTGGATGTGGACCCGCGGCGGCGACGGGGATTTCAGCCAGTGCTGGGTCGAGGTGACGGCCACCCGCTGAAACCAGAAGAGCCGGTGTCCGAAGACACCGGCTCTTACTCGTCGGGGTGGCGGGATTTGAACCCACGACCTCCTCGACCCGAACGAGGCACGCTACCAAGCTGCGCCACACCCCGAGGTACTGCTTAACGGGTCGTGGAGAAGTCTAGCGGACGCTGTCGCGGGCTTTGCGGGGGGCTGCCTTATGCGGGTCACCGGCGTTCGATCCGCGCGGGACCAGCGTCAACAGGCTGGCCTCGGGCGGGCAGGCGAACCGCGCCGGCGCCCACGGCGACGTCCCCAGCCCGGCCGACACGTGCAGCCACATGTGCGCCCCCCAGCGCGAGGCCCCGCGGGCCCGGCTGCGATCCAGGTCACAGTTGGTGACGATGGCGCCGTAACCCGGGAGCCGGAGCTGGCCGCCGTGGGTGTGGCCGGCCAGGACGAGGTCGTAACCGTCCGTCGCGAACGTGTCGAGCACCCGCGGCTCGGGCGAGTGCGTGACGCCGAGGCGGAGGGCCGCGCCGCTGTCGGCCGGGCCCGCGATGTCGGCGTAGCGGTCGCGGCGCAGGTGCGGGTCGTCGACGCCGGCCGCGAACACGCGCTGCCCGCCGACGTCGACCGTGCGGCGGACGTGCGTCAGGTCGGTCCAGCCGTGCTCGACGAAGGCCGCGCGCAGGTCGCGCCACGGCAGCTGGACGCCGTGGATGCGCTTCTTCTTGCCCTGCGGCATCAGGTACCGGGCCGGGTTCTTCGGCTTGGGCGCGTAGTAGTCGTTGCTGCCGAAGACGAACACGCCGGGCCGGTCGAGCAGCGGCCCCAGCGCGCGCAGCACGGCCGGCACCGCGGTCCGGTGCGACAGGTTGTCCCCGGTGTTGACGACGAGGTCCGGGTTCAGCTCGTCGAGCGCGGCGACCCACCGCTGCTTGCTGTGGTGGCCGGGCAGCATGTGCAGGTCCGAGACGTGCAGGATCGTGAACGGCCGCGACCCGGGAGCCAGCACCGGCAGTTCGGCGGTCCGGAGGGTCCAGCGGCGCCGTTCGATGCCGACGGCGTAACCGAGCGTTGCGGCGCCGAGCGCCAGCGTCCCCGCGGCGAGGCGCGCCGCCGTCGCCCCCGACGTGCGTGTGTTACTGAGCGTGCTCACGGAACCCAGGATACGTGCTCGACGGCGGGACGCCTCGTCCCCGCTCCGGGGACCCCGCCGCCGGGCCTCCCCGGCACGACTCCGTCGTGGGAGCGGCCGTCCATCCCGGAAAGTCCGTGGAGGAGAAAGACGATTTGTCCGCTATGAGGTCAGTGTGGTATTCGCGCATTTATTATTACGTTTTCGCCCGGTTGATCATTCAATCCTTTGGCCTCTTGCTTTCCGCTTGCCGTGATCCTTAATGTCCGCAGGGAAGCCTTCGCGCGCCCTGCGTGAAAGGCATGAGGGGGAATTCATGTTCGGCAGCTCCAGTGGTGTGCGCGCGTACAAGAGACGGTCGAAGCTGGCGACGGTTGTCGGGTTTCTGAGCGTATGCGCACTTGTCGGCGGATCGGTCCAGCCGGTGGCGGCCGAGGCCGCACCGACGGTGCCTGCCGTGGCGAAGGCGCCGGTCGCCGGCGACTTCGGTGACCGCGCCGCGACCTCGTCCGATGTCGCGCTCGACGGCTGGGGAGACGCGGCAGGCTACCACCTGCTGCTCGGCCGGGAGGCCGCCGGATTCGCGTGGCGGGAGGTAGCGCTTCTGCGCCCGGCCGGCCGCGACGAATCATTGTGGACCGGCTACCAATGCCTTTCCGGCGACGGCCGGTACGCCGCGGTGGCGATCCTGCCCGGCTCCGCCGTCAACCACCAGGCCGCCCGGGACCACGGAGCTTTCGCGTATTCCGTCGACCTGCTCGACAGTTCCGTTCACCCGCTGGCCAGCGGGGTGGGTCTGAAATACTTTTCACCGGGCTGCGGCGCCGCCGCCAAGGCGGTCTTCACCCTGGACACCGGAGCCGATGACCGAGACACCGGCCTGGTGCAGGCCGACCTCGCCCGCGGCACCATCGACTTCTCCGTGACCGTGCCGGGGCAGGTCACTTCCGCCGTGCCTGCCGACGCCGGGATCGTCGGCGTGGAGGGGCGGCAGCTGGTCGCCGTCGGCAAGGACGGCCGGACCGGCCCCGTCGCCCAGGTCGCCGGGGACGCCTACGAACTGCGTCCGGTCCCGGGTGGGGTCGCCTACCTGGTCACCCGGGCCGGCACCCACACGGCGACGGCGATGCTGGCCAAGGGTGGGGTCACCAGTTCGCTCGGTACCGGGGCGCTGGAGCGGACGCACCTGTTCCAAGGGCGTGCGGGCGGCGCGGTGCTGGCCGGCGCGACCGCGACCGACAGCAAGGCGTTGTCGGCCGCGCACGTGAAAGCCGTCTCCGACCAGGGCCTGGTGCGGGGGGGGGGGGGGGGGGGGGGGCAACCGCGTCGTCCCTCGACGGTGACGCGCTCACGGGCCCGGACGCGGACGGGAGCAAGGACACTCCGGCCGTGCTGGCGACGCGGACCGGAAAGGTGCTCGCCCCGTCGCGCCCTGCCGAGCCGGCGCGCACCACGAGCGCGACGGCCACCTACGCCCCGGCGTCGCCGACCGGCGTGGTGGCGGCACCGATCGGCAAGCCCGAACCGCACGGCGACGCCTCGCCGGGCGCGATGGCAGCGCCGAAGGCCGCCGCGGCTGCCCAGGCACCGACGTGCGCCGTGCCGCGCCTCAGCGCGAACCGGCAGGTCATGCAGCCCAACCCCGCCCAGGTGAACTGGGCGATCCAGATGGCCGAGCAGGGACTGCTGACCGGCTCCGCCTACACCCGGCCGGCCGGGTTCGCCAACCTCGGCCTCGCCGCCTACGCGCCCAACAGCGACTTTCCCCTGATTCCGCTGTCCCACCCGGCGGGCAGCACCTGGAACACCGTGCCCCGGTCGGTCTACGAAGCCATCGTCGCTCAGGAGTCGAACTGGTCGCAGGCGTCGTGGCACGCCCCGGCGGGGACCGCCGGCGGTCCGCTCGTCGCCGACTACTACGGCGCGGGCGGCGACATCAAGTCGATCAACTACGCGGGTTCCGACTGCGGCTACGGCCTCGGCCAGGTCACCACCGGGATGCACGTCGGCGACCACGTCTACTCGGTCAACGGGCAGACCAAGGTGGCGATGGACTACCAGGAGAACCTGGCCGCCGGGCTGCAGATCCTCGAGAGCACGTGGAACCAGCTCTACACCGACGGCATCACCGCCAACGGTGGCGACCCGCGCTACCTCGAGAACTGGTACTTCGCCGCTTGGGCCTACAACTCCGGTATCCAGCCGAACGCGGCCAACGGCAACACGACCGGGTGCACGCCCGGGCCGTCCTGCACGGGCCCCCACGGGACCTGGGGGCTGGGCTGGACCAACAACCCGGCCAACCTCGACTACCCGCCCAACCGTGATCCGTATCTGCAGGACACCTACGCCGACGCGGCGCACCCCGCCAGCTGGCCGTACCAGGAGCGGGTGCTGGGCTGGATGGCCAGCCCGCTGCTGCGGTACGGGTCGCGCGCGTACGCGACCCCCGAGTACCACGGCGGCCGCACCTGGGTGCAGCCCGCGCCGTTCACCGCGATGTGCGGTACGGACAACCACTGCGACCCGGTCAACACCAATCCGACGACTCCCGGCGCCAGCCACTGCCTGCTCGACGACTTCCAGTGCTGGTGGCACCAGCCGGTGACGTGGATCGGCACCTGCGCGACCACCTGCGCCACGAGCGGCTACGCGGTCGGCGCCGGCTCGGCCGAGCCGGCCAACCCGACCCGCAACCCGCCGACGTGCGCGCTCGACACGAGCAAGGTCGCGGGGAACGCGATCATCGTCGACGACGAGCCCAACCGGTTGAACCTGCAGGGGTGTGGCGCGGCGAACTGGACCGGTAACGGGACCTTCACCTACACCTACGGCACCAATTCCGCCGGCGACCCGATCGGGGCGATCGACACCCACCAGCTCGGCACCGGGCTCGGTGGCCACATTCTCTTCAGCCACACCGAGGATGGCAGCAACCCGGCTTTGATCAACACCGGTACGTGGACACCGAACCTGCCCAGCCTGCAGTACTACAAGATCAAGCTGCACATCCCCGGGCTCGGCGCCCAAGCGACCAACGTGGTTTACACCATCAACCCCGGCGGCGGCGTCAGCCCGTGGCGGATCCGCGTGAACCAGGCGTGGAACTCCGAGCAGTGGGTCACCATCGGCACATTCGCGATGACCAACGGCGGCAACGTCGTCCTGAACAACAACGGCAGTTCCACCACGACCGGTGGCACGAACAACTCGGACTACGACGTGGCGTTCGATGCTGTGGCCTTCATCCCCCAAGGCGGCACACCCGGCTCGCCGATCGGGGGGCCGCCCGGGATCCAGGACGCGCCGAAGGGCAGCAATCCGGCGTTCGTCGCCTGTGGCTGCGTGCGCCGGACGGCGGGTGACCCGGTCGACACGAGTACCGGCTATTTCGGCCAGGACTTCACCGATCTGGCCACGCCCGGCCGGGGTGTTCCGCTGGAGGTCACCCGCAGCTACGCCGAGAGCATCGCCGACCCGAACGGGCCCAACAAGGCGCTGGCGGCCGACGGACCCTTCGGCTGGGGCTGGACGTTCACCTACAACATGTCCGCCGTCACCGACGGCGCGACCGGCAATGTCACGGTCCGGCAGGAGGACGGGTCCGCGGTCGCGTTCGTGAACAGCAACGGCGCCTATGCGCCGGCCGCGCCACGCTACGACGCGACGCTCGTCAAGGCCGGTTCGACGTACGTCTACACCCGCCGCGGCACCACGATCCTCACCTTCGACCAGGCAACCGGCCGGTTGCTGTCGATGGCGGACCTGCCCGGCAGCAAAGCGAACCCGCCCTACCGGACGGCCCTGGCCTACGACGGAGCAGGCCACCTTTCCACCGTGACGGACCCCGGCGGCCGCACGTACACCTTCACCTGGACCGGTGGCCACATCACGGCGGTGGCCGACCAGGCCGGTCGCTCGGTCACCTACGGCTACGACGGGGAAGGCAACCTCACCGACGTCTACGGCGTGGGCACCACCCGGACACCGGTGCTGCGGGACGACGACCACGCCCGCTACACGTACGCGTCCGGTACGCACCTGATGACTTCCATGCGGACCCCGGGTAACTTCGCCGGTCCGGCATCAGCCGTGACGTCGATGACCTATGACCCGGCCGAACGCGTGACGGTGCAGACCGATCCCGACGGCCGGGCCACCAAGTTCACCTACGCCCCCGACGGCGGGCTCACCGCCGGGCAGGTCCTGGTGACCGATCCGGCCGGGCACAAGGACCTGCAGACCTACCAGGGCGGGTTGCTGATCAGCGAAACGCGGGGCTACGGCACCCCGGACGCGGGCACCTCGTCCTACACCTACGACCCGGTCACGCTGGGTGTCACGACGCAGACCGACCCCGCCGGCGGCGTGCAGACCTTCGCCTACGACGACCACGGCAACCGGATCTCGGCCTCGGACGCCCTGGGCTACACGACGAACTACGCCTACGACGACGCCGGCAACCTCGTCGAGGTCATCGCGCCCGACGGGGTCGCCACGGTCAACACCTACGACCAGGCCGACCACCTGCCGGCCGGGGTGAGCGGGCTGCGCGTGCTCACGTCCTCGACCGTCACCAAGGCCAACAACGTGGTCGAATCGACGACCGGCAACTTCGGTCCGGAACCCGTTCGCACCAGTGGTTTCTTCTACGACGACGCGGCCCACCCCGGTGACGGCACGCGATCGGTCGACCCGATGGGCAAGACCACCACGAGGACTTTCGACGTCTTCGGCGACGTGACTTCGTCCACCGATCCGGACGGGAACCGGACCGGCTACGGCTACGACACCGCACGCGGGTTCCCGACGTCCGTTGTGGACGGCGAGGGGAAAACCACGACCTACGAAAACGACGCGCACGGCAGGCGCACGCGAACCGTCGATCCTCTGGGCCACGCCAGCTCGGCCGGCTACGACGCCGACGGCCTCGTGGTGTCCGCGACGGACGGAAACGGCCGGACCACCACCAGTGCCTACGACGGTGACGGGCACCTGGTGACGGAGACCCAGGCCGACGGCACGACCAAGCTCACGCACTACAACCCCGACGGCACCGTCTCCGACACCGTGGACGGCCTCGGCGCCGTGACCCGTTACGGCTACGACGGGCAGGGGCGGCAGACGAGCCGGACCGACGCCGACAACAGTGTCGCGACGACCTCGTACGACCCGGCGGGCCGCCCGAAGACGGTGACCGACGCAGCCGGGCGCGTCACGACCTACGTCCACGACGCGATCGGCCGGGCGACGTCCCTTTCGTACTCGGACGGCATCACGCCGAACGTGACCTTCGGCTACGACGCCGTGGGCCGCCGGATCTCGATGACCGACGGCACCGGGAACTCGACCTGGGCCTACGACACGTTCGGTGAGCTCGTCGCGGCCAAGCAGGGCTCGGGTGCCACGACGCTCCACGGGTACGACGACAACGGCAACGAGATCACGACGACGTATCCGGGCCAGGCCAAGGCGGTCGTGCGCACCTACGACGATGCCGGGCAGCTGCACGCGGTGACCGACACCGCCGGCAACACGACGACGTTCGGGTACACCAAGAACGGCAAGGTGCGGACGACCGCGTACCCGAACGGCACCACGGTCACCAACACCTACGACGACCGCAGCAGCCTGACGGGCACCACCGCCGTCACCGGCAGCACGACCGTGCTGTCGCTCACCTACGGCCGGGACAACGCCGGTCAGCTGTCCGCGCAGACCGTCGGTTCCGGGCCGTCGCAGGCTTTCGGCTACACCCCCCGGGAGCAACTGGCGTCGGCCGGCGCGGCGACCTTCACCTACGACGCGGCGGACAACCCGGTGAAGGTGGGGAACGCGACCCAGGCGTTCGACCCGGCAGGCCGGCTCTGCTGGACGCTGCCGGCCGGCACCGTCGCTTCGCCCTCCTGCGCCGTCGCACCGGGCGGGAGCACGACGTACTCCTACGACGCACTCGGCAACCGCACGAAGGCGGGAGCGAAGACGTACGAGTACGACCAGGCCGGACGGCTGACGTCGAGCACCGGCACGGCGACCTACCGGTACAACGGTGACGGCCTCCGGATGGCCAAAACGGTGGGGTCGGTGACGTCTCCCTACGTCTGGGACGGCGCGGAGGTCCCGAGCCTGCTTTCCGACGGGACGACGAGCTACCTCTACGGGCCCGATGGCCTGCCGATCGAGCAGAGCGGGCCCGGCGGGATCGCGTTCTTCGTGCACGACCAGCTCGGTTCCACCGTCGGCCTGCTCACCGCGACCGGCACGGTGGGTGGGACCTACGCCTACACCCCCTACGGCGTGGCAACCGCGTCGGGGACGCTGACGTCGCCCCTGCAGTACGCGGGCCAGTACACCGACGCGGAGTCCGGATTCCTGTACCTGCGCGCGAGGTACTACGACCCGGCCACCGCCCAGTTCCTGACCGTCGATCCGCTCGTGGCGCAGACCCGCCAGCCCTACGTGTACGCCGGCGGCAACCCGACCACGTTCACCGATGTCACGGGCCTGAGTTTCTGGGGTGACCTGGCGACCGGCCTCGGGATCGCGGGTGCCGTGCTCGGCGCCGGGATCTGTTTCGTCGCCGAGCCCTGCGGTCTCGGCCTCGTCGCGGTGGTCGGCGGCGGAAGCGTGCTCGTCGGGGCTGGTGCGGGCCTCGCGGCCGCGGGGGCCGGGGCGGCGGCCGGGCTCGGCTTGGCCGGTGGGCTCTACGCGGCGGCGAACTCGGGCCGCGGCTCCAGCGGGGGCTCCGGCGGGAGCTCGGGCAGCGCCCCGAAGAAGCCCATGATCGGGCAGAACGGCACCCGGACGACGAGCACGACGACCTGGAACAAGGGCCAGTACCGGATCGACGTCGAAAACCCGAACCCCGGGCAGCGGCCGGGACAGCTGCACTTCCAGGACCAAAGCGGCCGGATCCCCAAGTGTCAGTACAATTTTGATACCGGCCAGTTCGAAGGCCTGCCGAGCAAACTGGCGCAACAACTCAAGAGCGACCCTGCATTCCAGCGCGGAATTCAGCAGGGCCTCAAGATTCTGGGGAACTGACCCATGCTCATCATGACCGGCCCGATGCGCGAACTCGCCGAGCGGACGAAGCTGGACACCGTCACCGAGGCCGACCTGCCGCCGGGGGCGGCGGAAATACTGACGGACGGTTGGGTCCGGGAACCTGATGGCGCGTGGGTCCTGGCGGCCCTGCGCCGGTCGTATTCGGGCCGGCGCGCCGCGTTCGACGACCTGACCGGGTACGAAGCGGCGGTGAACGGCCGGGGCGTGCACGACCTCGACCTCCCCCGCGGCGCTGACCGCGCGGCGCTGGTGCTCCGCCGCGCTTATGCGCTGAGCCGCGCCGTGCTGGAGCGGGCCCGATCCATACCGGACGGGCCGGCGATCACCGCACTCATCACGGTGTCGCTGTCGTTCACCGACGACCCCGAGTGGGTGGGCAACCAGACGTTCTGGGCCCAACACGAAGGCGAACAACCCTACGTGGAAATCGATGACGGGTTCAACGCCGAACTGCTGTTGTCGATGAGCCAGAGCAGGACGTAACACGCAGATTCGGTGTCGCCGTCACTCGGGCGGCCGGTCAGGAGGTTTCGATGAAGGTGTTCAAGCGACTGTCCACGGTGGGGGCAATCGTGGCTCTTTTCTCCGGTTTCGGCGGAGTGGCCATGGCCTCGACCGAGTCGGCGGAAAGCGTCGAGGCGTGTCCCGGCGGGACGTATGGCACCTGGTGTGCGCTGACGATCGCTGCGGTCAACGTGCGTGCGCAGCCGAATTCCCAGTCGCAGCGAATCGTCACGCTTCCCAATCAGAGCTGGTTCTCGCTGGACTGCTGGACGACCGGCGAGTCGATTCACGGCGACAACGTCTGGTACTCGGGTACTTACACCGACTACCAGAACAGCGTGCCGGTAGCCATCGACGGGTGGGTGACCGGCTATTACCTGGCGACCGGGCACGACCCGGCGTCGCCGATCGGGCACTGCTGACCGGGCACTGCTGACCGGGCACTGCCGACCGGAAAGCCGAAGGCCCCGCGGTTGTCGCGGGGCCTTCGGCTTTTCCGGTCAGCGGCCGGGGCCGCCCATGTACCTCGGGTCCGGCTGCGGCAACGGCGCTTCCGGCTGGCCTTCCAAGATCCTCGACACCGCTCCGAACCAGGTCCTGGCCGGGGCGTGTCCACCGAAGATGTTGCCGTCACGGCCGCCGGGGCAGAGGCTGACCCGGCCGGGGCCGGCGTCGCAGATACCGCCCTGGCCCCCGCCGAACTTGAACGTCATGGCCGCACCGGCGATCTGCGGGGTGCCGCCCACGAAGGCCGCCGACACGTTCGCCTGCGTGGTTCCGGTCTTGCCGATCAGCGGCCGGGTCCAGCCCGCCGCGTTGGCGGCCTGGAACGAGGTGCCGCCACCCGGCTGGTCGTCCTTGCTCATCCCGATCGCGAGCGTGTTCGCCAGGCCTTCCGGCACCGCCTGCTCGCACGGGGCTTCCTTGACCGCCACCGGTTTCCCGTTGCGATCGGTCACCCCCGCGATCGGTGTCGGCGGGCACCAGACGCCACCGGACAGGATGGTAGCGGCCACATTGGCCATCTCCAGCCCGCTGACCGGGCTCACCCCGAGGGTGAACGAGCCGAGCCCGGGGCTGTTGCCCTGGGGGCCGTAGAACTTGCTCTGGGGATCGCGCAGCTCGGCCTTCTCCGCCTTCGGGTCGGGCGTGCGGCCCGCCGCGCTGCTGGCCATCGTATCGCGCAGCCCCAGGCGGTGTGCCATGTCGATCGCTGGGCCGGTGCTGCCGATCCGGTCTTCGAGCTCGACGAACGCGGTGTTCGGCGACGTGGCCAGTGCGGTCTGGATGGTTGCGCCGGAGGCGAGCCTGCTGTAGTCACCGGCGTTGCCCACGCAGTACCAGCGTGAGCGCAGCGGTGGCCCGGTCTGCGGGCAGCTGTTGCCGCCGCCGGTGTACACGCGCGACACGTAGGTGTCCGGAATGTCGATCGGCGAGTAGATCCCGACGATTCCCTTGTCCATCGCGGCGGCGGTGGTGAAGACCTTGAACGTCGACCCGGCGCCGCCGGTGTTGTAGACGCCCGCGGGCAGCGTGTACGTCGTTTGCCCGGCGTCCTGGTTCTGCCCGTAGTCGCGGTTCGCCGCAAGCGCCACCACCTCGTGCCGGTCCTTACCCGGCTTGACCAGCGACAATGTGTTCGCGATGTACGGCTGCGTCTTCTTGACCTGTGCCTCCGCCGAGACCTTCGCCTCGTGGTTGGCGCGCTCGTCCAGCGTGCTCTTGATCGTGTAGCCGCCGGAGTAGAGCTGGTCCCTCGTCATCCCGCCTGCCTTGAGGAGGTAGTCCTCGACGTACTGGCAGAAGAACCCGGCCTCCGGGCCCGCGCCGATGCAGTTGGCCGGCGGCTTCTTCGGGGAGTCCGGGACCACGCCCAGCGGCTCGCCCTTGAAGCGGTCCGCGTCGGCCTTCGCCAGCTTCTTGTTGTCCACCATGCGGTCGAGCACGAGGTTGCGGCGCGCGGTGGCCTTGTCCGGGTGGTTCCACGGGTCGTTGTTGATCGGGTTGTTGACCAGGCCGGCCAGCAGCGCGGCCTGCGGCACGGTGAGCTTCTCCGGCGTCGTGTCGAAGTACGCGTGCGCGGCCGCGCCGATGCCGTAGATCTGCCGGGAGAACTCGACGATGTTCAGGTAGCCCGCGAGGATCTGCTGCTTGCTCAGCTTCGTCTCGAGCTGGATCGCGATCCGCGCTTCCTTGAGCTTGCGGGCGATCGACTGCTCCTGGGCCTTCTTCTGGCCGATCGTGTCGCCGCGGTAGACGACGTTGATCAGGTAGTTCTTGACGTACTGCTGGGTCAGCGTCGAGGCGCCCTGGGTGTCGGCGCCGGTGCTGTTGCTGACGGCCGCGCGGAGCGTGCCCTGCCAGTCGACGCCGTGGTGCTCGTAGAACCGCTTGTCCTCGACCGAGACCAGGGCCCACTTCATGGCCTCGTTGATCTGGTCCGGGTTGATCGGCAGCCGGTACTGGCTGTACAGGGTCGCGATCGGCTTGCCGGAGTTGTCCGTGACGGTCGTCACCAGCGGCGGCGGGATGTCCGCGAGGTCGGAGGAGGTCTTCTCCACCGTCTCGCTGGCCTGGTTGGACATGACACCGGCGGCCCCCACGACCGGGAAGAGCATGCCGGCGACGAGCACCCCCGCGAGCAGACAGAGGCCGATGAGCTTGAACAAACCATCCGCTTTTCGCACGAGGGCCAGGCTACCCGGAGTGAATCAGGTGCCGGTGACGCCGTGTCTCCACCAGTGTGAAATCAGTGACAAAACAGACCCCCTTCGGTGACATCTGGTAACGGAAGGCATCCTAGGTCTCGACGGGGGGAACCGAACGCCCCTACAGTCCGTCAACGTCTCACGAAGAAAAGCCGACGGATGGATCAACGCGGGTGGGAGCTCGCCTGGTCCGAACGGCGGCACCGGCACCGGGGAGGTGCCCGGGTAACCGACGTGAGCTGAGGGAGACACGCTCGCGGGGGCAGGGCGCGCAGTGCCTGATCCCCGCCGGTGCGTCGATCACCAGGGTAGGGAGCTGGGGGTATGGAAACCAACCAGTCGAGCTGGCGAATCAACGCGTCCTGCCGGGACGCCGATCCGGACGGCCTGTTCGTCCGGGGTGCGGAGCAGAACCGGGCGAAAGCCGTCTGCATGGGCTGCCCGGTCCGCACGGAATGCCTCGCCGAAGCACTCGACGGCCGCATCAACTTCGGGGTCTGGGGCGGCATGACCGAGCGGGAACGGCGGGCACTGCTGCGCCGCCGTCCCGACGTGGTGAGCTGGGCCGACCTGCTCGAAGCGGCCAAGCGCGACGCGACAGAGCGGGTGAAGGTCGGCTGAGCGGCTGCGGGCGGCGCGGTCCTGCTGCCGCGTCGCCCGTACCGCTCAGCCGCCGACGTCATGAAAGAGTCGTTCATCGCGTCCGATGTCATGAACGAGTCGTTCATGACATCGGTCGGGAGCTTCAGCCGGCGAGCTTCACGCCGATGTCGCGCAGGCCGTCGAGGTCGTGGACGTCGCCGGCCAGTGCCGGGACCTTCGCCAGCGCCACCTCCGGGTGCGCGCGGGTGAAGCGCGCCAGCAGCCGCTCCTCGCGGGCCGCCAGCTGGACGCGGTCGGCGTGCAGCCGCAGCACGGCTTCGGCCAGGGGAGCGCTCTGCAGCGACTCGGCTGCCGCCAGCGCCTCCGCGCCGGACAGCTTCGCCAGCACCGGGTGCGTCCGGTTCGCGATCAGGCCGGCCAGCGGCATCGACTCGGCCGACAGCCGCTCCACGAAGTAGGACGCCTCGCGCAGCGCGTCCGGCTCGGGCGCGGCCACGACCAGGAACGACGTCCCCGACGAACGCAGCAGCTCCGCCGTCTTGCGGGCGCGCTCGCGGAAACCGCCGAACATGCTGTCGAAGGCCTGCATGAACGCCGACGCGTCGGTCAGCAGCTGGCCTCCGATGATCGTCGACACCGCCTTGGCGAACATCGAGAACCCGGCGTTGACCACCTTGCGCAGGCCCCAGCCGCCCGCCTTCGCCGGCGCCGTCAGCAGCCGGATCATCCGGCCGTCCAGCGCGCTCGAAAGCCGCGTCGGCGCGTCCAGGAAGTCCAAAGCGGACCGGCTCGGCGGGGTGTCCACGATGATCAGGTCCCACTCGCCGGTGGCGGCGAGCTGGCCCAGCTTCTCCATCGCCATGTACTCCTGCGTGCCGGAGAACGACGTGGAAATCGTCTGGTAGAAGGGGTTCTGCAGCAGCTGCTCGGCGCGTTCCGGGCCGGCGTGCACGCGCACCATGTCGTCGAACGTGCGACGCATGTCGAGCATCATCGCCCACAGCTCGCCCTTGGGCTCGAAGCCCTCGACCTGCACCTGCTTCGGGTGGTTGCCGAGTTCGCGCAGGCCGAGCGCCTGCGCCAGCCGCCGGGCGGGGTCGATCGTCAGCACGACCGTCTGGCGGCCGCGCTCGGCCGCGCGCAGGGCCAGCGCCGCGGCGGTCGTCGTCTTGCCGACGCCGCCGGAGCCGCAGCAGACGATCACGCGGCTTTCCGGGTCGTCGAGCAGGGCGTCGATGTCGATGGTGGTCACAACCGCACCCCCTGGTCGGTCAGGGCTTCGGCCAGGTCGTAGAGCGCGGCGACGTCGATGCCGTCGGTGACGTCCGGCAGCTCGAGGGTCGGCAGGTCGGCCTCGGCCAGCTGCTCGCGCGCCCGCTGCTCGGCGGCCACCCGCACGGCGTGCTCGACGGTCTCTTCCACCAGCGCGTCCAACGTGGCTTCCGGCAGCTTCAGCCCGGCCGAGGCGAGCCCGGTGCGGACGCGGGAAGCGTCGACGCGGCCGTCGGCGGCGGCGGTCACCGAGCGGGCGGGCAGCCGCGGCGGCCGGACCCGGTTGACCAGCACCGCACCCGGGCGCAGGTCGGCGCCGTCCAGCTCGGCGACGGCCTCGACGGTCTCGCGCACCGGCATCTCCTCCAGCAGCGTGGCCAGGTGCACGGCGGTCTCGCCGGAGTGCAGCAGGCGGACGACGCCGTCGGCCTGGCCGCGGATCGGGCCGGTCTTCGCGAGGTCGGTGAGCGCCTTGGTGACGTCGAGGAACTTGACGACCCGGCCGGTCGGCGGCGAGTCGACGACGACGGCGTCGTAGGTGTGCCGCCCGTCGGACTCGGTCCGGCCGACGCACTCCTTGATCTTCCCGGTGAGCAGGACGTCCCTGAGCCCGGGCGCGAGGGTGGTCGCGAACTCGATCGCGCCCATCCGCCGCAGCGTCCGGCCGGCGAAGCCGAGGTTGTAGAACATTTCGAAGTACTCGAGCAGCGCGGCTTCGACGTCGATGTGGAGCGCGCGCAGCTCCCCGCCACCCGGGACGGCCGCGATGCGCTGCTCGGCGTACGGCAGCGGCTCGGTGTCGAAGAGCTGGGCGATGCCCTGCCGGCCTTCGACCTCGATGAGCAGCACGCGACGGCCTTCGCGGGCGAGCGCGAGCCCGAGCGCGGCGGCGAGGGTCGTCTTGCCGGTCCCGCCCTTGCCGGTGACGAAGTGCAGCCGGGCGCGGGCAAGCTCGTCGGTCCAGCCGGCATGGGAAATGGTCACTTCTTCACCCTAATTCAGCGCTCAACCGGCCAGCAGCATGACGCTGACCGCAGCGGCGACGGCCGCGACGAGCGCCCAGCTCACGGCGCCGGGCAGCACGGTCAGGGTGAGCACGCCCACGACCGCCAGCAGGGTGAGCGTCACCACCCCGCCGAGCGCGACCTGGCCGGAGCTGCGCGTCCGGTCGCGCACCTTCGCCATCACGACGAGCACGAGCGGCAGCCCGGCCGCCGCGAGCAGGGCCGTCGCGATCACGCGCCACGTTTCCACCCCATCCACGCTAGCCCCGCGTCAAACGCCCCAATGTGGCGTTGGTTGCGTTCAACGCACCGAACGCCACATTGGGTGCGCTGGACGCACCGAACGCCACATTGGGGCGTTTGGGGCCGGCGTGAGATGGACCACAGTCCGGCGCGTCGCCACCCCTTTTCCGGCGGCCGTCCCCGGCGCCCTTGCCCGCTTGGCTACGCTCCCGGTTCATGAGCGCCACCAAGTGGGAGTACGCGACCGTCCCTCTGCTGATCCACGCGACGAAGCAGATCCTCGACCAGTGGGGCGAGGACGGCTGGGAGCTGGTCACCGTGCTGCCGAACCCGAGCGGCGAGCAGCACGTCGCGTACCTGAAGCGTCCGAAGGGCTGAGCCCGTGAGCTGGAGCGAACGGCTGAAGGAGCTCGGCATCGAGCTGCCCGGCGTCGCGGCCCCGCTGGCCGCGTACGTGCCCGCCGTCCAGAGCGGCAAGCACGTCTACACCTCCGGCCAGCTGCCCTTCGTCGACGGCGTGCTCGCCGCGACCGGCAAGGTCGGCGCGGAGATCAGCCCGGAAGAGGCGAAGGGCCACGCCCGCACGTCGGCGCTCAACGCGCTCGCGGCCGTGCACGCGCTGGTCGGCATTGACAACGTCACGCGGATCGTCAAGGTTGTCGGCTTCGTGGCTTCCGCGGAGGGCTTCACCGGCCAGCCGGCGGTCGTCAACGGCGCGTCCGAACTGCTCGGCGAGGTCTTCGGCGACGCGGGCATCCACGCCCGCTCGGCCGTCGGTGTCGCGGAGCTGCCCATCGGCTCGCCGGTGGAGGTCGAACTGATCGTGGAGGTGCAGTGATGGACCCGGACATCGAGCAGTCCACCCACGAGCTGCTGCTCCGGCTGGCCGGGCGGCTGCCCGACCAGCTGCTGTGGCGGTTCCGCGACTGGCTCGGCGAGGGCGCCATGGGCACGCTCGCCCGGACCCTGCCGAGGTCTTTGCTTAAGCACAGGATCGACCTCGACCAAACGGAGTACCGGCTGCTCGTGGCCGGTCTCATCCCGCACGGCGCCGACTGGCACCAGGTCAGTTCGACGCTGGGGGTAGACGACGTTGCCGAGAACCGGTACACATTCACGTCGAGTGCGCCCGAATGGGTTAACTCGGTCGACTCCGTGTCCGTGTTGATCCACGCAACGTTGCGAGGACGCCCGGACGTGGGGGAAGTGCGGCAGAGCTGGCGACACGTCGGTGTGGTCGGACAGGGTACGGCCAAGCGTGTCCTGCTGATCACCGCGCTGAACGGTCTGCCGAGGTTGACCGGCGAACTGCAGCGGGTGCTGCGGGTACTGGGCGACGAAGAGCCCAGCGTCGAGGTCATCCCGCCGCGCTTCGACCTGCCGGGGTACCACCGGGCCGCGCTGGCCGACTCAGAGCTGGTCTGCGTGGGCGCGGTGGAGGGGACCCGGCTAGTAGCCGCATAACGCTCGCCCGCCAGCGAGCTGGGAGGGAGCAAGGCAATGGTGGAGGTCCACGACGGCCCGCCCATGGACGGGTTCTCGGTGCCCCTGCGCCTGCACAACCTGTTGCTGGCCCTGGCGGGCCGGATCGACGACAGCGCGTTGACCGAAGCGCGCGAGCTGATCGCCCGTGCCCACATCGACGAGGCGGTCGAGCTGACCACCGGCACGCTCATCGCGGGCCGGATCCCGGTCAGCTCCGCCGAGCAGCGCGAGCTGGCGCTGGTCCTCGAGATGAGCCGGTCGGACGCGACGCTGGCGAACGACCTGCTCGTCGACGAGACCGAGCAGGTCAACACGCACCGGTTCAGCGGCGAGAACGCCCCGGAGTTCGGCATCGCCGAGGCGCTCGACCGGACCCTGCAGGTGCTGCCGGACGTCCGCTCGGTGCACGCGGTGTGGCGCAACACCCCGGCCGGCAGCGTGCCGGGCGCGCTGCCGCAGCGCGTGGTGCTCGTCGAGCTGGGGCCGGACGGCAACCCGCCGGCCGTCGCGTTCCGCGTCGACACGGCGTTGCGCCGGGCCGGGATCCACTCGGTCGTCGAGGTCAGCGGTCCGGGCGTCGCGCACTCCGAGTACCACCAGGCCGCCTCGGCGGCCGCGTCGCCGGCCTGGGTGACCGGGAGCACGACGTCGAGTTCGTCGTCCTTTCGGTCCGAGCCGGTCGCCAAGCCGCCGGCATCGGTGACGCCGGAGCCGGTCGGGGAGTCGGGCAGCAGGCACAGCATGCGGTCGAGCAGCACCACGACGGCGCCGGCCGAGCCGGTCGCCCCGGTGGTGCCGATCGTGTCGCCCCCGTCTCAGCCGCAGTCCGCCGCCGAGCCGCCCCGCAAGGCGCGGTCGGAGACGCGGGCGGAGCGCACCGCCGACCTGACCCCGGCCGAGGTGGCGCAGCTGCGGCAGGCGCTGGCCGAGGACCCGGAGAAGGGCCGCGAGATCGCCGCGGGCAAGCCGTCGATGCACGAGGTCGTCGAGCTGCCGGCGCTGGACCTGGACGACCCGAGCCTGAGCGAGCGCGACCGGGCGCTGCTGCGCGAGCTGCACGCCGAGCTGGCCGAGCGTGAGCGGGCCGAGGCGGCGAAGATGCGTCTCAACGGCGCGTCCCGTTCCGGCGGCGACCAGCGCGGCTGGACCGCCCCGTAGTTCCTCTTCGGCGAAGGGGGCACTTTCACGTGAAAGTGCCCCCTTCGCTGTGTCCGGCGTGCCACAAGTGCGCGACGGAACGTCGGGTGCCGGAGGTATGTTGCCCGGGTGGAGCAGCCAAAGGAGTTTGTCTTCGACATCCCGGTCGGCGCGGGGGTGGCCACCCGCGCGAACGCCGACGGCCCGCCGGCGA
Organism: Amycolatopsis tolypomycina; assembly: GCF_900105945.1. Lineage (NCBI taxonomy): Bacteria > Bacillati > Actinomycetota > Actinomycetes > Pseudonocardiales > Pseudonocardiaceae > Amycolatopsis > Amycolatopsis tolypomycina. Next base: position 7,979,407 of record NZ_FNSO01000004.1, on the reverse strand, counting down.
CGCCGAAGGACGCGGCCACCGTCATCCTGGTCCGTGACGGCGCCGACGGCGTCGAGGTCTTCCTGCAGCACCGGGTCAAGGGCATGCCGTTCGCGGGCGGGATGACCGTGTTCCCCGGCGGCGGGGTCGACCGGCGCGACGCCGACACGTCGGTGGCCTGGGCCGGTCCCGAGCCGTCGTGGTGGGCGTCGCGGTTCGGCTGCGACGAGGCCCTCGCGCGGGCGCTGACCTGCGCGGCCGTGCGCGAGACGTTCGAGGAGTCCGGTGTGCTGCTCGCGGGCGGCGCGGACGCGGTGCTCACCGACGTCACGCCGTACGCGGCGGCCCGCCAGGCCCTGGAGACGCGGGAGGTGTCGCTGGCCGGGTTCCTCGCCGACGCGGGCCTGACGCTGCGGGCCGACCTGCTGCGCCCGTGGGCGCACTGGATCACGCCCGAGCAGGAGCCGCGCCGCTACGACACCCGGTTCTACGTCGCGAAGCTGCCCGAAGGCCAGGAAGCCGACGGAGCGACGTCGGAGGCGTCGAGCTCCGGCTGGCAGCGCCCCGAGGACGCCATCGCCGACGCGCGCGAAGGCCGCCGGATGCTGATGCCGCCGACGTGGCTGACCCTGAGCGAGCTGGCGGCGTTCGCCACCGCCGACGACGTGCTGAACGCGCCGCGCGAGATCGTCCGGATCGCGCCGACGCTGGTGCGCGAGAACGATCACGTCCGAGTCGTCCTGGAGCCGCGATGACCGCCCCCGCCTACGGCGTGCTGCGCCAGGTCTCCGAGACGGCGTCGGTGCTGCTGGAGAACAACCCGTCGTCGATGACGCTCGAAGGCACGAACAGCTGGGTGCTGCGGGCGACGCCGTCGAGCCCGGCCGTCGTGGTCGACCCGGGCTACCGCGACCTCGAGCACCTCGAGCTGCTGGCTTCGGTCGGTCCGGTCGAGCTGGTCCTGCTCACGCACCACCACCCCGACCACGCGGAAGGTGCGCCGTGGTTCGCCGAGCGCGTCGGCGCGCCGGTGCGGGCGTTCGACCCCGCACTGTGCGTCGGCGCCCCGTCCTTTGTGGACGGATCGGAGATCTCGGCGGGCGGGCTCGCGATCCGGGTGCTCCACACGCCGGGCCACACGGACGACTCGATCTCGCTGGTCCTCGACGGCCAGGTGCTGACCGGCGACACGATCCTCGGGCGCGGCACCACGGTGCTGCACGACCTCGGCGACTACCTGCGTTCGCTGCGGAAGCTGATCGAGCTGCCGGCCGGGACGGTCGGGTTGCCCGGGCACGGTCCGGAGCTCCTCGATCTGCCCGCGACCGCGCGCGAGTACCTTGCCCACCGGGAACAGCGGCTCGACCAGGTGCGTTCGGCTCTGAAGACGCTCGGGGCGGACGCCACCCCGCGCCAGGTCGTCGAGGTCGTGTATGCCGACGTCGACCGGGCGCTGTGGGCGCCCGCCGAGTGGAGCGTGCAGGCGCAGCTGGACTACTTGCGGTCGGAGGAGAACGGATGAGCAACGTCGAGGTCGAGTTCTACTGGCGGCCGGGCTGCGGGTTCTGCGCCGCCCTGGACCGGCCGATGTCGAAGAGCGGCTTCAACATCCGGAAGATCAACATCTGGGAGGACCCGGCGGCGGCCGCCCGGGTCCGCGAGGTCGCGAACGGCAACGAGACGGTGCCGACCGTGATCGTGGGGTCCAAGGCGATGGTGAACCCGTCGTTCGCCGAGGTCGAGGCGGCGGTCAAGGCAGCTTCGGCGGAGTGAGTGCGGCGGGCCGCTCTCCGTGGAGGAAGGCGGCCCACACCTCGCGCAGGCCGGTCTCGTGCTCGAGGCTGGTCAGCGCGGGCTCTCGAGCGCGGTGATCGCCGCACTCACCGTCATCGGCTGAGCATCGGCATCAGGTAGTACGTCAGCTCCACTTCCCCACCCTCCGCCGCGCGCAGGATGCATGCCCGCATCCCCGGCTGGATCGACAGCACCACCCGCTCACCCGCGAACGCCGCCAGCGCGTCGAGCAGGTACCGCGCCTGGAACGACGGTGACGTCCGGCCGCCGTCGACGTCCGCCTTCAGGAGCTCCTCTGCCTCGCCCGTGTCCTGGCGGGCGCTCGCCAGCCTGACCTGGGCGTCGCCGACCTCCAGGGTCAAGACCCTCCTGTCCTCCGCGTACACCCCTACGCGACGGACCGCCGCCGCCAAGGTGTCCGCCTGCAGGGTCACCCTTGTGTCCACCGCGGCCGAGGGGATCGAGTCCTCCGACAGGAAGCCCGCGTCGAGCACCGCTGTGGCCACCAGGCCGTCTGCCCAGCTCAGGCCGAAGCGTCCCGGGCCGGCGTGCAGGCCCACCCGGCCGCGGGCCTGGCGGGCCGCCTCCGCCAGCAGGGCCGCCGGGACCAGGACGTCCAGCGTCCCCGGTGACGACAGCGGCAGGCGGGCCACCGCCATCCGGTAGCGGTCGGATGCCGTCAGCGTCAGCCGGGAACCGGATGCCTGGAGCCGGACGCCGGTGAACAGCGGCAGCGGGTCGCCCTTTGCCGCCGTGCCCGCGACGATCCGCAACGCCGACGCGAACGCCGCTCCGTCCACTGAGGACACCTGGGCCGGTGGGTCCGCGAGCACGGAAGCAGCGGGCAGCAGTGGCAGCGCGAACCGGGCGTTGTCCAGCCGCAACGCCAGGCGCGTGCCCTCGACGACCAGGCGGACCAGCTCGCTGTCGAGCACCTTCAGCGTCTCCACCAGCGGTGCCGCGGGGACGACGACCGAGCCGTCGGTGTGCGTGGTCGCCGGGCAGCCGAACCGGACGGCGAGGTCCGACGCGGCGCCGGCGACCGTCAGGCCGGCCGCGTCCGCCTGCAGCCGCAGTCCGGCGCGGGACGGCAGCAGGCGCGACGCGGCCGAGACGGCCGCCGAGAGGCGGTGGGCAGGCGCGGTGACGTCCATGCCCGCAAGGTAGCGGCAGGCACCGACAAAAACCGTCGGCCTACGCGTTGACCAGCGGACGAGACTCGACCGGAGCCGCCGCGGCACGGACCGTGCCGCGCAGCAGCCACACGACGAACGCGAGCACCACGCCGGCCACGCTCGCCGCCAGGAAGGCCGCGCCCGGACCCGCGTGCTCGACGACGTACCCGCTGATCGACTGACCGGCCGCGAGCCCGAGCGTCACCGCCGTGAGCACCCAGCCGAACGCCTCCGCCGCCGTCCCGGCCGGCGCGACCACCTCGATCGTCGTCGAGTGGGCCGTCGACTGCGGGGTGATCAGCGCGCCCGCCAGCAGCATCATCAGGGCCAGGCCCCACAGCGAAGACGGCCACGCGAGCAGCGCGACCAGCGCACCGAACCCGCCGAGCAGCACCGGCAGCCGCAGGCCGAGCCGCCGCGGCCACGGCCGCAGGCTGTAGGCGACGCCGAACGCGACCGAGCTCAGCGACCACGCCGACAGCAGCAACCCGCCCACCGAAGGCGAGCCCGCCTCGGTGGCCGCCGCCGGCACGGCGACCTCGACGAACCCGATCACCACGCCGAAGCCCAGCGCGGCGATGGCCAGCGTCCGCATGCCCGGGCTCGCCAGCGCGCCCAGCAGCGACCCGTGGGACTCCGACGACGGCCCCCACGCGCGCACGGCCGGGCTCAAGGCGAACAGCACCGCGCCGGTGAACTGCAGCGCGACACCCAGCACCAGGCCGGTGCCCGCCCACGGCGCCATGACCAGCAGCCCGGCGACGCCGGGGCCGAGGATGAAGAACACCTCCATGCTGATCGCCTCGTACGAGAACGCGGCGTTGCGCGGCCCGCCCGGCGGGAGCAGCCGTCCCCACAGCGCCCGCGAGGCCGACCCGACCATCGGCTCGGACAGCCCGGTCCACGCGCCGAGCGCGACCAGCACGGCGGTTGCGGCGTGCGATTCGATGGCCGTGACCAGGGCGGTCATCGCGAGCACGGACAGCAGCGCGACGGTGAGCAGCGGCCGCGTCGGCCCGAACCGGTCGATCAGCCTGCCCTGCACCACCGCGCCCACCGACACCCCGACGAGTGAACCGGCCGAGACCAGGCCGGCGACGGCGAAGGAACCGGTCTCGCGCTGGACGTAGAGCAGGGCCGAGATGCCGATCATGGCGATCGGCAGGCGGGCGAGCACGGCGGCGACGGCGGGGCGCCGGGCCGCCGGGGTCGTCAGCGCCGTCCGGTAGTCGGCGAGGGACGTGCGGCTTTCGTGGTTCGAGACAGACTGGGACACGCGTACAAGTATGCCGGAGACTGGTACGTCAGTACCAGTTATTTGACGGTCAGGTGCGTCACCGGCAGACTGGCAGTGGATCTTGGGGCCGGCGCGAGAGGTCTCGATCGCGTAACGCTCACGATATTCTCCGTGGACTCCTGCAACGAAACGGCCCAGGCGGCGTCCTTGAGAGTGAATGGCCTTGAATTCGTGGGTATGGGCCGTGATGGTTGAACAACAGCACAGAAACCCAGCTCCCTCCGGCACTCGGGTCGGGGCCTGGCCCGGAGGGCGGGGAGCGCGGATCGTCGGGGGATGGTCCGCGCGACAACGAAGAGCCGGTGCGCCACGTCGGGGGTGGCGCCCGGCTCTTTGTTGTTCCTGGACACTGTTGTTCCTGGACACGAAGATGTTCCTGGACACGAAGAAGGCCCCCTCGGCGAACCCGAGGGGGCCTTCGACGCAAAAGACTCAGCGAGCCCGGCGGGCCAGCCGCTCCGGGTCGAGGATCAGCACGCTCTTGCCCTCGAGCCGCAGCCAGCCGCGGTGGGCGAAGTCGGCGAGCGCCTTGTTGACGGTCTCGCGCGAGGCGCCGACGTACTGGGCGATCTCTTCCTGCGTCAGGTCGTGCGTGACCCGCAGCAGGCCCGCCTCCTGGCTGCCGAAGCGCTGCGCGAGCTGCAGCAGCGCCCGCGCCACGCGGCCCGGGACGTCGGTGAAGATCAGTTCGGCGACCATGTTGTTGGTCCGGCGCAGGCGGCGCGCGACCACGCGCAGCAGCTGTTCCGCTATCTCCGGCCGGGTCGAGATCCACTGGCGCAGGGCCGGGCGGTCCATGGTGACCGCGCGGACCTCGGTGACCGTGGTCGCGCTCGACGTCCGGGGGCCGGGGTCGAAGATGGACAGCTCGCCGAACATGTCGGACGGGCCGAAGATGCCCAGCAGGTTCTCGCGGCCGTCGGGCGACTTGCGGCCGATCTTCACCTTGCCGGACTGGATGATGTACAGCTTGTCGCCGGGTTCACCCTCGTTGAAGATGACATGGCCGCGGGGGAACTCCACGGATTCCAAGGTCTGGGCCAGCGCCTCCGCCGCTGCCGGCTCCACACCCTGGAAAATGCCCGCACGGGCCAGGGTTTCGTCCACCTCGGGTGCCTCCTCGTCGAGAAACGATCACGCTCCCCGATGCTTGAGGAGCGTGACGCCGATCACTTGCGCGTCAGTCTAGGGCGTACTCCCGAGATCGCCCGCCGGACTCGCACAAGGCGGAAACGATCTCGTTCGAACGTGGAGCCTAACTCCGCACGCGACGCGCGCGTAGCCTGGCTGCCCGTCCGCCCAGCCTACGCAGCCGGAACAGCTCCAGCGCGCGGCCGATGCCGTGCCCGTAGAGCGCTCTGACCTCGTTGGGCTGTGCCTGCTCGAGGAACTCTTCGACCTCGTTCTCCTGCACCGCGACGTGCTTGAGCCTGCTCTCCACCCGCTCCATGAAGAGCGCGAAGAACATGATCACCAGGGGGACCAGGATGACGAACCAGACAGTCATGACCGGACCCCGAAACACTCGTTGAAAAGCATCTACTCCAGATCCTCGCTCATGGCGGCCGGAAAACGCGCCGAGGTGGTGCTCTGGCGTGTCGGTCGTCCACCGGTGCAGTCACCGGCTCGTCCGACGGCGCCCGTAGGCTATCGGGGTGCCTCCTGCCACCACGAACGCCCCCCGTGAGGGCGCTGGTGAAAGCCGATTGGCTCTGGTGAGACGCGCCAGGCGGATGAAGCGTTGCCTGGACGACGTGTATCCGGACGCCCACTGCGAGCTCGACTTCACCACGCCGCTCGAACTGCTGGTCGCGGTCGTGCTGTCCGCGCAGACCACCGACGTCCGCGTGAACCTCGTCACGCCTGCGCTGTTCAAGCGCTACCGGACCGCGGCCGACTACGCCGGCGCCGACCGCACCGAGCTGGAGGAGTACCTCCGGAGCACCGGCTTCTACCGGGCGAAGGCGAACTCCGTGATGGGCCTCGGTGCGGCGCTGGTCGAGCGCTTCGGCGGCGAGGTCCCGGCCAAGCTCGAAGACCTGGTCACCCTGCCCGGCGTCGGCCGCAAGACGGCCAACGTCGTCCTCGGCAACGCCTTCGACGTGCCGGGGATCACCGTCGACACCCACTTCGGGCGGCTGGTCCGGCGCTGGGGCTGGACGACCGAGGAAGACCCGGTCAAGGTCGAGCACCTGGTCGGCGAGCTGATCCCCCGCAAGGAGTGGACGATGCTCTCGCACCGGGTGATCTTCCACGGCCGCCGCGTCTGCCACGCCAAGAAGCCGGCCTGCGGCGCCTGCCCGCTGGCCAAGGACTGCCCGTCGTACGGCACCGGCCCGACCGGGTTCGAGGAAGCCGCGAAGCTGGTCAAAGGCGTCGAAAAGGACCACATCCTGGCGCTGGCGGCGCCCCGGTGACAAGAGTCACCAAGTTCGCACTGGCCGCCGCGGTACTGGCGGTCGCGCTGATCGTCGCGCTGCTGCCGCGCGGGGGTGACGACACCGCCGCGAAGCCGTCGGGCGATCTCGCGCCCGCCCGGTCCGCGGCGGCGCTCCAGCCGTGCCCGGCGCCGGGCGCCGCGCAGCCGGTGAAGCAGCTCGAAGGCGTCACGGCCGACTGCCTCGGCGACGGCGCGAGCGTCGACGTCGGCCGCGCGCTCGGCGGCGCTCCGGCGCTGGTCAACGTGTGGGCGTCGTGGTGCGAGCCGTGCCGGACCGAGCTGCCCGTGCTCCAGGAGTACGCGAAGCAGCCGGGTGCCGTGCGCGTCCTCGGCGTCCAGGTGCAGAGCCCGGCGAAGGACGGCCTCGACCTGCTGGCGAAGCTGGGCGTGCACCTGCCGTCGGTGTACGACGGCAACGGGCAGAGCGGGCCCGTCCGGACGGCGCTGAAGGTGCCTTCGTCGCTCCCGGCGTCCTACTTGGTCACCGCCGCGGGCGAGGTGCGGTTCATCGCCAATCCACGCTCGTTCGTGAACACTGACCAGGTGCGCGCGGCAGTCGAGGGGGCATCGTGATCGGACCACTGGTCGAACCGGAGTCGGTTCCCGAGTGGCTCCGGCCGCTGGTCAAGGTGAGCGCCGAAGTCGATTCGAAGACGTTCACGCGGTTCAGCCCGCCCGAAGACGCGTACACGCGCCCTGCCGCGGTGCTCATCCTCTTCGGCGAGCGGGAGGCCGACGGCGAGCCGGACATCCTGCTGCAGCGCCGCGCCGACACGCTGGGTTCGCACGCCGGCCAGGTCTCCTTCCCCGGCGGCGGCGCCGAGGAGGGTGACGGCGGCCCGATCGGCACCGCGCTGCGCGAGGCCGAGGAGGAGACCGGCGTGGTCCCGTCCGGCGTCCGGCCGGTCGCGGTGCTGCCGGAGCTGTTCGTCCCGGTGTCCGGGTTCGCCGTGACGCCGGTGCTGGCGCACTGGGCCGAGCCGTCGCCGGTGCACGCGGTCGACCCGGCCGAGACGGCGTCCGTCGCGCGCGTCGCCATTGCCGACCTGGTCGACCCGGCCAACCGGTTCACGGTGCGGAAGAAGGGCATGCCGTGGAAGGGGCCGGCCTTCGAGGTCGGCGGCCTGTTCGTGTGGGGGTTCACCGCCGGGCTGCTGTCGGTCCTGCTGAGCCTGGGCGGCTGGGAGCGCGAATGGGACTCGGGCGACGTCCGGGACCTCGACGAGGCGCTGGCCGCGTTCCAGGCGCGAGTGAGCGGGGAGTGACGCGGTGAACTGGGTCGATATCGTCGTGCTGCTGCTGGCCCTGCTGGCGGCGGTGTCCGGCGCCTACCAGGGCGTGATCATCGCGCTGCCCTCGCTCGTCGGCGTCGTGCTCGGCGCGGTCGCCGGGATCAAGCTCGCGCCGGTCGTGGTCGCGTTCTTCGACGACCCCGTCTGGAAGGTCGCCTTCGCGGTGGCGACGGTGGTCTTCCTGGTCGCCTTCGGCGAGGCCATCGGCGTCTACGTGGGCCGGCGGCTGCGGCAGAAGATCAACCCGGACAAGCTGTCCGGCGTCGACAAGACGCTCGGCGCGGTCGTGCAGGCCCTGGTGGTGTTCGTGGTGGCGTGGCTGATCGCGACGCCGCTGACGGCCGTGTCCGGCGCGCCGTGGCTGGCCAAGGCGATCAACGGCTCGGTGGTGCTCGGCAAGGTCAACGAGACCATGCCGCAGGCCGCGCAGGGCTTCCCGAGCCAGCTGCGCAAGCTGCTCGACGCGTCCGGCTTCCCGTCCATCGTGGACCCGTTCCAGAAGGCGCCGACGGCGGACACCTCGCCGCCGGACCCCGCGCTGCAGCGCAGCGCGATCGTCCAGGAGCTGCACGGCAGCGTGGTCAAGATCCGCGGCACGGCCAGCTCGTGCTCGCGGTCGCTGGAAGGCAGCGGGTTCGTGATCGCGCCGCAGCGGGTGATGACGAACGCGCACGTCGTGGCCGGCACCGACACCGTCGGCATCGAGACCACCCAGGGCGACTACCCGGCCCGCGTCGTCTACTTCGACCCGGAGGTCGACATCGCGGTGCTCGCGGTGCCGCGCCTGAAGGCCGAGCCGCTGCAGTTCGCGGCGGAGACGGCGGGAGCGGGTGACAGCGCGGTCGTCCTCGGCTACCCGCTCGACGGCCCGTACCGCGCGACGCCGGCCCGCGTGCGCGGCCGGATCAACCTGCGCGGCCCGGACATCTACGAGGCCAACACGGTGCAGCGGGACGTCTTCACGGTCCGCGCCGAGATCCGCAGCGGCAACTCCGGCGGCCCGATGGTGACGCCGGACGGCAAGGTCATCGGCGTCGTCTTCGGCGCGGCGGTGGAGGACCCGGAGACCGGCTTCACGCTCACGGCCGAGCAGGTCCGCGCCGAGGTCGACGCGGCACCTTCGCAGACGACGAACGTGTCGACCGGCTCCTGCGCGGCCTAACGCCCGTACCGCAGCGCCAGTCCGTCGAGCAGGGCCCGCATGCCCAGCTCGAAGAGGTCGTCCAGCACCAGGTCGTAGCCTTCCTCGGCGAGGTCGGCGAGCATCCTGGTGAACGTCGGGTGCCCGGCCGCCATCGCCGCCACGCCGGCGCTCTGCTGGTCGATCCAGTCCTCCTCGGTCAGCCCGGACGACGCCAGCGCGCTCTGCTCACGCTCGAGGTGGACCGCCATGCCCTGGACGTGGCTGAAGAACAGGACGTGGAGGTTGCACAGCGTCGTCGCGTCGACGCCCAGCTCGGACAGCGCCGACAGGGCCCATTCGCCGTGCACGGCGAGGTTGCGCAGCGGCAGCGGCCGCGTGATCGGCCCGAGCTGCGCCAGCCACGGGTGGCGCTTGAACAGCGACCAGAGGGTCCGCCCGCCGAGCGTCAGCCGGGCACGCCAGTCGCCGGACGGCTTCGCGGGGTAGCCGCGCTCGCCGTACGCGGCGTCGGCCATGAGCAGCACCAGCTCGTCCCGGCTCCGCACGTACCGGTACGGCGCCATCGCGGCGACGCCGAGGCGCGCCGCGACCCCGCGCATGGACAGCGCGCCGAGGCCCTCGGCGTCGGCGATCGCGATCGCGGTCCGCACGAGCCGGTCGCGGGTGAGCCCCTGGTGGCCACCGCGGCGGTCGCGGCCGGCGACGACCGTGCCCGACCGCGGCTCGGCCTGCACGACCCCTTCCTGGCTGAGCAGGGCCAGCGCCTTCGCCGCGGTCGCCATGGCGACGCCGTGGTCGGCCGCGAGCCGCCGGGTCGAGGGCACCCGCGCGCCTGGCGGGAGCTCGCCGCGCGCGATCCGGCCCCGCAGCTCTTCGGCGATGGCCAAGTACTTCACGGCGGCTCCCTGACCTAGTACAGCAGGCCATCTGTGCTAGTACAGAATTGGCCTTCGAACTGCATCGACTCCAGTGTTGTCTACATCAGCGTACGACTCTGGAGGGAACATGCGAAACGTCCTGATCTCCGGCGCCGGTGTCGCCGGCGGCACCCTGGCCTGGTACCTGGCGCGGGCCGGCTTCGACGTCACCGTGGTCGACCGGGCGCCCGGCATCCGCAGCGGCGGGCAGGCGATCGACGTGCGCGGCGTCGCGCTCGACGTCGTCGACCGGATGGGCCTCGGCGAGCGGCTGCGCGCGGTGCGCACCCGGATGCGGGGAATGTCCATGGTGGACGGTGACGGCCACGAGCTGTTCCGGTCCGAGGAGTTCGCCCTGAGCAGCGGGCGGCTCGACAGCGCCGACATCGAGGTGCTCCGCGACGACGTCGTCTCGATCCTGCACGAGGCCACCGACGCCGAGTACGTCTTCGGCGACTCGATCACCGCGCTCACCGAACTGCCGCACGGGGTGCGCGTCGAGTTCGAGCACGGCGGCTTCCGGACCTTCGACCTGGTCATCGGCGCGGACGGGCTGCACTCGGCCGTCCGGCGGCTGGCGTTCGGGCCGGAGGAGCGGTTCATCCACCACCTGGGGCAGTACCTCGCGATCTTCCCCACGGCGAACTTCCTCGGCCTCGAGGACTGGCAGGTCTGGTTCCGGCACGAGGACACCGGCGGCGTCGCCTACCCGGTGCGTGGCAACAGCGAACTGCGCGTGACGCTCGGCTTCGGCTCGGAGCCGTTGCCGCGAATGGCCGTCCCGGAGCAGAAGCGGCTGATCGCCGAACGGCTCGCCGGCGTCGGCTGGGAGGTGCCGAAGCTCCTGGAAGCAATGGCGGAGGCGGAGGTGTTCTACTTCGACGCCATGGCGCAGATCCGGATGGACCGCTGGACGACGGGCCGGATCGCGCTGGTCGGCGACGCCGGTTACTGCGCTTCGCCGTTGTCCGGCCAGGGAACGAGCTTGGCGCTGGTCGGCGCGTACGTCCTCGCCGAGGAACTCGGGCGCGCGAGCCACGAAGAAGCCTTCGCGGCCTACGAGACGCGCATGCGGCCCTTCGTCACGCTCAACCAGGCGCTGGCCACCGAAAACCCCGGAGCCCCGGCGTCGGAGGAGTCGCTCGAGCGGGCGAAGTACGCCATCAGTCTCGCTTGAGGAAGTCCACCATGGCCGCGGACGTGCGGTCCGGGGCTTCGAGGTGGGGGAAGTGCCCGACGTCCGGCCAGACCTGCGGCTCGGCGTGCGGGCCCGCCCAGCGCGTCGACGACGTTGCCGTCTCGGGGAGGATGCAGGTGTCGTCGGCGCCGTGCAGCTGCAGCGTCGGCGCCGCGATCCGGGCGCCGACGGCGTCGGTGAACCGGCGGCCTTCGCCGCGGAACTGGGCCCGGAACGCCCAGCGGTAGTGCTCGAGCGCGCTGTGCGCGACGCCGGGCACGAGCATCGCCTGCCGGAACGCCGCGACGCTCTCGCCGAAGTCCGAAGTGGACCGCCAGCGGCGGCCGGCCCAGCCGCCGAAGAGGTCCTCGACGGCCTGGGCGTCGGCCTTCACCAGCCACTTCTCCGGCGCCATCGGCACCTGGAAGCGGAAGAGGTGCCCGGCCGCGCGGCCCTGGCCGCGCCACGGGCGGGCCACCGCGGACCGCAGCGCGAGCGGGTGGGCCGCGCCGATCGCCGTCACCGAGGACACCAGCCGCGGGTGCAGCGCCGCGACCGTCCAGGCGAGCATGCCGCCCCAGGCGTGCCCGGCGAGGTGGGCGCGGCGCGCCCCGAGCGACTTGATCAGCCCGCCGACGTCGCCGGCGAGCGTCCACGCGTCGTAGCCGCGGGGCGGCTTGTCGGAGTCGCCGTAGCCGCGCAGGTCGACGGCGACCGCGCGGAACCCGGCGTCGGCCAGCGCCCGCAGCTGGTGGTGCCAGGTCCACCAGAACTCGGCGAACCCGTGCAGCAGCACCACGACCGGGCCGTCGCCGAGCTCGGCGACGTGCAGCCGGATGCCGTTCGCGGAGACGTCGCGGTGGACCCACGGGCCGTCGAGCCGGACGATCGACGGGTCGGGGGACGCGTGCAACGAACTAGTCGCGCGTGGCCACGCCGGCTTCGGGCGCGCGCTGCGGCTTCAGCGCGGCAGCCGTCTCCTTGACGCTGGCGATGGTCCGCTCCGGTGCCTTGAACTTCTTCACCTTGCGGTAGCCGAGGAACCCGGCCACCCCCGCGACGATCAGCATCAGGACGAACACGATGCCGAACGCGATCCAGCGGTAGCGCAGCCACTGGGCCAGCCCCTCGGCCGCGAAGAAGAACAGGAAGAACGTGCTGTACAGGAAGACCGTCAGCGCGATCAGGAAGAAGACGGCGCCCTTGAGGCCCTTCTTCACCTCGCCGACCAGCTCGGACTTCGCCAGCTCCATCTCGGCCCTGACCAGGGTGGAGATGTGCTGGGTCGCGTCGCCGACCAGCCGGCCGATCGACTGGTCGCCGGGGACGTCGGAGGCGGAGGACAGCGGGAGGTAAGGCACGGCCCCCACGCCGTCGGGACCGGTGCGCTCGTGTTTGGGGCTGCTCACCGGGTCATCGTGCCATGTGTCCCATTACCGGGCGCGGCGGAGTCACCGTGTGTCGGCGATTCGCGCATGAACCTTGCTACGACGGAGTAGCAGGGCCGCCGCCAGCAGGGACGCCGCGGCCGACGCGATCAGCACCGCCGCCTTCGCCAGCTCGCTCGCCTGCTCGGGCAGGGCCAGCTCCGCGATCAGCAGGCTCACCGTGAACCCGACCCCGCCGAGCACCGACAACGCGGCCATGTCCCGCCAGCCCATCCCGCGCGGTTTCTCCGCCAGCCGCAGCTTCACCGCGAGCAGGCTGGCCCCGAGGATGCCGACGACCTTGCCGCCGAGCAGCCCGGCGAGCACCGCGAGCGGCAACGCCGTCGTGAAGACCGCGCCGAGCGCGTCGCCGTCGATCGAGATCCCGGCCGCGAACAGCGCGAACACGGGTACGGCGACCGCCGCCGACCACGGCTGGAGCCGGTGCTCGAGCCGCAGCGCGGGTGCTTCCGCCTCCCCTTCGTCGGCGCGGACGCGGGTGAGCAGGCCCAGCGCGACGCCGGCGATCGTCGCGTGGATGCCCGCCGAGTGCACCGCGACCCAGGTGACCAGCGCCAGTGGGACGTACAGCCACGGCGTCCGGACCCGGCGGTGCTGCAGGAAGGCGTACAGCGCGAGCGCGGCCACCGCCACGGCCGCCGCGACCAGGTCGAAGCCCGTCGTGAAGAGCACGGCGATGACGATGATCGCGCCGAGGTCGTCGACCACGGCGAGCGAAAGCAGGAAGACCCGCGCGCTCGAGGGCAGGTTCGACGCCGTCAGAGCGAGCACGCCGAGCGCGAACGCGATGTCGGTGGCGACCGGGATCGCCCAGGCACGCTCGATGCCCGGCGTCCCCCAGCCGACGCCCAGCGCGACGAGCGCGGGCACGACCATGCCGCCGAGCGCGGCGACGACGGGCAGGATCGCCTGCTTGAACCGGGACAGCTCGCCGATGACGAGCTCGCGCTTGAGCTCCAGCCCGGCGACGAAGAAGAACAGGGCGAGCAGGCCGTCCTTGGCCCAGTCGCCGACCGTCAGGTCCAGGTGCAGGAACTCCGGGCCGAGCCGGAAGTCGCGCAGCGCGTGGTAGCTGTCCCGCAGCGGCGAATTGGCCCAGAGCAGCGCGACCGCCGTGGCCGCGAGCAGGATGAGCCCACCGGTGGTCTCGGTGCGCAGGTAACGGGCGAATTCGCTCAACGGGCGAGTCATCGAGGCGGCTCCTGGGTTCGCTGATCACTGTTGCCGACCAGGCTTCCCGGCGCACCTTGATGCCATTTTAACAGCTCTTTGTCACGCATTGTCATGACCGCCGCCACAGGTGGTGTCGGTGGTGGGTCACGCGATGGGCTCCTAACATGCCAATCGACAACAAAGTTCCTGGCAGAAGGAAGCAGATGCTGTGAGCACCTCCACCGAGGTCCAGCAGGACACGAGGTTCTTCGGGCACCCACGAGGACTGGCGAACCTCTTCGGGGTCGAGATGTGGGAGCGGTTCTCCTACTACGGGATGCTCGGCATCCTGCCGATCTACCTCTACTACAAGGTCGAGCAGGGCGGGCTGGGGCTCGCGCAGGAGTCCGCGCTCGGCATCGTCGGCGCGTACGGCGGCCTGGTGTACCTGTCCGCGGTCATCGGCGCCTGGGTGGCCGACCGCCTCCTCGGCTCCGAGCGGACGCTGTTCTACAGCGCCGTGCTGATCATGATCGGGCACATCAGCCTGGCCCTGCTGCCGGGCCTGGCCGGCATCGGCGTCGGCCTGGTGTGCGTCGCGGTCGGCAGCGGCGGGCTGAAGTCCAACGCGACGGCGATCGTCGGCACGTTGTACGCCGAAGGCGACGAGCGGCGCGACGCCGGCTTCACGATCTTCTACATGGGCGTCAACCTCGGTGGCTTCGTCGGCCCGCTGCTCACCGGGCTGGCGCAGACGGAGGTCGGCTTCCACCTCGGGTTCGGCCTCGCCGCGATCGGCATGGCGCTGGGGCTGACCCAGTACACGTTCGGCCGCAAGAACCTCGGCGACAAGGCGAGGGAGGTGCCGAACCCGCTGCCGTCGTCCCAGCGCGCGCTGGCGATCGGTGCGGCCGTGTTGCTCGTGGCCGCGATCGTGACGCTGGTCCTCAGCGGCGTCATCAACCCGGGCAACCTCGCCGACGTCGTCGTGTGGGTGGTCGGGGTGATCTCGGTGGTCTACTTCCTCGTCATCCTGACCAGTGGCAAGATCACCGCGGTCGAGCGCAGCCGGGTGTTCTCGTTCATCCCGATGTTCATCGCCAGCGCGGTGTTCTTCTCGCTGTACCAGCAGCAGTTCACGGTCGTCGCGGCCTACACCGACCAGCGGCTGAACCGGAGCCTGTTCGGCTGGGAGATGCCGGTGTCCTGGGTCAACTCGATCAACCCGGTGTTCATCATCGTCTTCGCCCCGGTGCTGGCGGCGCTGTGGACCAAGCTCGGCGAGCGCCAGCCGTCGACGCCGATGAAGTTCGTGCTCGGCACGGTGCTGATGGGGGCGGCGTTCCTGCTGTTCCTGCCGATGGTGGGCAGCGGCAAGAACGCCAGCCCGATGCTCGCGATGGTCGGCATCCTGTTCGTGTTCACGATCGCCGAGCTCTGTCTTTCGCCGGTGGGGCTGTCGCTGTCGACGAAGCTCGCGCCCGAGGCGTTCCGGACGCAGATGGTGGCGCTGAACTTCCTGTCGATCTCCTTCGGCACGGCGATGTCCGGCAAGCTCGCCGAGTACTACTCCGTCGACGACGAGGCGCCGTACTTCAGCACGGTCGGCCTGATCGCCATCGGTGTCGGCGTGCTGCTGTTCCTGGGCATCCCGTTCATCCGCAAGCTGATGAAGGGCGTCCACTAGCTAGCCGACGGTGACCCCGAAGATCACCCCGACGAAGTAGGTCACGACCATGGTGAGCGCGCCGACGCCGACGTTGCGGACGATCGCGCGCACCACGTTCGCGTCGCCGAGCCTCGCGCTGACCCACCCGGTCAGCGTGAGGCCGACGACGACCGCGGCCGCGCACGCCCACACCCGCAGGGAGACGCCGGCCCAGGCGATGGACAGGATCGGCAGCAGCGCGCCGATGGAGAACGCGAGCAGGGACGCCCACGCGGCCTGCCACGGGCTCGTGAGGTTGTCGGGGTCGATCCCGAGCTCGGCCTCGGCGTGCGCCTGCAGGGCGTCCTTTTCGGTCAGTTCGCGGGCGACCTGGCTCGCCAAGTCAGGCGAGAGTCCTTTTTCCTCGTAGATGCCGGCGAGCTCGCGCTCCTCGGCCTCCGGCATCGTCTTGAGTTCCTGCTTTTCGAGCCGGAGCAGGGCCTGTTCGGTGTCGCGCTGGGTGCTCACGGAGACGTATTCCCCGCCGGCCATGGAAAAGGCACCGGCGACGAGCCCGGCGATTCCGGCGGTGAGGATCGTGGTGCTTTCCGTGGTCGCCCCGGCCACCCCGACGACGATGCCGGCGACGGACACGATCCCGTCGTTCGCCCCGAGGACGCCGGCCCGCAGCCAGTTCAGTTTCCCGCCCACGCCCTGGTGCGGTTCGTGCGCGTGCTCCACCGCGGTTTCGGTCACCAGAACAGTGAAACACGAACCCGGAATCGTGGCGAGACTTGCGATTTTTGTCAGGTGCGCCTAATTAACGCGTGCCTTACCTAAGCCGTCCTGTGTGGACTCTCAGCCGCGCTGGGTCATGATGACCGGCATGGACGAGCAAGTGTGGCAGCCGTTGGTCACGGTGGAGGGCCGGCCGCTGCTCGGCGGCGAAGGCCGGTACCGCCTGCTGGAGACGGCCGACAGCGGCCTGGCGTACTTGATCCACTACCCGGCGGGAGTGGCGTCGCCGCCGCACGAGCACGACCACGACTCGATCGTCTACGTCCTGTCAGGGCGGTTGCGCGGCGCGGTCGACGGCGTGGAGGCCGTGTTCGAGCCGGGTGACTCGGTGCTGCACCCGCGCGGGGTGACCCACCACGTGGAGGCGCTGACGGACTCGATGTGGGTCGAGTTCAAGTCGCCCCTGCCGGGCCGGCCGCCGATCGCCTGAAGCGCCCCAATGTGGCGTTGGTTGCGTTCAACGCACCGAACGCCACATTGGGTGCGCTGGACGCACCGAACGCCACATTGGGGCGCTTGGGGCGGCCCCGGAAAGCGGAAACGCCCGGCCCGCGCAAAGCGGACCGGGCGCTTCCTGGAGTGAAGCCTCAGGCGTCCAGCTCGGCGAGGGCCTGCTTGGCCTTCTCGAGCTCGGCCTCCAGCGCGGCGACCTTCGCGGCCTGCGCCTCGCGGGCCTGGTTGATCACCTCGTCGATCGGGCCGGACAGCTCGGCGTGCAGTTCCTTCGCCGCGCGCGAAACCGCGGCGGCGGGGATCTCCAGGCCCTTGGCGACCCACTTCGAGCCGTTCTTCAGCTCGGCCTGCCACTCGCCGTCGGCGGTGCCGGTGACGGTCAGGATCAGCTCGACCGTGCGGGTCTTCTTCGCCGTCGACGCCGTCGCCGCACCCTTCGGGCGGCCGCGCTTCGGCTTCGGGGCCTCTTCCTCGGCGGCCGGCTCGGCCGGCTCCTCCGAGGGGGAGGCCGGGGACGCGGACTCGGTGACGGCCGCCTCTTCAGGGGCAACAGCCAGGGCTTCGGTGGCCGTTTCCTCGTCGTGCGTCAGGACATCCACGGTCATCGTCGTGTCGTCTCCTTGCCCGGGAAGTGGGTGTGGTTCGCGGCACAGCGTAGAACATGCGTTCGAGTCGTGCCACTCGGGGTCTCATGACAGAGCCCTCCCGGCGAGAAGCCGGAAGGGCTCTGACGACGAGAACGCTAGCTCACTCCTCGGACTTGCCCGACTTCAGGCCCGACGAGATCAGGTCCATCACCGACGAGTCGGCCAGCGTGGTGACGTCGCCGACCTGCCGGTTCTCCGCGACGTCGCGCAGCAGGCGGCGCATGATCTTGCCCGAGCGCGTCTTCGGCAGCTCCGGCACGACCATGATCTGCCGCGGCTTCGCGATCGGCCCGATCTCCTTCGCGACGTGGTTGCGCAGCGCCTGGATGGCCTCCTCGCCGCCGTCCACCGCGTTGCCGCGCAGGATGACGAACGCGACGATGCCCTGGCCGGTCGTCGGGTCGGTCGCGCCGACGACCGCGGCCTCGGCCACCGTCGGGTGCGAAACCAGCGCCGACTCGACCTCGGTCGTCGAGATCCGGTGCCCGGACACGTTCATCACGTCGTCGACGCGGCCCAGCAGCCAGACGTCACCGTCGTTGTCGTACTTCGCGCCGTCGCCGGCGAAGTAGAATCCCTGGTCCTTGAAGCGCGACCAGTAGGTGTCGCGGAAGCGCTCCTCGTCGCCCCAGATGCCGCGCAGCATCGACGGCCACGGCTTGTCGAGCACCAGGTACCCGCCGCCGCCCGGGCCGACCTCGGTGCCCTGGTCGTCGACGACCTTCGCGGACACGCCCGGCAGTGCCTTCTGCGCCGAGCCCGGCTTGGCCGAGGTGACGCCCGGCAGCGGCGAGATCATGATCGCGCCGGTCTCGGTCTGCCACCACGTGTCGACGATCGGGGTGCGGCCGGCGCCGATGTTCTCGCGGTACCAGATCCACGCCTCCGGGTTGATCGGCTCGCCGACCGAACCCAGCACGCGCAGCGTCGACAGGTCGTACTTCTCGGGGATCTCCGCGCCCCACTTCATGAACGTGCGGATCAGCGTCGGCGCCGTGTAGTAGATGGAGACCTTGTACTTCTGGATGATCTCCCAGTGCCGCCCCTCGTGCGGGGTGTTCGGGGTGCCTTCGTAGACGACCTGCGTGACGCGGTTGGCGAGCGGGCCGTAGACGATGTAGCTGTGGCCGGTGATCCAGCCGATGTCCGCGGTGCACCAGTAGACGTCTTCGCCTGCCTTGTGGTCGAAGACGTTGTGGTGCGTGTACGCGGTCTGCGTCAGGTAGCCGCCGGAGGTGTGGAGGATGCCCTTCGGCTTCCCGGTCGTGCCGGACGTGTAGAGGATGAACAGCGGGTGCTCGCTGTCGAACGCCTCGGGAGTGTGCTCTTCGGACTGTCCGTCGACGAGCTCGTGCCACCAGAGGTCGCGGCCGTCGGTCCACGGGACGTCGCCCTCGAGCTGGTCGCCCGTGCGCTTCACGACGATGACCTTCTCGACGGTCTCGGCGCCTTCGAGCGCTTCGTCGACGTTGGCCTTCATCGGCGCGGCCTTGCCGCGGCGGAACTGGCCGTCGGAGGTGATGACGACCTTCGCGGCGGCGTCGTCGACGCGGGCCCGCAACGCCGTCGGCGAGAAGCCGCCGAAGACGACGTTGTGCAGCGCGCCGATCCGCGCGCACGCGAGCATCGCGAAGATGGCCTCGGGCACCATCTGCAGCTGGAGCGCCACGACGTCGCCGGCGGTGACGCCCAGCGACGCGAGTGCGTTGGCGGCCTTGGAAACCTCGGTCTTCAGCTGGGCGTAGGTGATGTCGCGGGTGTCGCCCGGCTCGCCGACCCAGTGGATCGCGACCTGGTCGCCGTGGCCGGACTCGACGTGCCGGTCGACGCAGTTGTAGGCGACGTTCAGCTTGCCGCCGACGAACCACTTCGCGAACGGCGCATTGGTCCAGTCCAGTACCGTGGTCCACTTCGTGTCCCACGTGAGCCGCTCGGCCTGCTTGGCCCAGAACGCTTCGCGGTCGGCGTCCGCCTCGGCGTAGAGATCGGCCTTCGCGTTGGCCTGGCCAGCGAATTCGTCACTGGGCGGGAAGGTGCGGCTCTCGGTGAGCAGGTTGTCCAGGGCGGGGGACTGCTCGGTCATGGTTGCAAGGCCTCCTGTAGTGCGCCGAAACGACGGCTAGCGGCACGCTAGCGACGTTAGTCCGCCTTGTAAAAGGTTGCACCCACGTTGCCCTGCCGTTTCACCGAGGCAGGCGAGCCCCGGTGACTAAGCGTTCGTTCAGCCGGGCCTTCGCGGCGGGCCACTCCGGCGCCAGCATGGAGTAGGTGACGGTGTCGCGCGACGAGCCGTCCGGCCGGATCCGGTGCGCGCGCAGCACGCCTTCGCGAAGCGCGCCAAGGCGTTCGATGGCGCGTTGCGAGCGGAGGTTGCGGATGTCCGTCTCCCAGGAAACCCGTTGCGCACCAAGGATTTCGAACGCGTGCTGGAGCAGCAGCAGCTTCGACTCCGTGTTCAGCCCGGTGCGCTGCCAGTCCGCGCCGATCCAGGTGTGCCCGATCGACAGGATCCGGTGCTTCTCGACGACCTGGTAGTACGACGTCGTCCCGGCGACACGGCCCGAAGCGACGTCGAGCTGCGCGAAGGGCCGCCGGTCGGGGTCGGCGAGCGCCTGCGCGACCAGCCGCTCGGCCGCGGGCAGGTCCGCCGGCTGCCGGCTGCTCAGCCACGCCCAGATGCCCGGGTCGGTGCCCGCCTCGAACAGGCCCTTGGCGTGCTCGGGGGTCAGCGGTTCCAGCCGGACGTGCGTGCCGGCCAGGGTGGGTTGCGTGTTCCAGTCGCTCACGTGATCACCGTAAGTGCGCCAATGGCCGTCTGTGATAGCCAATTTTCACGCATTTCCGCAGTCCACTTCGGCGTTGCCTATGCTCGGCTGACCACGACGGAAGGGCGGCTCGATGGCCGAAGAGCGGGAAGAGCTGAGCTGGGAGCTGTTCGGCACGGCGAGCCGTGAACTGGCTCACACCATCGCCGAAGACGGCTTCGCGCCCGACCTCGTCCTTTCCATCGCGCGCGGCGGCCTCTTCGTCGCCGGCGCGCTCGGCTACGCGCTCGACGTGAAGAACCTGCACGTGATGAACGTGGAGTTCTACACCGGCGTCGACCAGCGCCTCGACCTGCCGGTGATGCTGCCGCCGGTGCCCAACGTCGTCGACCTCACGAGCAAGAAGGTGCTGATCGCCGACGACGTGGCCGACACCGGCGCGACGCTCAAGCTGGTCCGCGACTTCTGCCTCGACCACGTCGCCGAGGTGCGCTCGGCGGTCGTCTACGAGAAGCCGCACTCGACGGTGAAGTGCGAGTACGTCTGGCGGCACACCGACAAGTGGATCAACTTCCCGTGGTCGGTGCTGCCGCCCGTGGTCCAGCGCTCGGGGCAGGTGCTCGATGCCTGATCCCCTGAAGCCCCTCCTCGACCTCGAAGGCGTCGCGGCGGCGGCGAAGTCCGCGCAGGACGCGGTGTTCGCGGTCCACCGCCTCCCGGCCAACCTCCGCGGCGGCGCGGCGACCGCGGCGGAGGCCTCGGTCCGCGCGGCCCGCGCGTCCGCCGGTATCGAGGGCGCCAACCCCGAACTGCCGCTCGACGGCGCGGTCGCCGACCCGGTCCTCGCCGGCGCCCTGCGCGTCGCGGAGACCCTGGAGTCACTGCTGCCGACGTGGCGCCGCGCGCCGCTGCAGGCGCTGGCCCGCCTGCACGTCCTGGCCGCGGCGGACCTGGTCGACGACCTGGACGCGTTGGGCCGCCCCCAGTCCGGCGGCGGCCGCCTCGAGCTGCTCGCCCAGCTGGTGACGGGAGCGACGTCGATCCCGGGCCCGGTCCTGACGGCGGTCGTGCACGGAGAGCTGCTGGCCCTCAAGCCGTTCGGCAGCGCGGACGGCGTGGTGGCCCGCGCGGCCGCCCGGCTGTCGATGGTCGCGACCGGCCTGGACCCGAAGTCGTTGAGCGTCCCGGAAGTGGCTTTCTTCCGCCGGGTCCCGCGCTATCTCGAAGCGGCGGAAGGTTTTGCGGGCGGGACGCCGGAGGGCGTCCGCGCGTGGCTGCTGTTCTGCTGCGAAGCGTTCGAAGCGGGTGCGCGGGAGGCGAAGAGCATCTCGGACGCGGCTTCTTAGCCGGTCAGCTTCGCCGACCACTTCTCTTCGATCCGCCCGAACCGCCACACGGCCAGCGCGACGACCCACGTCAGCACGAACAGCCCGACGATCCCGAACCCGACGTAGTCCAGGTCCACCGACGCGATCGCGGCGAGCGGCCCCGAAGTGATGTCCAGCTTCTCGGCCAGGATCGACACCAGCTCGATCGTCCCGATGAGCAGCGCCACCGCGACCGACAGCGCGGTCACCGTGATGTTGTAGAAGATCTTGCGCACCGGCTTCGCGAACGCCCAGCCGTAGGCGAAGTTCATGAAGCAGCCGTCGACGGTGTCGAACAGGGTCATCCCGGCGGCGAAGAGGATCGGCAGCACGAGGATCGCGTACCAGGGGAGGGCGAACGTCGCCGCGCCCGCGGCCAGCACCAGCAGCCCGATCTCGGTCGCGGTGTCGAAGCCCAGCCCGAACAGCAGCCCGACCGGGTAGATGTGCCACGGCTTGCGCACGGCCTTCGTCGCGCCGCGCAGCACCCGGTTCATGACGCCGCGGTTGTCCAGCTGGTGCTCCAGCGCGGCTTCGTCGAACTCGCCCCGGCGCATCTGCCGGAACACCCGCAGGATGCCGACGAGCACCACGAGGTTGAGGATCGCGATCACGTACAGGAACACCCCGGACACCGACGTCCCGATCACGCCGGTGGCCTGGTGCAAGGCCGAGGAGTCGTCCTCGACCTGCCCGGCCAGCGCGCGGACGCCCAGCGACAGCAGCAGGCACAGCGCGAAGACGATCGTCGAGTGCCCGAGGGAGAACCAGAAGCCGACCGAAAGCGGCCGCTGGCCGTCGCTCATCAGCTTGCGGGTGGTGTTGTCGATCGCGGCGATGTGGTCGGCGTCGAACGCGTGCCGCATGCCGAGCGTGAACGCCGTGACGCCCAGCCCGATCCCGAACACGCCGGACGCGCCGAGCGCGTAGTGGTGCGGTGCGACGAACGCCGTGAGCACGCCCCAGCCCACGACGTTCAGCAACAGGACGAACCCGGCCATCCCGCCGATCGACACCCACTCGCGACGCGAAAGCCTGCGTCGCGAGTCCTCCGTCTTGCCCGCCATGCCCACCCGCCTTCCCTCTCATCTGAGAGGTTAGACAGATGAACAGATGGAGTTCTAGCTCGCTCGTACCCTGAGAGTGTCCAGCGCCTTGCGCACGTGCCCGCCGGACGTGTGCAAAGCCTTCGCGGCGCTCTTGACGTCCTCGCCGGACAGCAAGTGCACCAGCGCCACCTTGAGGTCGCCCCCGGCCTCGGTGAGCGCGTCCGAGCAGTCCGCCATCGTCATGCCGGTGGCTTCCTGCAGGATCCGGATGATCCGGCCGCGGAGCTTCGCGTTCGTCGCCCGCATGCTGACCATCAGGTTGGAGTAGGTCCGGCCCAGCTTGATCATCGTCGCGGTGGAGAACGACGTGAGGATCATCTTCTGCGCCGTGCCCGCCTTCATCCGGGTCGAGCCGGCGATCGCCTCGGGACCGGTGTCGACCGCGATGAGCACGTCCACCCCGGCCGGCTTCGCGGCCTTGGCGTTGCCCGAAACCAGCCCGGTCCGAGCGCCCTGGCGCGACGCCGCGGCCAGCGCACCCAGCACGTACGGCGTCCTGCCCGACGCCGTCAGGCCCAGCACGAAGTCGCCGGGCTGCACCATCGCGGCCATCTCGGCGGCCCCCGCGGCCGAGTCGTCCTCCGCGTTTTCGACGGCGTTGCGCAGGGCCTTCTCGCCGCCGGCGTGGTGCGCGATGAACCAGTCGCCCGGCACGTTGAACGTCGGCACCAGCTCGGCCGCGTCCAGGGTGGCCAGCCGCCCGGACGTGCCCGCGCCGACGTAGTGCACCCGGCCCCCGGCCCGCAGGGCGTCCACCGCGTAGTCCACCGCGTGCGCCACCTGGGGCAGCACCGCGGCCACGGCACCGGGGACCGTGCGGTCCTCGGCGTTGATCGCGCCCAGGATCCCCGCGGTGGACATCAGGTCGATGTCCCGGGTGCGGGGATTGCGGGTTTCGGTCGGCGAATCGACGTGCACCGTCTGCACGGGGACAGTCATCATGCGCCTCACATTTTCTCCGGTCATCTACTTGCCGGTTTCCCGCGGACGGCGACGACCGTCCGGCCTGACCCCCAAGCGGTGTGATCCGACTGCGTCCCGCGTCGCGTCCAGTGCGCTCACCGACGCGTCCATGTGCCGCTGCGCGACGCCGATGAACAGGCAGTCGATGACGGTGAGCTGGGCGATGCGGCTGGCCGTGGCGCCCGACCGGAACGTGGTTTCCCGCGCCGCGGTCGTCAAAACATGATCGGCGACCTCGGTGATCGGGGAACGCGGGAAGTTCGTCACGGCGATGGTGATCGCGCCGTGCTCGCGCGCCACGCGCAGCGCCTCGACGGTGTCGGTGGTCGCGCCGGTGTGCGAGACGCCGATCGCGACGTCACCGGGGCTGAGCACCGCGGCCGAGGTGAGCATGATGTGCGTGTCCGACCACGCGAAGCACACGCGGCCGATGCGGTGCAGCTTCTGCTGCAGGTCGGCGGCGACGAAGGCGCTGGCGCCCACGCCGTAGACGTCGACGCGGCCGGCGTTCGCGACGACCTCGATCACCTTCTCGAGGGTGGCGACCTCGAGCTGGTCGGCCGTCTCCTCGACGGCCCGCGCGTCGGCGAAGCTGACCTTGCCGATCACGGCGGCCAGGTCGTCCTCCGGGCTGATCTCGCCGCCCAGGTTGCGCGTGGTCCGCGCCTCGGTGCGCGCGGTGTCCGCGGCCAGCGCGATGCGCAGCTGCGGGTACCCGCCGACCCCGACGGCCTTGCAGAACCGGGTCACCGTGGTCTCGCTCGTGTTGGCGGCCAGGGCCACCTCGGTGATGCTGCGGCGCGCGACCGACGCGGGGTCCTCCAGCACCACCTTCGCCACGCGCTGTTCGGCGCGGGCCAGGCCGGGGAGCAGGGACCGGATCCGCACCAGCGGGCTGGAGTCGGCGTCCCGCACGGCCGTCTGGACCGATACGGGCTCGGACGGTGCCGTGCCGACTACGGATTCGGTATCACTCACCGTCGGAAAGTTACTAACCGTTGGCATTTGCGACAAGGCTACCCACACCCTTCGGTACGATCGCAACCCGTCCGTGTCTGCGGATCTGGATTTGCGATTAATCGTTGACCAGAAAGTCGCCAACAGGGTCGACCTTGTTAACGAGGTCAAGCTAACGACTTGGCAACTTAGTGTCGCGGTGCAAGCGGCAAGCAGACGGTAAATTCCGGCTTGCGGTGGACATTCGGCGACCGGACGGTCACCGAGAGGTCAACTGCCAACCCTCCGCGACGAAGACCGCGGGGTTTCGTTCACCGTCGAGGAGTGATCGGCCGCTCTCGGTGACTTTCACACCGTCCACCGAAACTCCTCGTCCCGTGTAACTCGGGTCGGTGCTGTAACGCCAGCGGAGGCTCACCGACGCGCCTTGGGGCAGCGTGCCGACCGCCTGCCACCAGGCGCGGTGCCCGTGTCCGGAGAGCGACGTCACGGTTCCGGAGGGTGCCCCCGGTCCGGAAACCGATAGCGTGATCGGTTGCCAGTTAACGCCGTCGGTGCTGGCCTGCAGCTGAAGTGGATCACTGCTGCCCTCGGTGTCCACGAAAGCAGCGAACGAGACTCGCGCTTGATCACTATGCGTAGTAAATGCGCGAGTGCTGAGCGTAGCCACCGCGGCGTTACCGAGCGTGCTCGTCCAGGCGTCCTTCCCGGCCGCCGGCCGCACCGCCATGGCCCGGGCCAGCGACGTCGCCCAGACCTGGCGGGCGGTGTTGATCGAGCCCCAGTTCCGGCTCGGGTGCACCCGGTTCGTCAGCAAGATCGCGAACGATCGCGATTCCGGGTCGATGACCAGCGTCGTTCCGGTGTAACCGGTGTGCCCGGCGGTGACCGGCGACGCCAGCGCACCCATGTACCAGGGCTGGTCGAGTTCGAAGCCGAGGCCGTGCGAGTCGTCCGGGAACTGCTGGTTGTAGTTCGTGAGCATCTGGCGCACGGTGTCCGGCCGCAGGATCCGGTGCCCGCGGTAGCTGCCGCCGTTGAGGATCGCCTGGGCCAGGTTGGCCATGTCGCCCGCGGTGCTGAACACGCCGGCGTGCCCGGCGACACCGCCCAGCGACCACGCGTTCTCGTCGTGCACGCTGCCGCGCACCATCCCGCGCGGCGGGTTCGCCTGGGACTCCGTCGCGGCGATCCGGCCCAGCTTCGACGCGGGCGGGTTGTAGCCGGTGTCGGCCATGCCGAGCGGTGCGGTGATCCGGTCGTGGACGACCTTGTCGAGGCTCTGGCCGGTCAGCTTCTCGACGATGAAGCCGAGCGTCAGCAGGTTGATGTCCGAGTAGAGGTACGTCGTCCCCGGCTTGTTCTTCAGCGGGCTGTCGAGCACGGCCTGCCGGCGCGACGGGATGTCCGGGTAGCCCGCCCACAGCGACGGAATCGGGTCGGCGTCGAACCCGGAGACGTGCGTGAGCAGCATCTGGACCGTGATGGCGGCCTTGTCGCCGGTGGCGAACTCCGGGAAGAAGCGGCTGACCGGGGTGTCGAGGGTGAGCTGCCCGCGTTCGGTCAGCTGCAGCACGGCGATCGAGGTGAACAGCTTCGAGATCGACGCCATGTCGAAGATGGTGTCGTTGCGCATCGGGACCTGCTGGTCCGCGGGAAGTTCGGTGCCCTTGGCGTCGGCGTACCGCAGCGCGCCGCCGACGGCGTACCGGTCGACGACCACGCCGTCGTGCGCGAGCAGGCCGACTGCCCCGGCGAAGTGCGGGTGCCCGGTCGCGTCCGGCTTCGTCCAGCTCGCCAGGAAGTCCTCGGCCGCCTTGATCGGCGCGGGGTCGAGGTTGACGTCCTGCGGGCGCCCGTCGCGCAGCGTCGTCCACGGCGGGGCGAACCCGTGCTGCGGCCGGTCGAAGCGGCCGGCCGCCGGATCGTGGCTGGTGATGGCGCTGGCTCCCGAGGTCAGGCTGGTCAGCGCGACCAGGACTCCGGTGGCCGCGACGAGGACCTTCCTAGCACGCACGAGTCTCCCCCTCAGCGGTAGAGCAGGTAGTGGCGACGTCTCCGGTCGAACGCGGCCAGCTCGGCCCGCCAGGCGCCGGTGACCTCGTCGACGCCCGCACCGGCGTCGACCATGGTCCGGAGCCGGTCGGACCCGGACAGCTTGTCGATGTAGTTGTCGGGGCGCCAGGCGAAGACGCCCGGGTGCAGCGCCTTCGCCGTGACGAGCATGGCGACCGCGGTCCGGATCGCGTCGAAGGCGCGGGGATCGTCGACGCTGAGCTGCACACCGCCGCACGTCTGGTTGGCGAACTTGCTGAAGGTGGGGACGAAGTAGGCCTCGCGGAACTTCGCTCCGGGCAGCCGCTCGTCTTCGAGCTTCTCGCGCCAGCGCCAGTCGAGGCCGGGCGCGCCGATGATCTCGAACGGCCGGGTCGTGCCGCGGCCCTCGGAGAACACGGTGCCTTCGAACATCCCGGTGCCCGGGTAGACGAGCGCGGTGTCCGGCGTCGGCATGTTCGGGCTGGGCAGCACCCAGTTCAGCCCGGTCCGCGCGAAGAGCGTGTCACGCTGCCAGCCGCGGACCTGGACGACGTCGAGCCGCACTTTTTCGTCCGGCAGGAACTCGCCGGCGAAGAAGCGGGCGAGCTCGCCGACGGTCATGCCGTGCTGCTGGGCGATCGGCTGCCGCCCGATGCCGGAGGCGAACTTCGGGTCGAGCACCGGTCCGGCCGCCCGGCCGCCGAGCGGGTTCGGCCGGTCGAGGACGACGAGCGTGGCTTTGACCTGCGCCGCGGCCACCATCGCCGTGTAGAGCGACCAGATGTAGGTGTAGAAGCGCGCGCCGACGTCGGCGATGTCGAAGACGACGGTGTCGACGCCGGCCTTCGTGAATAGCGAAGCCAGCTTCGGCGCGTCGACGCCGTACGCGTCGTACACCGGTACGCCGGTGCGAGGGTCGGTGTAGTCGCCCTCGGAGCCGCCGGCCTGCGCGCTGCCGCGGAAGCCGTGTTCGGGGCCGAAAGCCGCCACCGGTTTCACGCCGGCGGCGACCATCGAGTCGACGATGTGGTCGCCGTTCAGCAGGACACCGGTGGGGTTGGACAGCACGCCGACCTTGCGGCCCTCGAGCGTGCGCCAGCCCTGGGCGGCCAGCTGTTCCGCGCCGGTGAGGACGCGTGTTTCCGGCCGGGCTGCTTCGGGTTGGGCTCCGGCCACGGCCGAGCCGCTGGAGAGGGCCGGGACGGCGAGCGCGCTTGCGCCGAGGAAGTGGCGCCGGTTGAGGTTCACCAGGTCAGCCCGTGGCCGAAGGGGTACTTGACTTTCTGCACGTCGGCGCCCGCCGGGATGTCGACCGGCAGCTTCCCGACCGGGTTCGTCTCGCCGAGGATCACCTTCGCCAGCGCCTCCAGGGTCGGCCCGATGTAGCCGTAGGTGGCCAGCCAGGTCTTCACGGTGCTCGGGTAGCCGGCGTCGTACGGGATTTGCGCGGCGACCGCGACGACCGGTTTCCCGGTGGCCTGCAGCGCGTCGAGCAGCTTGGTCTGCAGCGGGTAGGTGCCGATGTTGTTGGTCAGCACGACGACGAGGTCGGCGCTCTGCGCCTTGGCGACCGCCTGGGCGATCTGGGCGTCGGTCGGTACCTGGCCGGTCTGGTAGGCCGTCGCGGCCGTGCCGTGGGCGGTCAGCTTCTGCGCGAGGGACGTCGTCGTGGAGACGCCCCAGCCGGTGACGAGCGTCGTCGCGGGCTTCTGCTTCAGGGGCAGGAGGCCGGCGTCGTTCGCGATGGCCGTGATGCCGCGGTCGGCGATGTCCTGCGCCGTCGCGAGGCTCGACGGGGTGCCGACGGTCTTCATCACCTGGCCCGGTGCGACGAACGGCGCGAACAGGATGCCGCGCAGGAACTTGAGCTTCAGCACGCGCAGCACGCTCTGGTCGATCCGCTGCATCGGGATGTCGCCGGACTTGACGGCGGCGAGGACCGAGTTGATCGCCAGGTCGAGGTGCACCGGCATGAGCAGCTGGTCGACGCCGGCCTTGAGCGCGAGCACCGGGATTTCGGCGTCGCTGTGCAGCTTGCGCACGCCTTCCATTTCGAGGGAGTCGGTGATGACGACGCCGTTGTAGCCCAGCTCGTTGCGCAGGCGGTCGGTGATGATCGGCTTCGAGAGCGTCGCGGGTTCGAGCGACGGGTCGAGGCTCGGGAACTGGATGTGCGCGCTCATGATCGAGTCGACGCCGGCCGCGATCGCGGCCTTGAACGGCGGCACGTCGGTGGCCCGCCACTGCGCTTCGGTGCTGTCGATCCGCGGCAGCCCGGTGTGGCTGTCGGTCGGCGCGGCGCCGTGCCCGGGGAAGTGCTTGGCCGTCGCCGCCACGGACTTCTCGAAGCCCTTGACCTCGGCGGTGACGAAGTCGCTGGCCAGGCCGGGTTGCCCGGAGAAGGACCGGACGCCGATGACGGGGTTGACCGGGTTCGAGTTGACGTCGGCGTCGGGCGCGAAGTCCTGGTTGATCCCGACGGCCCGCAGTTCGCGGCCGAGGATGGTGGCGGCCTGCGTCGCGCGGTTCGTGTCCCGCCCGGCCGAGATCGCCATGGCGTTCGGGAACTCGGTGGCCGGCGCGCCCATCCGCGTGACCGTGCCGCCCTCCTGGTCGGCGGCGATCTGCAGCGGGATGTGCGCCCCGCTGCGGATCGCGGCCTGCTGGAGGCCGTTGGACAGCTTCGCGACCTGCACGGGGTCGTCGAAGTTGTCGCGCGAGTCGTTGTTGAAGTAGATGACCCCGCCGAGGTGGTACTTCTCGATGACCTGCGCGGGAGTGTCGACGCCGAAGTCCGTCTGGTTCTTCGGGTTGACCTCGTCGGCGGTCTTGCCGTTCACCCAGGTGACGAACAGCTGCCCGACCTTCTGCTCCAGCGTCAGCCCACGCAGTGCCTGCGTCGCCGCGGCCTCGGCCTGCGCGTCCGCGCTCACCCGCGGCGCACTCGCCGCTGTCCCGACACCCACACCGGTGAAGGCGAGCACCCCGGCGACGGGCAGGGCGAGCGCATGGAACCTCCGATTTCGGGTCGTCACGACCAGCCTCCCAGAAAGTTGCGGGCGCCGTCGGACGTCAGAAGTCCACTCGGAGGCGCCAGTATCGGGAAGCTACTCACCGAATCCGGCGCTGTCCATCGACCGACCGCACGAACGGCCCAGTCGTACCCGGATCGGTAGCGAAAGTCCCCATCCGCAAGATGCGCCCACCCCGAGTCCCGCCCCCAATCACGCGAGTCCCGTCTTCAATCACGCGAGTGACGTCCCCAATCACGCGAGTCCCGTCCCGGCTCACGCGTGTCGACCCCCCAATCACGCGTGTCGACCCCCCAATCACGCGTGTCGACCCCCCAATCACGCGTGATGCCCCGCCAGTCACGCATGCGGCCCGAACCCCGCGCCGGCGTACCCCCACATAGACGAGGCGGCGCCCGTGGCCGAAGCCACGGGCGCCGCCTGCAAGCGCGAACTTCTCGGGCGACCAAGCGTGCAACTCTGGTCGTACCTACATGGACTCGGCGTGTGGCGTCCCACTACGCAGTCCCTAGACGACGAGCCTCCCGCGGCGCGCTGCGCGTGGGTACCCGGAGTCCGCGCACGGAGGTTTGCCGGGGTGGAACAGGCTTCTCTTCTACCTGCTCCCTGGCCGACCGAACGTCCGCACCTACTTTCTACGCCGTGAGCCCGGTCACTTCAAGTGCGCGGACGGGTGCACCGGTACAGAGGCTGGATCGGGTGACATCGGCACCCTGCGCGACGGACAATTCGGGGCTGGGCCAAGCAAAGTGGAGGCCGTACGGCCGTGTGGGTGGCGGACGGCCGGCTATCGGGACCGACGGCGACGGTTGAGGCCGTACCAGGTCGCCCCGGCGGCCACCGCGCCGACGCCGAGCGCCACCATTCCGGCCGATCGCGTGGGGATCCGGGTACGCAGCGACATCGGCCGGTCGAAGGCGAGGATCGGCCAGCCGCGGTCGAGGGCCTCGCGCCGCAGGAGCTTGTCCGGGTTCACAGCGTGCGGGTGTCCGACGACCTCGAGCAGCGGGATGTCGGTGCTCGAGTCGGTGTAGGCGAAGCACTCGGCGAGGTCGTAGCCGTAGGTCGCGGCGAGCTGCTTCGCGGCGACGGCTTTGTTGGCCCCGTAGCAGTAGAAGTCGACTTCGCCGGAGTAGCGGCCGTCGACGATCTGCATCCGGGTAGCGACGCTCCGCGTCGCGCCGAGCATCTCCGCCACCGGCGCGACGACTTCTTCGCCGGTCGCCGACAGCACGATCACGTCGTGCCCGTCCTCGCGGTGCCGCGCGATCAGTTCCGCCGCCTCCGCGTACACGAGCGGGTCGACGACGTCGTGCAGCGTCTCGCGGACGATCGCCGAAACCTGGGCGACGTCCCAGCCGGCGCACAGCGCGGAAACTTCGGCGCGCAGCCGTTCGGTTTTGTTCTCGTCGGCGCCGGCGAGTGAGAACACCAGCTGCGCGTATGCGCTTCGCAACGCGGCGCGACGGTTGATCAACCCTTCTTTGAGGAGGGGCTTGCTGAACGCCAGCGCGCTCGACGAAGCGATGATCGTCTTGTCCAGGTCGAAGAACGCGGCCACCGCGTGCTCCGGGCCCGGCTTCCGGATGCGCGACGGCGCGCTGCTCGGTTCGGCCACGTGTCCAGGATAGGAGCTTGATCGCGGCGCGTCCCGTTGATCCACCACGCGCGCGTCGCGCCGGGCGGAAAATCCATGACAGGCAGGCACTTCGGGCGCACTGTGCCGTTACCGAACTGTGTGCCTCCTCCGGCGCGCGAACGGGCGCCGGGCGGAGTTACAGTGAGGGAGCCCGGTGTCCAACCGGGCCGGTTCAGTCCGACCCCCCGGGGCTGAACCCACGGCGGCCCCCGTCCCTCCCCCCTGGCGGGGGCCGCCCTCTTACCTCCCGCTTGCCTTTCCCGGTTTCCTTTGCCCAGGCCGGATTCCTTTTTCTGCCACGTCGTTCGTGGCATTTTGCCGTCCGCTTACCTTCGGCAATTTCCCGGTGCGCTCCCGAATGGTGGTTCGTGCTGCGAGCGGAAACTTCGCGTGCGGATGTTCGCGCTGATTTCTGCCGCAGATGCGTCTCGGGCGGGCGCGATCCTGCCACACCGCACCGACAGAACCGGTCCGCGAGCCGGTCTCCGTGCCGCAGTTGTCCACAACACCCCGGTTGTCCACAGCCGGCCGTCCGCCCCGTTGTGCCACCCGGCCCCCGCCCGCGACGGTGGAAGCCGGGCCACCCACGGCCCGCACCGACGACGGGGGAGGAACGCATGACGGGGGCAAGACCGCTGGTGGTCGCCGCGGACGAGACCGTGCTCGACGAGATACTGCGGGTGGCCGCGGTCGCGGGCTGCGAACTCGACCGCGCACCCGACCTGACGGCGGCGAGCACGCACTGGGCCCGCGCGCCACTGGTGCTCCTCGACGAAGACGCCGCGCGGATGCCACCCGCGCTGCCCCGGCGTGGCGGGATCTTCCTGGTCTGCAAGGGCAGCCCGGGCCCGTCGACGTGGGAGCACGCGTTCCGCGTCGGCGTCGAGCGCGTGATTTCGTTGCCCGACGAGGAGACGGAGCTCGCCGGCGCGTTCGCCGACGTCGTCGAGACACCGGCGGAACAACCCGGCCTGGTGCTCGGCGTGGTCGGAGGCCGGGGCGGCGGAGGCGCGTCCGTGTTCGCCTCGGCGCTGGCAATGGTGGCCGACCGCGGCCCGGGCGGCGCGCTGCTGGTGGACTGCGACCCCCTCGGCGGCGGCCTGGATGTGTTGCTCAGCCTGGAAAACACCCCGGGAAACCGCTGGCCGGAGGTGAACCTGAGCGGCCGGGCATCGGTGTCGTTGCTGGCCGCGAGCCTCCCACGGCTCCGCCACCGCGGCGGCAGCCTCCCGGTTCTGGCGTGCGCCCCCGAAGGCGAAGGCCCGAAGGTCGAGTCCCTGTCGGCGATCTTGTCGGCCGCCCGCCGTTCGGGCCGCACGGTGGTGTGTGACCTGCCGCGCACCCTCGGCGAGGTGGCCGAGGAGGTGCTGCTGCGCGCGGACCTGGTGTTGCTGGTGGTGCCGCTGGAGTTCCGGGCGTGCCTGGCGGCAAAGCAGGTGCTGAAGCGTCTGACGCAGCTGACGACCCGCCTCGGAGTGGTCACATGTGGACGGTCGCACGAGAAGACAGCCCGCTCGGCAGCCCTCCTCGGCCCACCGGTGATGGCCTCGATGCCCCCGGAACGCGGCCTGGGAAAAGCAGTGGAGAAGGGTGAGTTCCCGGCAAGATTCAAAGGCCCCCTGACAACAGCGGCGACAAAGGTCCTGCGAGCGGCTCACAACGAAGCCCAGGCGGCCACCCGATGACGGCCAAGGCAGACCTCCGCCGGTCAGGAGCTCCGACGAGAGTCTCGGAGCTGTTGCTCCCCACGATCCTGTGCTTGCTGAGCCGCGGCCCCCAAAGCGCGACGAGCTTCTCGAGATTGCTGCGCTCCGGGCCGGAGTCAGAGGAGTGCTCGCCAGGCACTCGTGTCACCTCAGCTATCGACCGCCCCACGCCGAGAGCGCCAGGCACCCGCGTCACAGCTCTTCGCGACCGCCCGCTGCCACACCGAACAAGGCAGGTGAACCGATGACCACCGACTTCGTCGACCGCGTCCGCAACCGCCTGGCCGGCGACCGCCGCCAAGCCGACCCGGTCGCCGTCGCGAGCGCCGTCCGGGCCGAAGCGGGTGGCGCCCTCGGCCACGATGCAGTGCTCGACGCGGCCCGTCAGGCCCGCGACGAGTTCGTCGGCGCCGGCCCGCTCGCCCCGCTCCTCGACGACCCGGCCACCACCGACGTGCTCGTCACCGGCCCCGGCGAAGTCTGGACGGACGGCCCGCAAGGCCTCGTCCGCACCAGCGTCCGCTTCAAGGGCGAAGAATCCGTCCGCCGCCTGGCCCAGCGCCTCGCCCTCGCGGCCGGCCGCCGCCTCGACGACGCGCAGCCCTACGTCGACGGCTGGCTCCCCGGCACCGGCCCCCACGGCCGCATCCGCGTGCACGCCGTCCTCCCGCCGATCGCGGCCGGCGGCACCTGCCTGTCCCTCCGCGTCCTGCGCCCGGCAACGCACGACCTCAGCGCTCTCGCCGAACTCGGCGCGTTCGACGAAGCCGGCGCGAAGCTGCTCGGCACCGTCGTCTCCCGCCGGATGGCGTTCCTGGTCACCGGCGGCACCGGGGCGGGCAAGACCACACTCCTGGCCGCGCTGCTCGGCGCGGTCGACCCGGGTGAGCGGATCGTCTGCGTCGAGGACGCCGGCGAACTGCAGCCCGCGCACCCGCAGTTCGTCAGCCTCGTCGCCCGTCCGGCCAATGTGGAGGGTGCGGGCGCGGTCGGCCTGCCCGAGCTCGTGCGCCAGGCGCTGCGCATGCGTCCCGACCGGCTGGTGGTCGGCGAGGTCCGCGGCGCCGAGGTCGGTGCCCTGCTCACCGCGCTGAACACCGGTCACGACGGCGGCGCCTGCACCGTCCACGCCAACTCCCCGGCCGAGGTACCCGCCCGCATCGAGGCACTGGCCGCGCTCGGCGGTCTCGGCCGCGACGCCGTGCACAGCCAGCTCGTCGCGGCGATCCGCGTCGTGCTGCACATGCGGCGCGAACCCGGCGGCCGCCGGCGCTTGGCCGAGGTCGGCGTCCTGCGTGCGGAACACGGCCGGGCCCGGGTCGTCCCGGTGTGGCGCGCGGGCCGGTGGACGATCGATCGGCACCTGTTCCCGACGTCGGGGGCGATCGCGTGCTGAGTCTTCTGCTGGTACGGATTTCCTTGCTGCTCAACGCTTTCCCGCGCGATCGGAGGCGACGGCGATGATCGGCCCGTGGCCCCTGCTGTGCCTGGGCGCGGCCCTGGCGTGCTGGCCACCGCCACCGGACCGCTTCCAGGTCGCGACCGAGCCACCGGCCACCGTCCGGATCCCCGACGTGTGGCGCGTAGTCCGCTGGCTGCTCCCGACGGCGCTCGCCGGACTGCTCGCGGGAGCGGGCGGCGCGGTCGCCGCCGGCGTGCTGACACTGGCGTGGCGCCAGGAGCGGCGAGCCCATCGCCGGGCCACCGCGGACCTGGCGACGGCCACGCACACCGAAACGGCGTTGCGAACCATGGTGGCCGAGCTCCGATCGGGTGCCCACCCGGTGACGGCGGCGGAAGCCGCCGCGGACACGGTCCCGGCCCTGGCCGGCGAACTACGCGCCTTGGCGACGGCGGCCCGCCTCGACACCGAGCTGTCCGCACCGGCGCTACCGCACCTGGCCGCGGCTTGGTCACTGGGCAAACGGCACGGCCTCCCGATGGCCGACGTCCTCGACGCGGCCCGCCGCGACGCCGAGGCCGGTCTGGCGTTCGCCCGCCGGATGCGCGCCAAGCTGGCCGGACCCCGCGCGAGCGCGGCGGTGCTCACCGGGCTGCCGGTGCTGTGCGTGCTGCTCGGCGAGGTCATGGGCGCGGCTCCGCTGTCGGTGCTGACCGGCAGCACGGCGGGCCAGGTACTGCTGGTCGCCGGGTGCGTCCTGCTCTGGGCCGGCACGGCTTGGTGCCGCGCGCTGACCGGAAAGGTGTGGATCCGGTGAACGCCGTCGCACTCCTTCTCTTCGGCGGAGCGCTGCTCACCTGGCCGGACAGGCCCCCGGCGCGGCGCTTCGAACGGCTGGCCGGAGGTCTTGAGCCCGTCCGCAAGAAGCATCACGCGCTCTCGTACGTCGCGGCGGCCGTAGGTGGCGTCTCGGCAGGGGTGCTGATCGGCGGGGTCGCCGGGGCGGTGGCGGGCGCGATCGTGACCGCGACCGGGTGGTGGGCGATCCGCCGCACCCGCCGTCCGCGACCACCGGCCGTGGACATCGCCGCCAAGCTCCGGCTGGCGGGAACGCTCGATCTCCTCGCCGCCTGCCTGCACGCCGGGCTGCCGGTGCCAACGGCGCTGGAGGCCGTGGCCGGCACCGCGCCGGCCGCAGTGCGAACGGCGCTGGGCTCGACGGCCGGGCTGCTCGTCCTCGGCTCCCGGCCGGACGAGGCCTGGGCGTCGGTGCGGGCAGTCCCGGGCTTGGACGAGCTGGCGGCCGCGGCGATCCGCACGTCCCGTTCGGGCGCGGCGTTCGCCACGGCGGCCACCGACCTCGCGGCACGTTTCCGCGACGACCTGGCCACCGAGGCCGAGGAACGCGCCGAGCGGGCCGGAGTGGCGCTCGCCCTGCCGGTCGGGCTGTGTTTCCTGCCCGCCTTCTTCTGCCTGGGCGTGCTGCCGGTCGTCCTCGGCCTCGCCGGACGGCTCGGCCCGCTCTTCTGACCACGGACCTGTACTGAAGGGAAACCCCATGCGCACGTTCCGTCGCCGTCCCCGCTCGGACGACGGTTCCACGACGGTCGAGTACGCCATCGTCACCGTCGCCGTCGCGGCCTTCGCCGCCGTCCTCTATTCCCTGCTGACCGGAGACTCGGTCGTCTCGTGGCTGACGAACCTGGTCATGAAGGCCTTGTCGGTGCCGTCGTGAGAGGCCGCGACGGGGGTTCGGTGACGGTCGAGGCAGCGCTCGGCCTGATGGTCCTGACCGCGGTGATGGTCTTGCTGCTGGCGGCTCTCACGGTGCTGACGATCCAGTTGCGCTGCACAGACGCGGCCCGCGAGGCAGCACGGCTGCTGGCAAGGGGCCAGGCCGCCGAAGCGGCGGCCGCGGTCCACGAGATAGGTCCGCCAGGAGCAACCCTGACGGTCGAGCACACCGAAGACAGGATCAGGGCGACAGTAGCGGCCCACCCGGCGGCAGCGGGCCTCCTCCCGGAGATCCACCTGGACGCAACGGCCTACGCGGTGGCCGAGCCGAACCCGGAGGTGGCGGATGCCCAAGGCTGAGGCACAGGCCCCGGACAGCGGAGCGGCCACGATCTGGGCGGCACTGGCGGTGGCGGCCCTGACGATCTTGGCAACGCTGGCGATCTGGCTGGCAGCAACGGTGATAGCCCGCCACCAAGCAGAGTCGGCGGCGGACCTGGGCGCCCTGGCGGCGGCGGCGCACGCGAGCGAAGGCCCGACCCGAGCATGCGAACGCGCAAGATGGATCGCCGACCGGATGCGAGTGACACTCCAAAGCTGCACCTGGCAACAGCTCGACGCCCTGGTCGAAGTAGAGGCACGCGGCCCAGCACTACCAGGCCTACCCCAACCATCGGCCCACGCCCGAGCCGGCCCGGCGGCCGAGCCACCACCCCACGGAGCCCCGGCCCCACCGACGGGTTGGCCACCCCCGGTTCCCCCGACAGGCGAGCCATCCCACACACCCGCGCTCGCGCCGACGGGCGAGCCACCCCACCCGTTGACGGCTCCACCGAAGGGCCAGCCAGCCCGCCCAGCCACGGACGCCCCGACGGGTGACCTCGGCGGAACACCCATCCACCCGCTCCGGCCCACCGGGTGAGCGGTCCCGCTCACCCGCGGCCGAGCGAGTGCAGCGCAGCCGCAGGGGCGTCGGCCCCCTGACAGGCGAACCATGGCGTCGAGCCAGGGCCGCGCCGAGCCGCGGCCGCACCCGGCGGGTGGTCCCCGTGCCCGCCGGCGCGGCCGTGCCACCCCGATCCGCGGGGGCCGGCGAGCGAACCTGCTCCGCCGGCCCCGGGCAGCGCTTGCGGGAGTACCCCGTCCGGGTCGCGGGACAGGTGCTCCGTCTCAGGCGGCCGCGATCGGTGAGCTTGCGTACCGAGGCCCATCTCCTCGACGCGCGCCCTCGAGCCCCAGCCGCACCCACCCACCCGACCGGCCCATCGCCACCCGCCGGCCCCGTCCACGACCCGCAACACCGCCCACCCGCCGACAACAGCGACCCCCGCACTCGCCCCGAAGC
Organism: Amycolatopsis tolypomycina; assembly: GCF_900105945.1. Classification (NCBI taxonomy): domain Bacteria; kingdom Bacillati; phylum Actinomycetota; class Actinomycetes; order Pseudonocardiales; family Pseudonocardiaceae; genus Amycolatopsis; species Amycolatopsis tolypomycina. The sequence continues at coordinate 7,941,990 of NZ_FNSO01000004.1, read as the reverse complement.
CACCCACCCCGGCCGTCCGGCGGACGCCGACCGGTCGGTATGGGGCGGTGACCGGCTGATCCGCCGGGCCGGGCGATGAGCGGCGCATTGTCACGGGCAGCGGTCGTTGATGCACGGCGAGCGGTCGAATCGGCTGCTCACCTGGGCCGAAGGCAGGCGCCGGGGCCGCCGGACAGCGGGTCGGAAGCCCCGCGGAACCTGGGGTTTCCCGCGACGAACGGTCCGTGTGCGGTCGCCGTTCACCGTCGATCCGCGCCCGGGGGTTCGGTCGGGCCGTATGGATCACTGGGCGTTCATCGCCTCGTAACCACCGGTTGCCGCGTGGGGGTTCCGGGCAATGTGCAACTTGCCGTTAAGTGAGATGTGCGACACCACGACCGGGTCTAGGGGGTCGCGGAGAACCGGAACTTGAAGGCAGGAAAGACAATGTTGGACGCGAATTGGCCGGACAGCTGGCGCGGTGCCTTCCGCATCGAACTGCGGGCGGAGGCGATCGGCCTCGCCTGGCGCGGCTGGCCGGTGCTCCCGGGCGTCAACCCCGCTCCGCTCGCCGGTGGCGACGACCTCACCTGGCGTCGTCCGGTTCCGGCCAGTGACGCCTGGCGCGAACAGCTCGGCACCCACGCCCACGAGGTCGCCACCTGGTTCTCCGACCGCACCCACAGCCTGCTCGTCGCCACCGGCACCGTGCTCGACGCCATCGAGGTCGACGACGAACTCGGCAAGCGCGCCTGCCGCCTCCTCCGTGCCATCGGCCACCCCGCGCCCATCATCGCGCTGCCGAACGGCCGCTGGCTCTTCCTGACCACCGTCGCCGACCGCATCCCGGCCGAGCTGGCCGAGCGCGCCGCCATCCAGTGGCACGGCAAGGACAGCTACATCCCGCTGCCGCCGTCGCCGTTCCAGCACGGTGTCGTGCACTGGCGCGTCAAGCCCGAGGTGTGCGGCTGGCAGCTGCCGGACGCCGCCGAGGTGCACGACGTCCTCGTGCGTGCCCTGGCCGGCGAGCGTGCCGGGCAGCTGGTCCAGACCAGCGCGGCCTGAGCCGGAAACACCGAACCACCGCCACCGGCCGGTCCCAGCCCGGCCCCGGCGGAGCAAGACACAACTCCATGAACCACCAAGTGGCCGTTCTAGGTGCCGTGTTGACGCAACGCCCCGAGCACGGTTCCCAGCACGGCCACTGCCCCCGCCTTGTCCAGCGGTTCGTTGCCGTTCCCGCACTTCGGCGACTGAACGCAGGACGGGCATCCCGTCGGGCACTCGCAGGAGACGATCGCCTCCCGCGTTGCGGCCAGCCACGGGACAATCGCGGCATAACCGCGTTCGGCAAATCCCGCACCCCCGGGATGCCCGTCATGCACGAACACCGTCGCCTCCCCGGTGTCTTCGTGCCACGCGGTACTCACCCCGCCGATGTCCCACCGGTCGCACGTAGCGAACAGCGGTAGCAGGCCGATCGCCGCGTGCTCGGCGGCATGCAGGGCACCGGGGACCCGTGCCGGAACCAATCCGGCACCCCCCGGTGTCCTGCCACCCTCGCGAACGGGCCCCCGACCGTTCGCCTGGGTCTCCTCCCCGGTCCCCACCGGCCCCGCAGATTCGGTCCCCACCCGATGGCCCCCGGTCCCCACCTCGCCATCGGAGACATCGGAGTCACCCGAGCCATCGGAGCCGGCGGAATCACCGGAGTCATCGGCGACACCGCAGCCGGCGGAGGCAGCGGACGAAGCCCGCGCCCGGCCGGCGGCTGCAACCGCCGGCCCCAGCAGTGCGGCCGACACCGTGTACCAGACCGCACGCGTGCGCAGGCTCTGCTCCGGCAGGTCGAGCGGCGTGTGGTCCAGCACCTCCCCGGACGGCCGCCTCCGCAGGTAGCCCACCACCTGCGACGTCACGGCCACCTCGCCGAGGCAGACGCTCACCCCGCCGTAGTCCTGCTTCTCCTGAATGCTCAGCACGGAGATGTCCACGATCTCGCGCGGTGTCGTCGTCCAGTCCGGGTTTTCCGCGTGGACCAGCGCCAGCCCCTGGTCCAGCTCCAGCTCGTCGACGACGTACGACGACCCCTGGTGCAGGTACACCGCCCCCGGGTGAACGGCGAAGCAGGCCGAGCCCGGGTCGACCGTCCCGAGCATCCGGCCGGAATCCGACTCGACGACCGCGATCTGCTCCCCGCCCGTGCCGCGGATGCCGACCTCGGCGTGCGGCCGGTCCCGCGACGTCCAGTACCAGCCGCTCGACCGGCGCCGCACCAGCTTCTGTTCCGTCAGCTCGGCCAGTACCTCCTGGGCCGCCGAACCGCCGAACACCTCCAGCTCGGGGAGGGTCAGCGGCAGCTCCGCGACGGCGCACGCGAGCTGCGGCGCCAGCACGTACGGGTTCGCCGGGTCGAGCACCGCCGTCTCCACCGGCCGCGAAAGCAGCGCCTCCGGGTGGTGCACCAGGTAGGTGTCGAGCGGGTCGTCCCGCGCGACGAACACCACCAGCGCCGAATCGCCGGACCGGCCCGCCCGCCCGGCCTGCTGCCAGAACGACGCCAGCGTGCCCGGGTAGCCGGCCAGCACCACCGCGTCCAGGCCCGCGATGTCGACGCCGAGCTCCAGCGCGTTCGTCGTCGCCACGCCCAGCAACCGGCCCGACAACAAAGCCGCTTCCAACGCGCGACGCTCCTCCGGCAGGTAGCCAGACCTGTACGCCGCAACGGTTTCCGATAACACCGGGTCCACTTCGGACAGTATGCGACGCGCACCCAGCGCGGCCAGCTCCGCGCCCCGCCGCGACCGGATGAACGCCAGTGACCGCGCGCCTTCCAGCACCAGGTCGGCGAGGATCCGCGACGTCTCCGCGCCCGCCGAACGCCGGACCGGCGCGCCGTTTTCCCCGGTCAGCTCCTCCAGTAGCGGCGGCTCCCACAACGCGACCGTGCGGGCGCCGCGTGGCGACGCGTCTTCCGTGACGGCGACACAAGGCACCCCCGTCAGCCGCGAGGCGAACGAAGCAGGCGAAGCCGTTGTCGCCGAAGCGAGCACGAAGACCGGCGAAGCGCCGTAGTGCTCGGCCACCCGCCGAAGCCGGCGAAGCAGCAGAGCGACGTGCGAGCCGAAGACGCCGCGGTAGCTGTGGCACTCGTCGACCACCACACAGCTGAGCCGCCGGAAGAACGTCGCCCACCGGCCGTGCGCCGAGAGGATCCCGCGGTGCAGCATGTCCGGGTTGGTGAACACCCAGTTCGCGTGGGCGCGCACCCAGTCGCGCTCGGCCATCGGCGTGTCCCCGTCGAACGACGCCGCCCGCACCCCCGGCACGTCCAAAGAGGACACCGCACGCAGCTGGTCGGCCCCCAGCGCCTTCGTCGGCGAGAGGTACAGCGCGGTGACAACCGGGGCTTCGCCCCGGGCCGAGGGCTCCGCCACCCGGAACCCCCGAACCGATGCTTTCGCCTTCTCGCCCGCGGCCAGCCGCGACAGCACCGGCAGCTGGTAGGCGAGCGACTTGCCCGACGCCGTGCCGGTCGAAATCACGACGTGCCGTCCCTCGTACGCGTGCGAAGCCGCCTCCGCCTGATGCGCCCAAGGCGCGGACACACCGCAGTCACGCAGCGCAGCGACAACCGCCGGATCCGCCCACGACGGCCACTCTGCGTAGCGCGCGGCGCGGCCCGGCAGGTCCGCGACGTGCGTGACCGGCTCCTCGCGCGGCGGGATGCCGGCGGTCACCCGCCTCAGCAGCCGCTGCCCCCGTGATTCGTCCACCCGCCGAGCTTGGCACAGGGGTACGACAGTTCTGGCATCCCCAGCTGCGCCAACGGATCGGCGTTCGAGTGATCGATCAAGTGAGGAGGCTCACAAGGTAACGGAATGTACCGTGACCGGGACGGCGTGAAGACGCAGGTTGCGATACCAATACACTCCCGCAATCCACACCCTCTGTGGTGAGCGTCATGTGAGACGTGCATTGCTGCCCGGCTAGCGTGTCGCTCGGTACAGGGTCCATGCCAGCGCCGGCCGTGTCGAACCCCTCGGCTTGCCGTCGACGTTGGCGCACGGCGACGTCTCATGGAGGACGAATGTCACGGCAGTTCCTCGCGGAGGGCGGGTCCATCACGCTCTCCGGAGGTGGCTACACGATTGTCGGTGTAGTCGCCGTGGTCGCGCTTGCCGCACTCGTCATCGGCTACGTCCTGCTCAAGGAGGTGCTGGCCGCAGGCCAGGGCACCGCCAAGATGCAGGACATCGCCAAGGCGGTGCAGGAAGGCGCGGCCGCGTACCTCAAGCGGCAGCGGAACACCCTCGCGATCTTCGGCGTGGTCGTGTTCCTCCTGCTCTTCATCCTTCCCGCGGACGACTGGAACGAGAAGATCGGCCGTTCGATCTTCTTCCTGGTCGGGGCGGGTTTCTCGTTCGCGATCGGCTACCTCGGCATGTGGCTGGCGACGCAGGCGAATCTGCGCGTCGCGGCCGCGTCGCGTGAGGAAGGCGGGCGCGAGAAGGCGATGCGCATCGCGTTCCGCACCGGTGGCGTCGTCGGCATGATCACCGTCGGCCTCGGCCTGTTCGGTGCCGCGGTCGTCGTGCTGGTCTACACCGGCCAGGCGCCCAAGGTGCTGGAGGGCTTCGGCTTCGGCGCCGCCCTGATCGCGATGTTCATGCGTGTCGGCGGCGGTATCTTCACCAAGGCCGCCGACGTCGGCGCGGACCTGGTCGGCAAGGTCGAGCAGGGCATCCCGGAGGACGACCCGCGCAACGCCGCCACCATCGCGGACAACGTGGGCGACAACGTCGGCGACTGCGCCGGCATGGCCGCGGACCTCTTCGAGTCCTACGCCGTCATGCTGGTCGCCGCGCTGATCCTGGGCAGCACCGCCTTCGGCGTGCACGGCCTGATCTTCCCGCTGATCGTGCCGGCCATCGGCGTGATCACCGCCGTCATCGGTGTCTACATCACCAAGGCGAAGACGGGCGAGGGCGGCCTGGTCACGATCAACCGCTCCTTCTACATCTCCGCGGTGATTTCCGCGGTGCTGTCGGCGATCGCGGCGTTCGTGTACCTGCCGAGCAGCTTCTCCGAATTCGGCGCGGGCTTCGAGGGCACGGGCAACCCGGCGGTCATCGCGACCATCGCGGTGATCATCGGCATCGTGCTCGCCGCGGTCATCCTGAAGCTGACGGGCTACTACACCGGCACCGAGTACAAGCCCGTCAAGGACGTCGGCCAGACCTCGGAAACCGGTGCGGCGACGGTGATCCTGTCCGGTATCTCGATCGGCTTCGAGTCCGCTGTGTACACCGCGCTCGTCATCGGTGCGGCCGTCTTCGGGGCCTACCTGCTCGGCGGCGGCGTCGCGCTGTTCGCCGTCGCGCTGGCCGGCACCGGCCTGCTGACCACCGTCGGCGTCATCGTCGCGATGGACACCTTCGGCCCGGTTTCGGACAACGCGCAGGGCATCGCCGAGATGTCCGGTGACGTCGACGAGAAGGCCGCGCAGATCCTCACCGAGCTGGACGCGGTCGGCAACACCACGAAGGCCATCACCAAGGGCATCGCGATCGCCACGGCCGTCCTCGCGGCGACCGCGCTCTTCGGTTCCTACTCCGACGCGATCACGAAGGCGATGGGCGTCGGCGGTGACTTCATCGCCAACATCGTCGGTCCGGCGACCCTGGTCGGCGTGATCGTCGGTGCGGCCGTCGTGTTCATGTTCTCCGGTCTCGCGGTCAACGCGGTGTCCCGGGCCGCCGGCGCGGTCGTCTACGAAGTGCGCCGCCAGTTCCGCGACATCCCGGGGATCATGGAGGGCACCACCCGCCCCGAGTACGGCAAGGTCGTCGACATCGTCACGCGCGACTCGCTGCGTGAGCTGACGACGCCGGGTCTGCTGGCGGTCTTCGCGCCGATCGCGGTCGGGTTCGGCCTGGGCACCAGCGCGCTCGCCGGCTACCTGGCCGGGGCGATCGCCTGCGGCACCCTGATGGCGATCTTCCTCGCCAACTCGGGTGGCGCGTGGGACAACGCCAAGAAGCTGGTCGAGGACGGCAACCACGGCGGCAAGGGTTCGGACGCGCACGAGGCCACCATCATCGGTGACACCGTGGGTGACCCGTTCAAGGACACCGCCGGCCCGGCGATCAACCCGCTGATCAAGGTGATGAACCTGGTCTCGGTGCTGATCGCGCCCGCCATCGTGCAGCTGACGGTCGGCGACAGCGCCAACACCGCCGTGCGCATCATCATCTCGCTGGTCGCGGTCGCGGTGATCGTGGCGGCGATCGTGGTCTCGAAGCGCCGGGGGACGGTCCTGTCGGACACCCCGACGGAGATCACGGCCTGACGAAGAACCCGGGCCCGGTACGCGGCGACGCGTGCCGGGCCCGGGGCTTGCCATCCCAGAAAGGCCCGGCGACTTGCGAAGCAACATCGAGTCGGTACCGTCGGGCCTGCCGGGACGTCGTCGGGCAGGAGGTACGCGAGTGCGGCAGCGGTCGACCGTTTTCGCCGCGCTGACCACGACGATCGCCATCGGTCTCGCCGGTTGCGGGCAGCCCGTCACGGACCCGCCGCCGCCCGAGCAGGACCTGCCGGTGAAGACCGTGGTGCCACAGGCCGATCCCGCGGCGAGGTGGGCGGCGGGCTACTGCGACGCGGTGACGCACCTGGTCCGCGCGCTCGCGGCGCTCCCCGCCGTCGACCCGAGCACCCCGCAGAAGGCGTCCCGGACGTCCAGCGAACTGCTTTCTTCGGTGGTCGACGGGCTCGACCGCAGCCTGGCCGGGCTGAACGCGCTCGGTGCGCCACCGGTGCCGTCGGCGGACGCCGGGCGCAAGGACGTCATCGGGCAGTTCGCCGAAATCCGGGCGGAGGCGGAGAACGCCCGCCGTCGCATCGACGCGGCCCGTGGCAACGCGACGGCGACGAAGGCGGCCCTCGGCGAAGCCAGGGCGACGCTCGACCGCATCGACGCGCTCGACTACCTCAGCGGCCTCAAGGACGTCCCGGCGCTGGCCGCGGCCGAACAGCGCGCGCCGGCCTGCCGCGAGCTCGATCAGCCTGCCGGCTGAAGATCCGCGCGAGACCTGCCGTTAATCGAACTTGTGTTCTAGTATGGCGCGGTGGATCGGACGATCTCGCTCTTCTCCGCCGAGGCCAGCGGGCCGGGCCTGGGCGACCTGGCCGGCCTGCTGTGCTGCCACGGTCAGATCACCGGCTTCGGGCGCACCGCCGCCCGGCTGTCGGTGGTCGTCGAGGAGCCGTGGCGGGCCCACGTCCTGGCCGGCGAGTTCCGCTGCCGCGGCGCGGACGTCCAGGTCTCGAAGGCCGACTGCGGCCGCCCGCAGGTGCGCACGTCGTTCCGGGTCGACCTGCTGCCGCTGGCGCTGCGGTGGCTGCGTGAGGGCTGCACGGGCCCGGCCGAGGACGATTCGGGCAAGACGGTGCCGGACGGGTTCCGGCTGAGTGGCGCGATGCTGCGGATGTGGGCGCTGGCCGGCGGCCGTCCCGGCACGCAGGGGTACCTGCTGGGCGTCGATCCGCTGGCGCCGGGCATGCACGAGCGGCTGGTCGAAGCGCTGACGCCGTTGGGTGTCACGGCGAAGCTGACCGGGCCGAAAGCCGAGGTCCCGGCGGTCAAGGTCACCGGGAAACGCCGGCTGCAGGCGTTGCTGGAGCTGATCGGGGAGCCGCCGCCCGGCGCCGAAGCTGCGTGGCCGGGCGCGGCTCCGCAACCGGTCCCGCACCCGGAGGCCGTCACGAGCACGGCCTGACCGGGTGCGGGCGCGGCGTCAGGGCCGGGGCAGCGTGCAGCCGGCCTGGGTGAGCGCGATTTCGTTGGCGGCGGTGAGGCAGGCCGGGATGCCGTAGGTCTCCTGGCCGTAGTTGATGCCTTCGCGGACGGTGACGTTGCCGGCCTGGTCGACCTCGCACGGGTTGTTGTCCGTGCAGCGGCCGCCGTCCTCGTTGCCGGTGTTGTTCACGCCGACGACCTTGCCGCCGGAGATGATCGGCGAACCGGACGTGCCGCCGATGGTCTGGCAGGCGGAGGTGTACCGGATCGAGTCCTTCCAGGTCCAGCTGCCCTCCTTCAGCCGGTAGACGAAACCGTCGATGTTGCAGGAGTAGATGCGCTTCCAGTAGCCCGAGACGACGTCGATCGCCGCGCCGGCGGCCGGGTGGGCGTTCGACAGCTCCAGCGGCGAGATCCCGTAGCTGGCCTTGATCTGCGCGTAGGTGGTGGTGAGCTGGTAGAGCGACACGTCGGTGTCGGTCATCGTGCCGTAGACGATCTTCTTGGCCCGGAGCGTGGCCTTGTTGCTGCCGCTGGCGGTGAGCAGCGTGAACGTCCGGCTGGAGGCACGGTTGGTGATCACCTGGCCCGGCGCCGGGAAACCGGTTTCGAGGCAGTGGCCGTTGGACATCACGAGCGCGGGCGCGGTGTCGGGCGTCGCGGCCGGCTTGACCACCGACCCCGAGCAGTTGGACAGGGCCACGGTGCCGGCGAAGTTCGCCGCGGCGGCGTTCGCCGGAGTGGCCCCCAGCAATACTGTGGCGGTCACGGCGGTGAACAGGGCGCCGAGCAGGCGTCGGGTCATGGCGGGTCCTTTCGGCTGGACGGGGAAACCAGTGAAGCGGTGACATCCCCGGGCCCACCACCGTCGAACGGAGGGTATCCGCACGGTCACCCGCTAGGCTGCGCGGGACGTGGCCGAAATCACGTGGCAGGTACGTTGGGGAAACATCGTCGAGGTCAGCGGCGATGCGCTGGGCACAGGACCGGCGGCGTGTTGGGCCACCTCCGCGCCGTCCGGCCGGGAACAGCGTGCACACTGGCAGGTCGAGACACGGGCCCCGGCAGGGACGTGGTGCAGTCCCGCGGCGGCGGGACGAGATGAGCGGAGAGCAGGACAGCGTGGCAGGAGCACGGACCAAGAAGAACGGAGCCGCGGCGGGCAACGGCGCCGGGCACCGGCGGCTGGTCATCGTCGAGTCGCCGACGAAGGCCCGCAAGATCGCCCCCTACCTGGGCGGCGGTTACGTCGTCGAGTCCTCCGTCGGGCACATCCGCGACCTGCCGCGTGGTGCCGCCGACGTGCCCGCCCAGTACAAGGGCGAGGCGTGGGCGCGGCTCGGCGTCGACGTCGACAACGGCTTCAAGGCCCTCTACGTGGTGACCCCAGACAAGAAGTCCAAGGTCACCGAGCTCAAGGGCCTGCTGAAGGACGTCGACGAGCTCTACCTCGCCACGGACCCCGACCGCGAGGGCGAGGCCATCGCGTGGCACCTCCTCGAGACGCTGAAGCCGAAGGTCCCGGTCCGCCGGATGGTCTTCCACGAGGTCACCGAGCAGGCGATCCGCGCGGCCGCCGACTCGACCCGTGAGCTGGACGCCGACCTCGTCGACGCCCAGGAGACCCGCCGCATCCTCGACCGCCTCTACGGCTACGAGGTCTCGCCGGTGCTGTGGAAGAAGGTCATGCCGAAGCTCTCGGCGGGCCGCGTGCAGTCGGTGGCGACCCGGATCGTGGTCGAGCGCGAACGCGAGCGGATGCGCTTCACGTCGGCGTCGTACTGGGACATTTCGGCGACCATGGACGCCGGCGAGGACGCGTCGCCGCGGAACTTCCCGGCGCGCCTGGTCGCCGTCGACGGCGCGCGCCTGGCCACCGGCCGCGACTTCGGCTCGGACGGGCAGCTCAAGGCGTCGAACAACGAAGTCCGGGTGCTCGCCGAGGCTGACGCGCGGCGCCTGGCCGAAGCGCTGAAGCAGCGTGACTTCAAGGTCGCGAGCGTCGAGGAGAAGCCGTACACGCGGAAGCCGTACGCGCCCTTCATGACGTCGACGCTGCAGCAGGAGGCGGGCCGCAAGATGCGGTTCACCTCGGAGCGCACCATGCGGATCGCGCAGAAGCTGTACGAGAACGGCTACATCACTTATATGCGTACCGACTCCACGACGCTGTCGGAGTCGGCGATCTCGGCCGCGCGCAGCCAGGCCACGCAGCTGTACGGCAAGGAGTACGTCTCGCCGACGCCGCGCCAGTACACGCGCAAGGTGAAGAACGCGCAGGAGGCCCACGAGGCGATCCGGCCGTCGGGCGAGGTCTTCCGCACGCCGGGCCAGGTCGCGGGCGAGCTGGACACCGACGAGTTCCGGCTCTACGAGATGATCTGGCAGCGCACGATCGCGTCGCAGATGGCGGACGCCAAGGGCACCACGATGTCCGTGCGCATCGTCGGCAACGCGACCTCGGGCGAGGAGTGCACCTTCGCCGCTTCGGGCCGCACGATCACCTTCGCGGGCTTCCTCAAGGCGTACGTCGAGGCCGTCGACACCGAGACCGGTGGCGAAGCGGACGACAAGCAGAGCCGCCTGCCGGTGCTCGAGAAGGACCAGGCGCTGACCGCGACCGAGCTGAACCCGGACGGCCACACGACGTCGCCGCCGGCGCGGTACTCGGAGCCGAGCCTGGTCAGCAAGCTGGAAGAGCTGGGCATCGGCCGTCCGTCGACGTACGCGTCGATCATCAAGACGATCCAGGACCGCGGCTACGTCTGGAAGAAGGGCTCCGCGCTCGTTCCGTCGTGGGTCGCGTTCGCCGTGATCGGCCTGATGGAACGGCATTTCGAGCGGCTGGTCGACTACGACTTCACCGCCGGCATGGAAGACGAGCTCGACCGCATCGCGGCCGGTGACGAGCAGCGTGCGCAGTGGCTGTCGAAGTTCTACTTCGGCGGCGACATGGGCGTGGACGGCTCGATCGGGCGCCTGGGCGGGCTGAAGAAGCTGGTCGAGGGCAGCGTCGAGGACATCGACGCGCGGGAGATCAACTCGATCCCGCTGTTCAGCGACGAGAACGGGCACACCGTCGTGGTCCGCGTCGGCCGCTACGGGCCGTACCTGGAGCGCGAGGTCGACGGGAACTCGCAGCGGGCGAACCTGCCGGAGGACCTGCCGCCGGACGAGCTGTCGCAGGAGATCGCGGAGAAGCTGTTCGCGACCCCGCAGGAGGGCCGCACGCTGGGCACCGACCCGGTCAGCGGGCACGAGATCGTCGCCAAGGAAGGCCGCTTCGGGCCGTACGTGACCGAGGTGCTGCCGGAGATCGAGATCCCCGAGGACGCCACGGCCGCGCAGAAGAAGGCCGCGAAGGCGAAGGCGCCGAAGCCGCGCACGGGCTCGCTGTTCAAGTCGATGGACATCGAGACGATCACGCTGGACGACGCGCTGAAGCTGCTTTCACTGCCGCGTGTGGTCGGCAAGGACCCGGAGTCCGGCGACGAGATCACGGCGCAGAACGGGCGCTACGGGCCGTACCTGAAGAAGGGCACGGACTCGCGGTCGCTCTCGACCGAGGACCAGCTCTTCTCGATCACGCTCGAAGAAGCGCTGAAGATCTACTCGGAGCCGAAGCAGCGTGGGCGGTCCGCGACGGCGAAGCCGCCGCTCAAGGAGCTCGGCGACGACCCGGTGTCGGGCAAGCCGATGGTGGTCAAGGACGGCCGGTTCGGCCCGTACGTGACCGACGGCGAGTACAACGCGACGCTGCGGAAGGGCGACGAGATCGAGTCGCTGACCGCGGAGCGGGCGGCCGAGCTGCTGGCGGAGAAGCGGGCCAAGGGCCCGGCGCCGAAGCGGAAGGCGCCGGCGCGCAAGCCGGCCTCGACCACGGCGAAGACGGTCAAGGCGGGCACGACCAAGAAGGCCGCCGCCGCGAAGTCGACCACGGCCAAGCGCTCGAGTTCGACCGCGACGAAGGCCAAGTAAGGGCTCGAGGGCCTCCCTGGTCGGAGGCCCTCGAGTCACACCTTCAGGTGACACCTCGAACGGATGTTCGGGAAATTGTCGGTGGTGCCGGGTTTCATGAACGCGTGACCAAAACACTACGCACCGTGCACGCGGTGACCACCAAGATCCTGAAGCCGGTCCGGGCGGCGGCCGCCGGCAGTTCCACTGCCATGGACATGATGGAGTCGCTGACCGGCTTCGTCGGCACCGGCGGAGTCTGCGGCGTGGCCGTCGCGATCTCCGACGAGCCGTGGGCTTCGGCGTTCTACGACGACCGCACGGAGTTCGGCATCGCCGGCGACGGTTTGCGCCTGTCCGGGCCTTCGCCGGGCGGTGTTGCCGAGCTGCTCCGGCTGGCGTTGACGCGCCTGCCTCCGCTGCCCCCGGTGCCGGGCGAGGGGCTGTACCTCGACGCGGACGAGCGTGGAGTGCTGGAGCCCGAGCAGGAATGCCTCGTCCTCGACGTGCTGGACGATCTGCGGCGGCCCCGGCACGGCACGGTCCAGTTCGACATCGCCCGCGACGGCTCGCCGTCACGCTGGGAGATGCTGGCGTTCGTCGACGACGACCGCGGCCGGCACCTGGCCGCCTTGAGCAGACCGCGGGGCGGCCACCGCAGGCTCTGGTGGCTGCCCGGGACCGTGGAGCGGCTCGCGGAGTTCGTCGAGGGGCGGGTGCCGGAGCATGCCTGAGCCGTTCGCCGACCGCTCGCCGACCGATCTCACCCACTCGAACACATGTGCGAGAAATTGTCGGTGCCAGGGTGTTCAATCGAGGGGTGAGCAACGCAGTCGCCGTCTTCGACGTCATCGACGAGGTCATCGCCCCGCTCTCGGCCGAGGTGCCGGAGCGGCCCTCGGTGATGGAGTTCTACGACCCCGAGTTCGAGATCCCGCCGGTGCTGGCGGACACCGGACCGCTGCCGGGCCGTCGCTCCTCGCCCGCGTCGAGCCTCGCGGACGAGGTGGAGCAGTACACGCGGTTCGTCGCCGGGATGGCCGCGATCGGCCTCGCGCCGGGCGGGGAGGTCACCGCGGAAGCCGTCGGGCTGTACCGGGCGCTGCGCGGCGGCTTCATCCGCGGCGTCGTCACCGGCGTCTTCCCGGCCCGGGCCAAGCCGTGGGAGGTGCGGTTCTTCGGCGACGAGGACTACACCACGGTCCTGCACAAGCTGGGCAACCGCGCGCGGCTGCGCTCGGGCTTCCTGAGCGAGCTGCCGGGCTGGGTGTTCGACGGGCTGCCCGACCGGCCACCGGGGCCGGGCGAGCACCTCCGCATCGAGACCGACGAGCGCGGGCTGATCCCGCGCCGGTGCGAGCGGGCGGTCGAGCTGATCCGGGAGTGCGCGGCCCGGCCGCGGCTGGGCACGGTGCTGGTCGACCTCGCGGTGCGCAACGCGATCCTGGCCGAGTACCCGCACGGCGCGTTCGGGCTGGTGGACAACGACCTCGGCCGGTACCAGTTCAGCGCCGCGGTGGCGCGGAACGGGCGCTGGACGGTCACGTGGGGTCCGGCGTCGCGGAGCACGGCCGAGCAGTGGATCGTCGAGGCGGTGCAGAGCCATGCGTGAGCAACCGGAGGTGCGCACGACGGCCGGGGAGGGCGTCGACAGGGTGGTCGCGGCGGCCTCGAAGGACCTGACGGTCCGCGAGGCGATCCTCGCGGCGGCGGAGCTGAACAACGGCGTCCCGGAGCAGCGGCAGGCGACCGATGCCGGGCCTGGTGCCGAGCCCGGGTCCGGCTCGGATCCTGGCTCCGGCTCCGGCTCCGGGCCCAGGCCTGGTGCCGGCTCCGGCTCGAGTTCGGGCTCCGGGGTCGGGTCTGGTGCCGGCTCTGGTGCTGGTGCTGGTGCTGGTTCGGGCGAGAGGCGGCGGCATGGCTGAGCGCACGGCGGCCAGGGAGCTGCTGGAGCTGGCGGCGGGCCCGGTGCTGGCGGCGATGCCGGACCGGGAGCCGGTCGACCGGCTGTACAACCCGGACGTCAGCGACCACGACATCCTGGTCCACGGCCCGGTGTCGGACGACCCGGCGGACCTGGTGGCCGAGGTCGAGCGGCACATGGCGTGGGCGGCCTGGATCGACGGCACCCCGTTCGGCGAAAACGGCGAGCTGAACGAGATCGGTTTCGAGGTGGTCTCGCTGATGCTGCGCGGCTCGGTCCGGGCGGCCCTGTGCGGCGTGTTCGACGAAGGCCCGCAGACGGCGGACATCCGCTGCTACGCCGACGGCGAGCGCGCGTTCATGATGGGCTCCCTCCCCGGCCGCACGGCGATCCACCTGGCGGATTTCGAGGAGCTGCCGGAGATGCTGGTGGCCGAGCTCCCCGAGGTCCCCTTCGGCGCATCCCCGAGAGCAATCTGGGTCTCGGTCGACGACGACGGCCTGGTCCACGACGGCCAGGATGAGGACGTGGGAGCAATGCGCGAGCTCCTGGCCCGCCCAAGGTCAGGAACGGCGGTCCTGGACATGCTGGCCTTCGGAGGGCTGTGCGCAGAGTTCCCGGACCACGGCTTCGTCCTGGTCGACACGGACCTGGGCCGCTTCGCCCTGGCGGCCCTGGACCGCGGAGAGGGCCGCCGCCAGCTGGTCCTGAGCCCCTTCAGCCGCGGCATGCTCCGCGACTGGTGTCGCAAGATGATCGACCTGGGACAGGAGGAGCTGCCCTAAGCCCAACCCAGCCCAGCTGGGTCGAGTCGGCCCGCTCGAGCCCGGCTCAGCCCGCCCGACCCGACCCGACTCAGCCCAGCCGAGCCCGGCCGGACCCAGCTCAGCCCCGGTCGGGCACATGGGCCAGCTCACCCTCAACCCCACCCCATCCACCCCCCAAGCCCAAGCCGCCAAACTGGCCACCCGAAGGCCACCCCCTGGCCACCCCACCCCTCAACCGCTGTGACCCGTCTCACTACGATCTGTCACCATCAGCGGTCGACCCGGTGACCGTCGGGCTGGACACTTCAGGAGGTTCGGGTGCGGGCTTGCGCTCCGTGACCGACCATCCAATGGAGACAGAGCCATTGGGCGGATGCGTTATCCGCCAGTGTCGCTACCCTGGAAAGGCGAGGACATTCAGTAGTGAGGTGGTCACCATGAGCGCGAACGGTGAGGCTCCCTTCTTCAATGCCCCCGAGCTCACTCAGCGCGACGGCACTCTGTCCGAAGCTCCCGGCGAAATGTTCGCGGATCCGGTCTCCGGGCTGGTCACCGCGTCGCCCGAGCCGCGCACCGCGGTTCCGAATGGCCACGAGCCCGCCGCCATCCCGGTGGCCGGGCCCGTGAAGCCCGACGACGAAGTCGTCCGCCGGATGGTCGAGGAGACGCTGCGCGAGGAAAAGGCGAAGGCCCCCGAGGCGATCCCGCCGGCCGGCACCCTGCACCAGGACCAGCCGCTGGGGCTGCTCCCGCGGCAGCGGACCCGGCGGCGCACCTGGCCGACCCGGCCACCGCAGATCATGCGGCCCGTCCGGCAGGATCCGCTCGCCGAAGACGACGCCGACGACGTCGATGTCGTGCCCGTCAAGCGGCGGCGGCTGCCGCGGATGCCGTCGGTCTCGATGCCGGCGTTCAACCGGCCGTCGTCGAGTGCTGCCGGTGTCATGCTGGCCGTTGTCCTGCTGATCGTGTTCGGGTTCGTCGCCATCGAAATGGTTTCGAGCCTGGTCAGCAGCGTGACGGGCCTGTTCGACTAGCGTCGTCGCCTGCCCCGCACCACGGGGCCGTCCCGCGCGCCAGAGGCCGATCGGGCTACCCTGGCTTCACGGTCGGGTCCCCTCGCGGGGGCGTCCGGCACCGCGGTGACTAGTGGGGTGGGCGTATCAGCGAGGGCGTGCGATCGGTACCCGGGGCCGGCCCGGGTGCGTCGTCGGGCGCCGAGGCGTCCACGATCAACCGGGTCCGGCGGGTACTGGCGATCAAACCTTTCCGGCGGCTCTGGGGCGTCACGTACCTGTGCAGCGTGGCTGACTGGCTGAACATCCTGGCCCTCACCGGCCTGGCCACGAAGCTCACCGACAACTACTTCGCGCAGAACTTCGCCTTCGTCGGCGTCGTGCTGACCGGCCTGGCACCGGGGCTGCTGTTCGCCCCGGTCGGCGGGCTGCTCGCGGACCGGTTCGACCGCCGCAAGGTCATGGTCGTCGCCGACCTGCTGCGGTGCGGCTTCCTGCTGTCCATCGCGATCGTCAGCGCGCCCTGGTGGCTGCTGGCCGGCAACTTCCTCGTCGGCTGCGCGTCGAGCATGTGGATCCCGTCGAAAGAGGCGGCGGTCCCGAACCTGCTCCGCCGCCCCGACCAGGTCGAGACGGCCAACCAGCTCGGCATGGTGATGACCTACGGCCTCGCCGTCATCACCGCGGCCGGCGCGAACGCGATCATCACCGGCGTCAACACGACCTTCCACCTCTTCCCGGGCGACCCCAGCCTCAACATCGCGAAGCTGGTCGTCATCATCACCGGCCTGCTCTACCTCGCCAGCGCCATCCTCATCGCCACCCGGATCCCCGAGCTCTCGCTGCGCAACGTCCACGCGACTCCGGGGCAGAAGGTCAAGGCGGCCGACGAAGAAAAGCTCGGCATCGGCGCGATGATCGCCGACGGCTTCCGGTTCATCCGCAGCACGCCGCTCGTGCGCGGCCTCCTGGTCGGCGCGTTCGGCGCGTTCGTCGCCGGCGGCGCCGTGATCGGCTCGGCCAAGCCGTACTCCTCGAGCCTGCTGGCCGGTGACTCCGCGTTCAGCCTGCTCGTCCTCGCCGTCTTCCTCGGCCTCGCCACCGGCATGGTCTTCGCGCCCAAGCTCGCCCGCCGGCTCCCGCACGACCGGCTGTTCGGCCTCTCGATCGTCGCGGCCGCGATCTCGCTCGCCTTCGTGGCGCTGTCCCCGCACCTGACGATCTCGCTGATCGCCGTCGTTCTCGTCGGCATCTGCGCCGGCACCGCGTTCCTCACCGGCGTGACGATCATCGGCTCGCGTGTCGAGGACGCCATCCGCGGCCGGATCAACGCGATCTACCAGCTGATGATGAAGCTGGTCCTGTTCGGCACCACGGTCACGGTCCCGCTGCTCGTCGGCGCGGTGCAGCGCCACACGATCAGCGTCTGGGGCAACCCGCTCACCATCGACGGCACGCGCCCGGTGATGCTCGGCGGCGCCGCGATCGCGCTGGTCGCCGGGCTGTTCGCCTACCGGCAGATGGACGACAAGCGCGTCGAGCCGATCCTCGCCGACCTGCGCAACGCGCTGCGCCGCACGCCGCGGCGGGTCAACGGCTACCTCATCGCCGTCGAGGGCACCACCGCGATCAACACCGCCATCCAGGCCGTCAACCTCGCCGACTGGATGCGCGGCGGCACCCGGCCGGTCGTCGTGGCCGCGGACCCCGCGCTCGACGACAAGCGGCTCACCGCGCTCGTCTCGGGTGCCTCGCTCACCGGGGCGCGGGCCCAGGCGCTGGCCGCGGCCGCGGTGCGGGCCGACATCGTGGAGCGGCACGTCCAGCCGGCGCTCGACGCCGGTTCGGTGGTCGTCATGGAGCGGTTCGTCGACTCGCCGCTGGCGCACCTGTCGGCCGTCGCCGGGCTCGACAGCGACGAGCTCGAAGGCCTCGCAGACTGGGCCACCGGGCGCCTGCGCCCCGACCTGACGATCCTGCTCGACGCCGCTCCCAACGGGGCGCCGCGCGACAAGTCGGCCGCGCTGAACGACCAGTGGCGCGTCCAGCACCTGCTCACCGAGATGGCCGAGGCCGACCCGGACAGGTACGTCGTGATCGACGCCGACGGCACCGACGCCGAAGTCGCCGAGCGCATCCGCACCGCGCTGCGCGCCGTGTTCGTCGGCAGGCTGGCCGCGCTGGCGCCGACGACGGAGAAACCGGTCACGCTCCCGCTCGACACCCTGCCCATCGAGACCCCGGAAGAGCCTCGCGTGGAGGCGAAGTGACGACGACCGAACGCATCGGCGTCTGGAACCAGCTGGTCGGCCAGGAACCCGCGGTCGAAACGCTGAGCGCGGCCGCCTCGGCCGCCGCCAAGATCATCGCCGGCGAGCCGGCGCCGCCCGGCGCGATGACGCACGCCTGGCTGCTCACCGGCCCGCCCGGCTCCGGCCGTTCGGTGGCCGCGCGGACGTTCGCCGCGGCCCTGCAGTGCAGCACCGGCACCGGCTGCGACGCCTGCCCCGGCTGCCACACGACGATGGCGGGCACGCACGCCGACGTCCGGCTCGTGGTGCCGGAAGGCCTGTCGATCTCGGTCGCCGAGATGCGGGCGCTGGTGCAGGCCGCCGCGCGCCGCCCGACGACCGGCAACTGGCAGGTCGTGGTCATCGAAGACGCCGACAGGCTCACCGAAGGCGCGTCGAACGCGCTGCTCAAGGCCGTCGAGGAGCCGCCGGACCGCACGGTGTTCCTGCTGTGCGCGCCGTCGGACCACCCCGAAGACGTCTCGGTGACGATCCGCTCGCGCTGCCGCCTGGTGACGCTGCGGACGCCGCCGCCGGAGGCCATCGCCGACGTGCTGATACGCCGGGACAACGTCGAACCCGAACGCGCGCAGTGGGCCGCGTCGGTGTGCGGTGGCCACGTCGGCCGTGCGCGCCGGCTCGCCACCGACGAGGCCGCGCGGCAGCGCCGCGCCACCGTGCTGCGGATCCCGCTCGGCCTCCGCCGGATGAGCGACGTCTTCACCTGCGCCGACCAGCTGATCAGCGCGGCCGAGGCGGACGCGGGCGAGGCCAGCAAGGCCCGCGACGAAGACGAGCGCAACGAGCTGCGCACGGCGATGGGCGGCGACGGCGTCGGCAAGGGCGTCGCCGGCGCGAAGCGGGCCGCCGAAGCCGCGGTCAAGCAGCTGGAGAAGAAGCAGAAGTCCCGCGCGACCCGCACCCAGCGCGACACGCTCGACCTGGCCCTGGTCGACCTCGTCGGGTTCTACCGCGACGTCCTGGTGATGGGGACCCGCTCCGGCGCCACGCTCAACCACCCGGACCACGTCGACCAGATTCGCGAAGCGGCCTCGTCGTGGACGCCGGAGTCGACGCTGCGCCGGCTCGAAGCGGTGCTGGAGTGCCGCGAGGCGATCGAGCTGAACGTGAAGCCGCGCATCGCCGTCGAAGCAATGGTCACGACGCTTCGCCAGGGCTAGACACAAAGGAGCCCGCCAGGCGAACCTGGCGGGCTCCTTCACACCCCTCGGGTCATTCGCGCGGACGCGGCGAGGGCTTGAACGGCTTCTCCTCGACGGCCGCGGCCAGCGGACGACGTCGTCCGCCCGGCATCGCGGCCACCATGACCACGCCGAGCAGCAGCATCGCGGTGCCCGTCCAGAACAGCGGCACCGTGTCGTACGCGCCACCGGTGTAGGCCAGGTTCTTCACCGGCCCCTTCGGCGCCTCGCCACCCGCGGGCGGCGGCGTCGACGTGGTCCCGCAGACCACGCCGCCGGTCGGCGCGTACGCCCGGGCGATCTGCTCGCCGAGCGACAGCTGGGCCAGCGACGACGGCAGGTTCTTCGCCTGGTCGTCCGGCAGCAGGCTCTTGAGCTTGGTCGTCGGCAGCAGCTGCAGGTCGAACATCCGCGCCGACGCGCCCAGCTGGTAACCGGCGAACGGCGTGGTCATGTTCGCCGACTTCTGGTCGAGCCCGGCGATGCTGAGCCGCAGCACGCCGAGGTCGAGGACGGTGCCCGTGGTGTTGCCGACCTGCTGGAGGCCCTTGGTGAGCGTCGAGACCAGCCCGCCGACCACCGGGATGTCGTCGACCTGCCCGAACTGGTCGCTCAGGCCCTTCAGCGGCAGCCCGATCGGGATGTCCTTGGTCGGGTGCGCGGCGTCGAGGGTGTAGAGCGTCTTCCCGCCGGCCGCGATGGTCAGCACCGGCGCGGTGTACTCGACCTTGGACGTCTTCGCGTCACCGGTGGAGGTCACCTTGAGCGTCGGCTGGCTGACGACTTTGACGCTCAGCGCCAGCGGCGTGCCCTTGAGGATCTCGATGTCCGCGGCCTGCAGCGTCGACGTCGACTGCACGGCCTTGTTCTTCGAGCCGGGGATGTCGACCAGCTTCACCTGCGACCGCGACGAAAGCGTGTTCGGCAGGCTCAGCAGCGAGCCGTTGCCGTCCGCGGCGGTCTGCCCGCCGCCCTGCAGCAGGCCGCCGAGGCTCTGCAGGCCCTTGGTGAGGTCGAAGCCGCTCGCGAGCGAGTTCGGATCGAGCTTCGGCTTGAGCGCGTCCAGGCCGAGGTTCGGCATCGACGGCACGACGTTCAGCAGCGACAGGCTCGCCACCGACGTGCTGGCGTCGGCGATGGTGTCGACGCACGGACCGAGCGTCTGGCTCCACCGCGCGTGCGCGCTCCCGTTGAGCAGGCCGATGTTGAGCAGCGGGTTCGACGGCGCGTTGAGACCCCCGCTGGTGGGCTGCGGGTTGTCCGGCAAGGCGGTCTGCACGACACTGCCGGGCGTCTGCGGCGCGTTCCCGCCCACCGACAGCCCGAACGGCGACGCCTGCGCGACGGCCTTCTCGTAGCTCAGGTAGGCATCGGAGTTCGCCGACGCGCTGGACAGCCCCATCCCGGCCTCGAGCGCGGACTGCTTCGGCAGCGTCTGCCCGAACCCGGGAAGGATCGTGCTCGTCGGCACGGCATTGGGCAGCAACCGGATGATCCCGAGCGCGGTCCCGGCATCCCCGACGGCCTGCCCGAGCGGCTGCGGCCCGATCGGCGCGGAGATCGGCGCCTGCCCCGGATTCGCCGGCTGCGGAATCGGCGTGGTCGGATAGGTCGGGTCCGCAGCAGCGGGCGCCGCGCTGAGCAGGAGCAACGCCGCAGCCGCCGGCAGGGCCGCCGAGCGGGGCAGTCTTCGCCGCATGTGCCAGAGCCTCCAAGTGGGTCGGCCGGGGAGTGAGACCGGCGTCATAGAGCCCTAACGACGGTCCCCCCGGAAAGTGACGCGCCAAGCCTCCGCTACACTTGCTATCGTCGCCAGCGGAAGCCGGAGACATGCCGCCTTAGCTCAGTCGGCCAGAGCGATTCACTCGTAATGAATAGGTCAGGGGTTCGATTCCCCTAGGCGGCTCCACAGGTCAGGCCCCATCCGAGACACCTCGGGTGGGGCCTGACTCGTCTGGTGAGGGTCGAACTGAGTGACCTGGGTGCCGGCCGGTGGGACCCGCAAGGTCCGGTGCGACGGCTACGGACGCCAGTTGCAGTACGTGCCGTCCAGGTAGTGATTCAGCTTGACTCGGTCGAGCGACAGATCGTGGACGCCGTCGATTTCCAGGCCTGCGTCAAAATCTACTTTTGCCTCAACGCAGTACTGACGGGTAGGTGCCAAACTCTGGTTCACGTCGATGATGGCCGCAGCGTAGGCGCAGTTGTGGTAATAGACGTGACGGCGGTGGAAGGCGTCTGTCACCCAATGTGAACCGCAGTCGACCGGCGGGTCGGCCAACGCTGATCCGGCGCTGCCGACGAGCAGGCCGGCGGCACTGGCAAGCACGGCACCAGCTGCGAGCCCCCGCATGACGAATCTCTTGCCCATGGATTCTCCCCGTTGTTTTGAGTTCCGAACTCGGCCGCTGAGTGGTCTGCGGTTATCGGACTCTGATACTGAGTGTTGCCGGGGTAGGGCGGCTCCGCAAATCTGGCCCATACGATAGGCCTGATTCGTTCAGCGGGTGATAAATCGGGTGAATCAGCCGCGCTCGGCGAGCAGCTCCACACCGTCCGGGCCGAGGCGCAACACCGATGGCACCAGCTCCGTCGTCTCGTACGGCGACTCGAGCACCTGCTCGCGGACCGTCTCCGCCAACCCCGAGTCCTCCCGGACGACGTACATCTCGTCCGGGCACGGCAGGCCGACCAGCAGGTCGCCCGGGCCGAACTGCTGCGACAACTGCTCGTACAGGTCGGGCAAGGCGATTGCCGACGCCGCCAGGAGGTTCTCCCTGACCACCGACACCAGCACGTCCGCACCAGCCTGGCGGACCTCGAACTTCAGGCTGCGGGCCAAGCTCTGGTAGGCGACGCCGGTGAGGTCCGGGGCGCCCATCTCCTCGTGCTGGTGGCGGGTGATGTGGTGCATCCCGATGGTGCCCCGCGGTGTCGGGCCCACCACCGCGAACGCCACCGACAGGTGGCCGGGTACCAGGGGGTGGTGCGGCAGGGTTTCGAGCAGGCCGGCGCGCGGCGAGGACGTGCTCCACAACACCGGCAGCAGCTCCTCGGCGGCCTGCGGGGACTCGTGCGTCTCGGCCATCACCGCGCGGGCTTCGGCGAACGCGCGCTCCCACTCGCCGGGGGCCGGACGGGCGAAACTGTAGGTGCATTCCGCCTCGGGGAACTGCCGGGCCATGAACTCCTGGTCCGCCGCGGACGGCTGCCATTCGCTGTAGACCGCCGAAACCGCGGAGGCGCTCACCTCGTGCTGGCGGCGAACCTGGGCCCACGCCTGTTCGACCGCGTCTTCGGCCTGCGTCGGTGCGCTGGCCAGCACCGGCTCGTCGAAGCCCGCCAGACGGAAAACGACCAGGTTCTGGGACACGTCGTCGTTCACCGGAATTCCCCCGAAAGTCGCATCCCGCCTGTCTATCACTCCCGCAGGCCAGCGCCGAGAAAGGGCCCCCGGCCGGGGGCCCTTTCGGACGGGAGAGCTACTTCGGCGGGGTCAGCTTGACCACCGTGGCCTTGGCGTCGCCGCGGGGGGTTCGGTAGGTGATCTCGTCGCCCGCCTTGGCGCCGACCAGGGCCAGGCCCAGGGGGCTGTCCGAGGTGATCGCGTCCGCGTCCTCGCCCGGGACCGTCACCACCTGGAACGTCTCTTCGTCGCCGTCGGGGAAGCGCAGTGATACCACCGTGCCGTCCGGGAGCTGGCTGTTGCCGTAGCCGCCGTGCTCCATCTTGGCCGCCAGGTCGGCGATCTGGCGGTCGAGGCGGGCCGCGGTCTCCGCCCGGTCGATCACGTCCGCCTGGTCCGCCGCGTCCCCGGTGCGTTCCTGCTCGCCGGGTTGCGGCGCGAGGGCATCCCGCTGCGCGCGCAGGTTCGCGATTTCCTTCTCCAGCTGGCTGCGCGCCGCCGGGCTGAGCCCCTTGTCCCCTGAGATCACCATGCCGGGCATTGTCCGCTGCGCGGAGCGGGGTGGCCAATCCGGTTTTTCACCCGAAAGCCGCCCGCAGGACGTCTGCCCTAGGGTTTGGGGTCCGGCGTCCAGTAAGAAGGTAACGAGAATCACCGTGAGCGCAGTCCCCGGCCGCAGCCAGCGGCTCTCGCCGAACCAGCTGGCCAAGCAGGAACAGATCGTCGAAGCCGCCCGGCTCGTCCTCGCCCGCGACGGGCTCGCGGGGTGCACCGTCCGGGCCATCGCGGACGCCGGCCCGCTCACCAAGAGCGCGATCCACTACTACTTCGCCGACATCGACGTCCTCATCGACCGGGCGATGGCCGCGCACATCACCGCCTTCGCCGCCGGCCTGCGCGAGGTCGCCGCGAAGCACGACGAACCCCGCGAGCGGCTCTTCGCCGTCCTCGAGGAGTACCTGAGCGTCTTCGCCGCGAACCCGAACGCCGGCTTCCTCTGGTTCGAGTACTGGATCGCCGCCGGGCGCGCGCAGCACCCGCAGGCCATCGACGTCATGCTCACGTCGCTCACCGAGCTGCTCGCCGAGCTCCTCGGCCCGCTCGACGTCGACGACCCCCGGGCGCGGGCCCGTGCGCTCCTGTCGTACCTGCTGGGCACCGTCGTCCAGCAGCGGGTGCGCCCGCGGCCGTTCGCCGCGCTGCGTGCCGACATCGAGGCGCTCTGCTTCGCGAACTACGGGTAGAAACGCCCAATAGATCCGTACTGCTCCGGATTGTGCCTCCTGTCCGGCTCCGGCCAAGGTCGAGGAACCCCCGAGAGCAGGAGACGTGATGCGCACACGAACGTGCATGGCAGCGGCCGCGGCCGCCCTCTTGGTGCTCACCACCGGCGGCCAGGCCGGTGCCGCCCAGCCCGACGGCCCGCAGGTGTACGAGGTGACCGGCGCCGCCACCGCCCAGCAACGCACTGAGATCGCGCGGACCGGCGCGGACATCCTCGACGCCGAGGGCGCGACGACCACCGTCATCGCCAACCCCGGCGAAGCGGCCCAGCTGCGCGCGCAGGGCTTCGGCGTCAAGGCGCTCGGCAAGGTCAACCGGTCGCAGGGCGCGGCGGCCGCCGCCGACTTCCCGGCCGGCTACACCGGCTACCACACGTACGCCGAGACGCAGACCGAACTGCAGAAGGCGGTCGCGAACTACCCGTCGCTCACGAAGCTCGGCAGCGTCGGCAACTCGTACGAAGGCCGCGCGCTCTCCCTGCTCAAGATCAGCGACAACGCCGCCACCGACGAGAACGAGCCCGAGGTCCTCTTCACCTGCAACCAGCACGCCCGCGAGCACCTCACCGTCGAGATGTGCCTGCGCATCGTGCAGCGGCTGACCAGCCAGTACGCCACGAACAGCGCGGTCAAGCGGCTCGTTGACAGCACCGAGATCTGGGTGATCCCGAGCGTCAACCCGGACGGCGCCGAGTACGACATCTCCGGTGGCACGTTCCACAGCTGGCGCAAGAACCGCCAGGGTCCCGGCACCGACCCCAACCGCAACTGGGGCTACAAGTGGGGCTGCTGCGGCGGCTCGTCGGGCTCGACGTCGAGCGAGACCTACCGCGGCACGGCGGCGTTCTCCGCGCCCGAGACCCGCGCCGTCTCGAACTGGGTGAACTCGCGGGTGGTCGGCGGCGCCCAGCAGATCAAGACGCACATCGACTTCCACACCTACTCCGAGCTGGTGCTCTGGCCGTTCGGCTACACCTACGCCGACACCGCGCCGGGCCTGACCGCGGCCGAGGCGCAGAAGTTCCAGTCGCTCGGCAGGCAGATGGCCGCGACCAACGGCTACACGCCGCAGCAGTCCAGCGACCTCTACATCACCGACGGCAGCGTCAACGACTGGATGTGGGCGCAGCACAAGATCTGGAGCTTCACCTTCGAGATGTACCCGAAGGGCAGCAGCCCGGGCTTCTACCCGCGTGACACCCAGATCGTGCCGCAGACGACCCGCAACGACGCGGCCGTCGACATCCTGATCAACGCGGCGATCACCGGCTGACACGATGGGCGCGGTCTAGGGTGCGG
Source organism: Amycolatopsis tolypomycina (assembly GCF_900105945.1). NCBI lineage: Bacteria > Bacillati > Actinomycetota > Actinomycetes > Pseudonocardiales > Pseudonocardiaceae > Amycolatopsis > Amycolatopsis tolypomycina. The sequence continues at coordinate 7,917,065 of NZ_FNSO01000004.1, read as the reverse complement.
GCATGCCTCTGTTCTCGTTCGAAGGGCTCAGCCCGCAGGTCCACCCGGACGCCTGGATCGCGCCCACCGCCACGCTCATCGGCGACGTCGTCGTCGAGAAGGACGCCTCGGTCTGGTACGGCGCGGTGATCCGGGCCGACTTCGGCCGGATCGTCATCCGCGAGGGCGCCAACATCCAGGACAACTCGGTGATCCACGTCAACGACGGCGTCTGCGAAGTGGGCAAGAACGTCACCGTGGGCCACCAGTGCCTGGTGCACGACTGCACGATCGGGGAGCAGGCACTGATCGGCAACGGCTCGACGGTGCTCGACAAGGCCAAGATCGGCGCGCGGGCGCTGGTCGCGGCCGGGGCGACGGTCACGCCGGCGACGGAGGTGCCGGACGAGGTGATCGCGATGGGCAGCCCGGCGAAGAAGTTCGTCCCGCTGACCGACTCGGCGCGGATGTGGGTCGAGCACAACGCGGCGATCTACCAGGAGCTGGCTCGGCGGCACCGCGCGGGCACCAAACCGGTTTGACCCTCCAGTAACTGGAGACCCTAGCTTCGGGGCATGGCTCCGAAGACGAAGAAGCTCACCCACCAGGTCACCCTGGAACTCACCGCGGGCAACGCCCCGGTCGTCGACCTCGGCAAGATGCTGGGGCAGACCGGGGTCAACCTCGTCGAGATCAAGAAGGCCTACGACGCGGCGACGGCGAGCCAGCGCGGCGACATCGTGCCGGTGGTCGTCTCGGTGTTCGAGGACCGCTCGTTCGCGCTCCGGCTCAAGACGCCCCCGACGTCGTTCCTCATCAAGAAGGCGTTGGGGGACAAGGGTTCCGCGCGGCCCGGGCACGAGGTCGCGGGAAAGCTGACGACGCAGCAGCTGCGCGAGATCGCCGAGCGCAAGCTGCCGGACCTCAACACCGATGACGTCGAGGCGGCGATGCGCACGATCGCGGGCACGGCCCGGTCCATGGGCGTCGTGGTCGTCGACTGAGTGCGCAAGCACGCGGTCGTGCCGCCGTTCCACGCGCTCGACCCCGAGCTCGGGGTCGCGGAACGGCTGCTGCGCCAGGGAAATCCGCAGCTGTGCGCGATCGCCGCGCAGCTGCCCGACGAACACGCGGCCGCGCGCCGCCTCAACGCCGTGCTGGCCGAGGCGGGAGCGCGGCCGCGGCTCGTCGACACCGGTGCGGTGTGGCGGATCGTCTACGTGACGCCGTTCGCGGAAACCGGTGAGCTGGCCGCGGGTGCGGCGGGCCTGGCGGAACTGGTGACCGTCGGCGGCTGGCGCCGCGTCAAGCGGTGTGCGACCTGCGCGCGACCGTTCTGCGACCGCACGTCCGGGTGCACCCGCAAGTGGTGCGCCGAACACCGTCGAGCTTCGAGCGGTGTGGACTAGGCTCTTACGCGCAGCAGCGACTGGCGCCATCGAGGTGGAGCACCACCGGGAAGCGACGACGAGGCCGGCACCGCGCGCCTGGGTGAAGGCCACTCCAGAGCCGGAGTACGCCATGACACACCAGCCAGCACTGAACGCGCTCGCCACGGCCGACCCCGCGATCGCCGGGCTCGTCGAAGACGAGGCGAAGCGCCAGCACGACAAGATCCGCCTGATCGCCTCGGAGAACTACGTCTCGCAGGCCGTGCTCGAAGCGACCGGCAGCGTGCTCACCAACAAGTACTCCGAGGGCTACGCGGGCAAGCGGTACTACGAGGGCCAGCAGTTCATCGACCAGGTGGAGCAGCTCGCCATCGAGCGGGCGAAGGCCGTGTTCGGCGCGGACCACGCGAACGTCCAGCCGTACTCCGGTTCCCCGGCGAACCTGGCCGTGTACCTGGCTTTCGCGCAGCCGGGCGACACCGTGCTCGGCATGGCGCTGCCGGACGGCGGCCACCTCACGCACGGCTGGAGCGTGTCCGCGACCGGCAAGTGGTTCACCCCGGTGCGCTACGGCGTCGCGAAGGAGACCGGCCGCGTCGACCTCGACCAGGTGCGCGACCTCGCGCGTCAGCACCGGCCGAAGCTGATCTTCGCCGGTGGCACGGCGATCCCGCGCACGATCGACTTCCCGGCGTTCGCCGAGATCGCCGCCGAGGTGGACGCGGTGCTCGTCGCCGACATCGCGCACATCGCCGGCCTGGTCGCGGGCGGCGCGCACCCGTCGCCGGTCGGGCACGCGCAGGTGATCACGACGACCACGCACAAGACGCTGCGCGGCCCGCGCGGCGCGATGATCCTTTCCGACGCCGACCACGCGAAGGCCGTCGACAAGGCCGTGTTCCCGGGCCTGCAGGGCGGCCCGCACAACCACACGACCGCGGCGATCGCCGTCGCGCTCGGGGAGGCGCAGCAGCCGTCGTTCTCCGACTACGCGCACACGATCGTCGCGAACGCCCGCGCGCTGGCCGACGCGCTGCTCGCCTGCGGTTACGACCTCGTGTCCGGCGGCACCGACAACCACCTGCTGCTGATCGACCTGACGAACAAGGGTGTCGCGGGCAAGCCTGCCGCGCAGGCCCTCGACCGCGCGGGCATCGAGCTGAACTACAACACGGTGCCGTTCGACCCGCGCAAGCCGTTCGACCCGTCCGGCATCCGGCTCGGCACGTCGGCGATCACCACCCGTGGCCTGAAGCCGGAGCACCAGGTGCAGGTGGCGGCGTGGATCGACCGGACGATCACCGCGGCCGCGGCCGACGACGAGGCCGCCCTGGACACGATCGCCGCGGAGATCCGCGAGTTCCTGGCGCCGTTCCCGATCCCGGGCTACTCCGCCTGACCCCCTCCCGAAGGCGGGCACTTTCACGTGAAAGTGCCCGCCTTCGGCGTGTCCGGGGTCACAGGATATTTGGTTGCACGATACAAGCGTCCGGGGAATAGTTGGTCGAAGCAAGTAGTTGAGAGTTACAAGCAACTGCGAAGACTTCGAGGGAGACCCCATGAGCGACACCACCACGGCGGAAGGAGCAGCCGCGACGAACGGCAAACTGACCCACCGCCAGATCCTGACCGTGCTGTCCGGGCTGATGCTCGGCATGTTCCTCGCCGCACTCGACCAGACCATCGTGTCGAGCTCGATGCGCACCATCGCCGACGAGCTCCACGGCCTGTCCCTGCAGGCCTGGGCCACCACCGCCTACCTCATCACCGCCACGCTTTCGACGCCGCTGTACGGCAAGCTGTCCGACCTCTACGGCCGCAAGCCCATGTACCTGACGGCGATCTCCCTGTTCCTGGTCGGCTCGCTCGCCAGCGGCATGGCGACGTCGATGTACGAGCTCGCCGCCTTCCGGGCCTTCCAGGGCCTCGGTGCCGGTGGCTTGATGTCACTGGCCCTGGCGATCATCACCGACATCACCGCGCCGCGGGAACGCAGCAAGTACCAGGGCTACTTCATGGCCGTCTTCGGGATCTCGAGCGTGGCCGGGCCGGTCGTCGGCGGGTTCTTCGCCGGCATCGACTCCTTCGCCGGCATCACCGGCTGGCGCTGGGTCTTCCTGGTCAACGTCCCGATCGCGCTGGCCGCGCTGGTCGTCGTCACCAAGGTGCTGAACCTCCCGCACACCCGCGTGGACCAGAAGGTCGACTACTGGGGTGCCGTGGCGCTGGCCACCGGCCTGGTCCCGCTGCTGCTCGTCGCCGAGCAGGGCCGCGAGTGGGGCTGGGGCTCCACCGCCTCGATCGCCATGTACGTCGTCGGTGCCCTGGGGGTGGCCGCCTTCGTCGGGATCGAACGCCGGATGGGTGACGCCGCCCTGCTGCCGCTGCGGCTGTTCAAGCGGTCCGTCTTCCGGATGTCGACCATGGTCACCGTCGTGCAGGGTGCCGGGATGTTCGGCGCGATGATGTCGCTGCCGCTCTACCTGCAGATCGTCAAGGGCGCCACGCCGACCCAGGCCGGCCTGCAGATGCTGCCGCTCACGCTCGGCATCATGATCGCCAGCATGGGCAGCGGCGCCGTGATCTCGCGGACCGGCCGGTACAAGATGTTCGCGGTGGCCGGGGTCGGCCTGATGGCGGCGGCGCTGTTCGCGCTGTCCACGATCACCGTCGACAGCTCGCTGGCGCTGGTCATGGTGATCGCCTTCGTGATCGGCCTCGGCCTCGGCGCCTCGATGCAGACGCTGGTGCTGGCCGCGACCAACGACGTCCGCCCGCAGGACATCGGCGTCGCCACCTCGGCGGCGACGTTCTTCCGGCAGATCGGCGGCACGGCGGGCACCGCGGTGTTCCTGTCGATCCTGTTCGGCACGGTCGGCGACCGGATCGCGAACGCCCTCCGCTCGGCGATGACCACGCCGGCCTACACGGCGGCGTTGGCGCAGCACCCGGAGTTCGCGAAGCAGCTGCAAGGCGGCCTCGACGTCAACGACACGTCGTTCCTGTCGACGCTCGACCCGACGCTGGCCCGGCCGATCCTGCAGGGCTTCGCCGAGTCGATGAGCACGGTGTTCCTGGTCGGCGGGATCGTGCTGACCGTCGGCTTCGCGCTGGTGTGGTTCCTCAAGGAGAAGCCGCTGTCGGACAAGTCGGCGATGGAGCAGCGCGCCGAAGCCGAAGCGGACGCCCCGGCGCTCGCCCTCGCGCACTGATCGCATGGGAAAGGCCCCCTCGGGAAACTTCCGAGGGGGCCTTTTCACAGGTCAGTGACCGTTGGCCTCTTCCTTGGCCAAGCGGTCGGTCTCACGCTCGAGCGAGCGCTTGATCTCGGCTTCGGCTTCGGTGCGGCCGACCCAGGTCGAGCCTTCGACGCTCTTGCCGGGCTCGAGGTCCTTGTAGACCTCGAAGAAGTGCTGGATCTCCAGCTTGTGGAACTCGTTCAGGTGGTGGATGTCCCGCAGGTGCTCGAGGCGCGGGTCGTTGGTCGGGACCGCGAGGACCTTGTCGTCCGGGCCCTTCTCGTCGGTCATCCGGAACATGCCGATCGCGCGGCAGCGGATCAGGCAGCCCGGGAACGTCGGCTCCTGGACGAGGACGAGCACGTCGAGCGGGTCGCCGTCCTGGCCGAGGGTGTCGTCGATGAACCCGTAGTCGGCCGGGTACTGGGTGGCCGTGAACAGGGTCCGGTCCAGCTTGATGCGGCCGGTCTTGTGGTCGACCTCGTACTTGTTGCGCTCCCCTTTGGGGATTTCGATCGTGACGTCGAACTCCACGCCGTCCTCGCTGCTTCTTCAGATCCGGGCATACCCGCGACGCGGGCGGCAACCTTCATGACTGTCTTGACGTCTCCTAGTGTGGACTACGCCCTGCCGGGGGGCCGCATCGATGTCGGCCACGCGGCATGTGAGCTTGGCCCCTCCCGGGGCAGGTGAGAAGGAGTGGTGGGTGCCGGAAAACGACCAGCCGATGTGGCCTTCGTCGGACGAAGACGGCTCGTCGTCCGGGGCGCGGGAGACCACGCCGATGGCGCTGCCGGACCCGCCGAAGGCCACCGGCGGCAGCCCGGGCGTGCCGAAGGTCACAGGCAGTGAGGCGCCGAAGGGGTCGTGGTTTGCGCCGAACGTCCCGCCCGAGCCGATCCCGGGGCTGAACGCGCCCGCGGAGGAGCCGGCGCCCCCGCCGCCGCCGGCCAAGCAGGACCTGGCCGACCGCCTCGGCAGCCGGGAGCCGAAGCAGCCGGCGGAGGCACGGCAGCAGCCGGCGGCGGGCGAGCCGGATGGTGAGGGCACCGAGTACATCCGGGCCGAGCAGCCCGGGCAGCAGCAGTCGCCGGCAGCCCAGCAGCCGCCCGCCGGCAAGCAGCCCTCGCCGGCCCAGCCCCCCGTGGGCCAGCAGCCGTTCCCGGCAGCCCAGCAGGCAGCCGCCGGCCAGCAGCCGCCCGCCGGCCAGCAGTCCGCGGCCAAGCCGTCCGCGCCGGCTCAGCCCCCGGCAGCCCAGCAGGCGTCCGCCGGGCAGCAGCCGCCCGTGGGCCAGCCGTCCGCGGCCAAGCCGTCCGGGGCGGCCCAGCAGCCCTCCGCGGCCAAGCCCGCCGACGAGGGCACCGAGTACATCCGCGTCGAGCGGCCCGAGCCGAAAGCCGCCCCGCCAGCGGTGTCCTCGGCCGGGGAGAGCACCCAGTACATCGAAATGAAGCCGTCCGGGCCGGTGCCCGTGGTGCCGGTCGAGCGGCACGTCCCGCCCCGGGACGAAGAACCGCAACAATGGCGCGAAGAGCTGCAGCACTGGCGCGAAGAACAGCAGCGCCGCGAAGAGCAGCTGAGCCGCGGAGCCGCGCAGCGTCGCGAAGAGCAGGACTCCCAGCCCTGGAGCCAGCGCATCGAGCTGCGGGAGGACCGCGCCGGCGACCGGCCCGCCGAGCCGGGTGAACGCCGTCCCGCGCTGCCGCCGGAGCCGCCGCGGGGGCTGGTGCCGTCGGCGTCGGCCGGGTCGCTGGCCCGGCCGCAGCGGATCGAGCCGGACGGCCGGCGGTTCGATGCCGAGGCGACCGTCGGGATCGAGCGGCCCTCCTCCTTCCCCGGCGTCTTCCAGCAGCAGCCCCAGCCGCGGACCGAACCGCCCCAGACGGAGCCGCCGCCCGCGGCCGAGGCGCCGTCGGAGGGTGAGCCGCCGAAGAAGCGGCGCAAGGGCAAGCTCATCGCGCTCGTCGTGGTCGTCCTGCTGGTGCTGGCCGGTGGCGGGGTCGCCGCGGCGACCCCGAAGGTCGCGAACCGGCTGGCCCTGCCCTGGGCGCCGAACGCGCCGAAGGGCGACCCGCCGTCGCCCGCCGCGGCCACGCGGCAGCTGCAGGGGCCCGCCACGTCCGGCGCCGCGCCGACCGCGGACGGCGTCAAGGCCGTGCTGGCCTCGGCGGCCGGGAACAGCGCGCTCGGGCAGCTCACCGGCAGCGTGATCGACCCGGTGACCGGGACCGTGCTGTGGGACCACGGCTCGTCGACGCCGGTGACGCCCGCCTCGACGACGAAGGTGCTCACGTCGGCGGCCGCGCTGCTCTCCCTCGACCACAACCTGCGCCTCTCGACCAAGATCGTGCAGGGCGCCGACCCGGGCACGGTGATCCTGGTCGGGGGCGGCGACACGACCCTGACCAACCTGCCGCTGGGCACCGAGTCCCCGCTGTACCCGGGGGCCGCGCACGTCGACGACCTCGTCGCGCAGGTCAAGAAGGCCGTGCCGGGCGTCAAGAAGGTGCAGGTCGACCTGACGCTGTTCAAGGGCGCGACGACCGCGCCGGGCTGGGAGGCGGGCGACGCGCCGTCGACGTACGCGACGCAGATGGCGCCCGTGATGGCCGACGGCGGCCGGATCAACCCCAAGGACAACAACTCGCAGCGCACGGCGAACGCGGGCAGCGCGCTCGCCCAGACGATCGCCTCGAAGCTGGGTGCTTCGGCGGGCGGCCAGGCGACCGCGCCCAAGGACGCGAAGGTCGTCGGCGAGGTGAAGTCGGCTCCGCTGACCCAGCTGGTGTCCGACCTGATGGAGCTGTCCGACGACGTCCTCGCCGAGGCGGTCGCCCGGCAGGTCGCGCTCGCGAGCGGCGAGGAGGCCAGCTACGCCGGCGGGGCCAGGGCGACCATCAAGGTCCTCAAGGACGCCGGCTTCGACGTCTCGGGCGTCGCGCTGTCCGACGGCAGCGGCATCTCGTCGCTCAACCGCATCCCGGCCCGGCTGCTGACCCAGCTCCTGGCGGCCGCGGCGGCGCAGGACGGCAAGAACCCGAACACGGCGAAGCTGCGCCCGGTGCTGGCCGGCCTCCCGGTGGCCGGCGGCTCGGGCACCCTGGCCGACAAGCGCTTCGACACGGCGGCGTCGCAGGCCGGCCGCGGCTGGGTGCGGGCCAAGACGGGCACGCTCACCGGCGTGAACACCCTCGCCGGGCTCGTCCTCGACCAGGACGGCCGGGTGCTGGTGTTCGCGTTCATGTCCAACGGCTCCGACACCGACTCCGGTCGCGACGCCCTCGACGTCCTCGCGACGAGCCTCCGCAAGTGCGGCTGCGCCTAGCGGAAGCCGAACCGTACGAAGATCGTGGCCGGAAACCGGCACCGGCCGGGTAGCGTCGGAAGGGTGAGTCAGGAAACGCAGACCCGGCCCATGGTCGACTGGGCGATCGCCGCGCAGACCGGCGCACTGCTGGTGCGCGGCGGCCCGCAGGTGCCGCGGGAACGGGCCGAAGAGGCCGTCACCGACCTGCGCGAGCTGACCGTCGAGGCCGAGGGGCACGTGCGGCAGCTGACGAACCTGGGGCTCGACCTGCCGCTGCTGCCCGGCGAGGTCGTCGACCGCCCGGGCTGGGTGAGATCGGCAGCGGCCGGGCTGGGCGAGCTGACCGGGCGCGCGCTGCCGCAGCAGGGCGGCCCGCTCGGGCCGATCCTGGCCGGCGGCGCCGGCGTGCAGACCGGGCTGGTGCTCGCGTTCCTCGCCAGCCGCGTGCTCGGCCAGTACGACCCCTTCGGCGGGCCGGACAAGGAAGGCACGCTGCTGCTGGTCGCGCCGAACGTCGTCGCCGCCGAGCAGGCGATGGACGTGCCGGGCCACGACTTCCGGCTCTGGGTGTGCCTGCACGAGTGCACCCACCGGCTGCAGTTCACCGCGGTCAGGTGGCTGCGCGACTACTTCGCCGACGAGGTCGAACGGCTCGTTTCCGGGCTTACCAGTAGCGGCATTGGCGGCACCGACGGCCTGTCCGACCTGTTCGGCAGGCTGCCCGAAGCGATCAAGCAGGGCCCGAAGCTCAACCTGGCCGAGTTGCTCCAGTCGCCGAAGGAACGTGCGGTGTTCGACAGGCTGCTCGCGCTCTCGACGCTCCTGGAGGGGCACGCCGACTACGTGATGGACGCCGTCGGCCCGCAGGTCGTGCCGAGCGTCGACACGATCCGGGCGCGGTTCACCGCCCGGCGCAAGGGCGGCGGCGTGTTCGACCGGCTGCTGCGCGCGCTGCTCGGCGTCGACGCGAAGATCCGTCAGTACGAAGAAGGCGCGAAGTTCACGAAGCACGTCGTGGACGCCGTCGGCATGGACGGCTTCAACGCCGTCTGGCGGTCGCCGAACACCCTGCCGTCGCGCGCCGAGATCTCCGACCCGGCGGCGTGGGTCCGGCGCCTGCACGGATGACCGGGCCGGCGGTCGCGGCCGTCCGCCGGGCCGTGCGTGGCTTCCTCGAGAGCGTCACCGGGCCGCACGAGCTGTGCGTGGCGGTGTCCGGCGGCGCGGACTCGCTGGCGCTGGCCGAGGCCGCCGCGCACGTCGGGCGCCACCGCGGGCACGTCGTCCGGGCGCTGGTCGTCGACCACGGGCTGCAGGAAGGCTCCGCGAAGGTCGCGGCCGACGCGGCCGCCGCGGCGAAGGCGCTGGGCGTCGACGAAGCCGAGGTGCGCCGGGTCGACGTCACCGGCCCGGGCGGCCCGGAAGCCGCCGCCCGCAAGGCCCGCTACCGGGCGCTCGCCGGGCACGAGCTCGTCCTGCTCGGCCACACCCTCGACGACCAGGCCGAAACGGTCCTGCTCGGGCTCGGCCGCGGGTCCGGCCCGCGCAGCGTCGCCGGGATGCGGCCGCACGACCCGCCGTGGGGACGGCCGCTGCTCGCCGTCGGCCGCGCCACCACCCGGGCCGCGTGCGCGGAGCTCGGCGTGGAGCCGTGGGACGACCCGCACAACGCCGAGCCGCGCTTCACCCGCGTCCGGCTGCGCACCGAAGTCCTGCCGTTGCTGGAAGACGTCCTCAACGGCGGGGTCGCCGCCGCGCTCGCCCGCACGGCCGCGCAACTGCGTGAAGACAATGAGGCGCTGGACACAATGGCGGACATGATCTTCACCCGCGCGGGCGGTGTGGAGGGGCTGGCCGTCGGGGTCCTCGAGGCCGAGCCCGCGGCACTGCGGCGGCGGGTTCTTCGCAGGTGGTTGCTGCAATCGGGTGTGCGCGAGCTCACCGACGCGCACCTCCGGGCGGTCGACGACCTCGTCGCCCGGTGGCGTGGTCAGGGCGGCGTCTGGTTGCCGGGCAACTTGGAAGCACGCCGGGCGCATGGCAGGCTCTGCGTCGTCTCCCAACCCACCACCCGAGGGGAATGACCCGTGTACGAGGGCGAAATCGCCTCCGTGCTCGTCACCGAGCAGCAGATCAAGGACAAGATCGCGGAACTGTCGGCGCAGATCGCCGCCGACTATCCGGCCAACGGGCAGGGCGAACTCCTGCTGGTGGGCGTCCTGAAGGGCGCGGTCATGTTCATGACCGACTTCGCCCGCGCGCTGCCGCTGCCGACGCAGCTGGAATTCATGGCCGTGTCCTCCTACGGCTCGGCGACGTCGTCGTCCGGCGTCGTCCGGATCCTCAAGGACCTCGACCGCGACATCGCGGGCCGGGACGTCCTGATCGTCGAGGACATCGTCGACTCCGGCCTGACGCTGTCGTGGCTGCTGAAGAACCTCGCCAGCCGCAACCCGGCGTCGCTCGAGGTCGTTTCGCTGCTGCGCAAGCCGGAAGCGGTGAAGGTGGACGTGCCGGTGAAGTACATCGGCTTCGACATCCCCAACGAGTTCGTCGTCGGCTACGGCCTCGACTACGCCGAGCGCTACCGGGACCTGCCCTACATCGGCACCCTGGACCCCAAGGTCTACACGGCCTGAGCCAACCGTTCGGCGCAACTACCGGATGTGCGGAACCCCGGCTTCGCGGAATGCGTCATAGGCTCTGATCACGTGCGTTAACCTATGCGAAGACCATTCGTGCCCGCGGTGACCGGGTCGGGGGAACGGGAGAGAGTGCAGATGGTGAACAGCAGCGCTGCCGACGCGAACGCCTTCAAGGCCGCGGCCGCGGCGGGTCAGGTCGGGATCGACCCCGACGCCGCGCAGGCCGTGCTGAACAAGATCCGCACCGGCAAGGACGCCGTCGAGGCCCTGCTCGCCGGCGCGGGCACGCTGGCCCAGCCGCCGAAGCTCGGCGACAACCCGGTCGGCAACGCGATGGCCGCGAAGTTCGTGCAGCGCGCGGACGGCGGGGGCGACTCCTACGCCGCCGCGCTGCAGAACCTGCTCGACCAGTACTCCGCCGCCGAAGAAGGCATCGTCACGGCGATGTCCCGGTACCACGAGATCGACCAGGCCGCGGCCGACCCGTTCCGTAACGCCTGAGTCCAGAGGGGAACTCGTAGTCATGGCTCCGAACGACAGCGACCAGCCGACGGGGACCGACCCGGGCTCGCTGGTCCCGCTCGGCGACAACTCGGCGTCGCAGAACATCGTCGACAACGCCCGCGGCAGCGCCGGCGGCTTCGACATGGGCAACGACCGGGCGATCGCCAACCCGCCGAACTGGAACGCGCAGGAGAGCCAGCAGCTCTACGCCGGCGCGGTCAACAACAACGACCCCGGCACGGCCGAGGCGACCGGGCACGTCTGGGCGCACCACGGCTCCGAGCTGAAGCAGGCCTCCGACCACCTCTACAACGCGATCTCCGAGCTGGGCAACGCGTGGGTGGGCCGGGGTGCCGCGGGTGCGCAGGGCGCGCTGGTGGCCATCGCGAACTCCGGTTCGCAGGCTTCCGACGCCGCGCACACGATGTCCGACCGGCTCGCCAAGCAGGCCGCGGCGGCCGCCGAGGTCAAGAAGATGCCCGCCCCGAAGGACTACGACCCCAAGCAGTCCATGGCGGCCGCGCTGGCCGGCGGTCCGGCGGCGCTGATCGCCGACCAGAAGGCGCAGGCGGACGCGGCCAACGACGTCAAGGCGCAGCAGGTCGCGTTCTTCAACGCCTACACGCAGGCGATGAAGGAGGTCGACAACTCGACCCCGAGCTTCGGCCCCGAGTCGCTCGGCATGAAGCCGACGGCGTCGCACAACTCCTTCGCGTTCAACGCGGTCAACGGCGTCGGCAGCACCGGCCCGGTGGGCAGCCTGCCCGGCGCGAGCGACGCGATCTTCTCGGCCGGTGCCGCGGGCTTCGGCGGCCACGGCAGCGCGTTCGGCGCGCAGCACGCCGGGGTCGGCCCGAACGGCGTCCACGGCGGCGTCGCGGGTGCGGGCTTCGGCGCGGACGCGGCCACGCTCGGCAGCGACGGCGCCGGCGGCACAGCCACCGGCGCGGGCACCGGCGCGGGGCACGTCGCCCCGGGCGGCCCGCAGTCCGGCGGCGGCAGCCCACTCGGCAAGGTCGGCTTGGGCCTCGGCATCGGCGGCGTGGCCGGCGGTCTCGGCGCGCTGGCGTCGCGGGCGCTGGGCGCGGGCAGCAAGTCCGGCGCGAAGTCGCAGAACGAAACGAGCCTCGCGGCGGCCGAAGGCCAGGGCCAGAGCGCCGCGTCGGCCCAGGCGCCGCAGCAGGGCGTCGTCTCGTCCGCGGGCACCATCGGCGGGCAGACCCCGCCGCCGATGAGCCCGGGCATGGGCGGCATGGCCCCGCAGGGTGCCCAGGGCGAGCAGGACGAGGAGCACACGCACGCGTCCTTCCTCATCGAGGCGGACCCGGACGAGGCCTTCGGCGCGAACCAGGCGACCCCGCCGCCGGTCATCGGCGCGTGGTCCGGGGACGACGAAGACCGCTGATCCGTTCGGGCCGGGCACGCCGACAGCGTGCCCGGCCCGGTTTCTCCTGGGGGTGGCTCGATGCCGAACGCTGAGCTGCTCACCCCGGTCGAGGTCGACTTCCTGTGGGAGTCCGCCGGGCTGGGCGAGCTGCCGTACCCGCTGCGCATCCGTTCGCACGGCGCGACCGTCGACGAGCGGGCCCTGCTGCGCCGCCGCACGCTGGAGGGGCTCACCGCGCGTGGCCTCGCCGACGGCCGCGGCCGGCCCGAGCCGCACGTCGAGGACTACTTCGGCGTGCTCGCGAACCCCGAGCTGAGCCTGGACGCCGTCCAGCTGATCGCCCCGGACGCCGAACCGCTGCTCGCGATCGCCGGCGTGCTGGGTGGCCAAGGCCTGCTGGCCGTGCAGGACACCCGCGGCCTGCACCTGCAGCCGTGCCCGGCCGACGGGCTGGCCGGCGCGATCGTGTCGCTGCTGCCCGGCGCCCCGCGCGGCACCGAGAAGTCGATCACGGTGCCGCTCGAGCAGCTGACCGGCGGCGACTTCCTGCAGCGGCGCGGCAACGGCGACGAGCGCGCATCGGCCGACGACGACCGCAAGGCGCTGGCCAGGCTGCACGCCCAGCCGCGGCTGCGCGGCGGGCAGATCGGCGCCAACGCCCGCAGCCGGCTCGGCGGCCGCACCCGCACGCCGGTGCTGAGCTGGTTCGACACCGAAACGGGCCGCTACTTCACCCAGGCCACCCGCGGCCGCGACGGCCGGGACTGGATCACCATCGCCCCCGCCGACGCCGCCACGCTGCGCCACCGCCTCGGTGAAATGCTCGCGGGCGCCGCGACGGCCAGCGCGGTCTGAGCCCGGGGAGGATCGGTCTTAGGACGTGCGCAGTCGGCCCGGAACGGTCCCGGTTTTGTCGGGGGTGCGGGCTACGCTGAGCAAGAGTCCGATCCGGGAGAGTGATGATGCAAGAGTTCTTCTCGCCACTGGCGTTCGACTTCCTGTGGGAGTCGGCGCGGGTCGGGGAGCTGCCGTACCCGCTGATCGTCCGGTCGCACGGCGCGACCGAGGACGAGCGCGTGTCGCTGCGTCACCGCGTCGACGTCGAGCTGAAGGCGCGCGGCATCCGCGAACCACGCGGCAGGCTCGCGCCGCCGATCGAGGACGCCGTGCACCTGCTGGCCTTCGCCCCGCTGACCATCGACGCGCTGCACATCCCGCAGTTCGAAGCCCCGACGGTGGGCGTCCTCGCGGCAGCCGACGAGACCAAGGGCGTGCTCGCGATCCAGGACGCCGACGGGATCTGGCTGCGGGACGTCCCGCCGGACGGCCTGGTCTCCGCCGTCGTCGGGATCCTGCCCACCGGGCCGCGCGGCAGCGAGGCGTCAGTCACACTCCCGCTGGACGACGCCCTGCACACTGCGCCGATCCGGGTGCCGGTGCCGCTGCCGTCGTCGGGTGAGGAGCGCGGGAAGGCGCGCCGGACACCGCTGAGCGAACGCGTCACGGCCGACCCGCGGGAGGCGTACGGCCGCATCGCCGGACAGCCCCGGCAGCGCGGCGGTCAGCTGGCAGCGAACAGCCGTTCGCAGGTCGGGGCCAAGCAGCGGTCACGCGTGCTGGCCTGGTTCGACACCGCGACCGGGCGCTACCTGAGCCTCTCCCGCGCAGGTACGGACGGTCGCGAGTGGGTCACCGTGGCCCCCGCGGACCCGGCCACGCTGCGCACCCGGCTGGGCGAGATGGTGAGCAGTGTGTCCGACGGCACGCGATAGCGTGAACTGCGGGGACACCGGCCGGGAACCCGGGCGCGGTATCGCCCGTTGACCTGCGAGAGGCTCACAGGGGATGAACGCGGCAGCGGACGGTACCCTGATGGGCAGGTGTCCAGGCACCACGGGTTGTCAAGATCGTGATGGCGGGTATCACAGGAGCCGCCCAACCAGGGAGGGTCGAGGCCACCAGGGCCGAGTCGTATGAACCGGAAGAGCGTGCTCAGGAACCCACTGCTGTGGATCGTCGCGGGGTTGCTGGCGTTGTTCGCGTACAACACGATCTTCGACAGTGATCGTGGGTACACCCAGGCACCCATCTCGGTGGCGAACTCCCAGATCACCTCGAACAACGTCAAGGAAGCCAGCCTCGAGGACAAGGAACAGCAGGTCAAACTGCTGCTGGCGAAACCGATCGACGTCGACGGGCAGCAAGTCACCCAGATCATTTCGCAGTACCCCGCGAACGCGGCGCTTGACATCTACAACAAGCTGCTGGCCGCGAAGAACGGCGACGCCGGCGTCAAGTTCACCACCAAGGTGACCCAGCAGGGCGTGCTGACGCAGATCCTCATCTTCGCCATCCCGCTCGCCCTCGTGCTGGGCCTGCTGATGTGGATGATGAACAACGCACAGGGCGGCGGCAACCGCGTCCTCAACTTCGGCAAGTCCAAGGCCAAGCAGCTGAACAAGGACATGCCCAAGACGACCTTCGGGGACGTCGCGGGCGCCGACGAGGCCGTCGAAGAGCTGTACGAGATCAAGGACTTCCTGCAGAACCCGGCGCGCTACCAGGCGCTGGGCGCGAAGATCCCGAAGGGCGTGCTGCTCTACGGGCCGCCGGGTACCGGCAAGACGCTGCTCGCGCGGGCCGTCGCCGGCGAGGCGGGCGTGCCGTTCTACACGATCTCCGGCTCGGACTTCGTCGAGATGTTCGTCGGTGTCGGTGCGTCCCGCGTGCGTGACCTGTTCGAGCAGGCCAAGCAGAACGCGCCGTGCATCATCTTCGTCGACGAGATCGACGCGGTCGGCCGCCAGCGCGGTGCCGGCCTCGGCGGCGGCCACGACGAGCGCGAGCAGACCCTGAACCAGCTGCTCGTCGAGATGGACGGCTTCGACGCCCGCGGCGGCATCATCCTGATCGCGGCCACCAACCGGCCCGACATCCTCGACCCGGCGCTGCTGCGCCCCGGCCGGTTCGACCGGCAGATCCCGGTGTCCGCGCCCGACCTGCGCGGCCGCAAGGCGATCCTCGAGGTGCACGCCAAGGGCAAGCCGATCGCCCAGGGCACCGACCTGAGCAGCCTGGCCAAGCGGACCGTCGGCATGTCCGGCGCCGACCTGGCGAACGTGCTCAACGAGGCCGCGCTGCTCACCGCCCGCCAGAACGGGCACGTGATCACCGACGCGGCGCTGGAGGAGTCGGTCGACCGCGTCGTCGGCGGCCCGGCCCGCAAGAGCCGGATCATCTCCGAGAAGGAGAAGAAGATCACGGCCTACCACGAGGGCGGGCACGCGCTCGCCGCGTGGGCGATGCCGGACATCGAGCCGGTCTACAAGCTGACGATCCTGCCGCGCGGCCGCACGGGTGGGCACGCGCTGCTCGTCCCCGAGGACGACAAGGACCTGATGACCCGCTCCGAGATGATCGGGCGGCTGGTCTTCGCGATGGGTGGCCGCACGGCGGAGGAGCTCGTCTTCCACGAGCCCACCACCGGCGCGTCGTCCGACATCGAGCAGGCGACGAAGATCGCCCGCGCGATGGTCACCGAGTACGGCATGAGCGCCCGGCTCGGCGCGGTCAAGTACGGCCAGGAGCAGGGCGACCCGTTCCTCGGCCGGTCGGCGGGCCGTCAGGCGGACTACTCGCTCGAGGTGGCGCACGAGATCGACGAGGAGGTGCGCAAGCTCATCGAGACGGCGCACACCGAGGCGTGGCACGTGCTCAACACCTACCGCGACGTGCTCGACGAGCTGGTCATCGAGCTCCTCGAGAAGGAGACGCTGACCCGCAAGGACCTGGAGCGGATCTTCGCGACGGTCGAGAAGCGCCCGCACATCACCGTGTTCAACGAGTTCGGTGAGCGGACGCCGTCGGACAAGCCGCCGATCAAGACCCCGGGCGAGCTGGCGATGGAGCGCGGCGAGCCGTGGCCGCCGCCGGAGAAGGAGAAGCCGGTCCTGAAGCCGGAGCCGACCCCGGTCGGCACCGCACAGGGCGCGGGCGACCTGCCCGGTGGCCCGCCGTACCCGTCGCCGTCCCCGGTCGACCCGAACGCCAACCCGTACGCCCCGCCGCAGCCGGGCGCCTACCCGAACGGCGGCCGTCCCTACGGCGGCCCGAACGGCACGGCGCACTGGCCGCAGACCTACGGCGGCCAGCCGGGTGGTCCGGCAGGCCAGAGCGGCCCGCCGAACTACGGTGCCCCTCCGGGCTGGACGCCCGCGACCTCGCCGGGCGGTCAGCCGGGCCAGTCGTGGCGTCCCGGCGGTGAAGAACGCCCTCGTGAGCACGGCTGGTTCGCCGACCAAGCCGGCAACCAGCAGCAGAGCGAGGGGGAGCGTCGTGACGTGGATGGACCAGAGAAGCCCCAGTGACGCCGACCGCCCGGTCTTCGACCACGACCGGGCGGAGAAGGCGATCCGCGAGCTCCTCTTGGCCTGCGGCGAAGACCCGGAGCGGGACGGTCTCAGGGAGACCCCCGCCCGGGTCGCCCGCGCGTACCGGGAAATGTTCGCGGGGCTGTACACCGAGCCGGACTCGGTTCTGGACAAGACGTTCGACGAGTCCCACGAAGAGCTCGTGCTGGTCACGGACATCCCGATGTTCAGCAGCTGCGAGCACCACCTGGTCCCGTTCCACGGCGTCGCGCACGTCGGGTACATCCCGAACGCCGCCGGGAAGGTCACCGGGCTCTCGAAGCTCGCCCGGGTCGTCGACCTGTACGCCAAGCGTCCGCAGGTCCAGGAACGCCTGACTTCGCAGGTGGCCGACGCGATCGTGCGGAAGCTGGAGCCGCGCGGGGTGATCGTGGTGATCGAGGCCGAGCACCTCTGCATGGCCATGCGCGGCATCCGCAAGCCGGGTGCCCGCACCACCACCTCCGCCGTGCGGGGCGTGCTGAAGACTTCACCGTCGTCACGGGCGGAGGCGCTCGACCTCATCAAGGCGCGCCGGTGAGCGCAGGGCTTCCCGCGCCCGGCCGGTGCGTCGTGATGGGCGTGCTGAACGTGACGCCCGATTCCTTTTCGGACGGTGGCCGCTACCTCGGGCTCGACCAGGCGCTGGAGCACGCCCGCGAGATGTGGGCGCGCGGGGCCGACCTGATCGACGTCGGCGGCGAGTCGACGCGGCCGGGGGCGTCCCGGGTGGACGCCGAGACCGAGCTGCAGCGGGTGCTGCCGGTGATCAAGACCCTCGCCGCCGAAGGGATGGCGCTGTCGGTCGACACCACGCGGGCCGCCGTCGCCGCCGCGGCGCTCGAGGCCGGGGCGCACATCGTCAACGACGTCTCGGGCGGCCTCGCCGATCCGGACATGGCGCGGGTCGTGGCCGGGGCCGGCGTGCCGTGGGTGCTGATGCACTGGCGCGGCCACAGCAAGGACATGCAGGCGCTCGCCGAATACGCGGACGTCGTGGCGGACGTGCGGGCCGAACTGCGGTCCAGAGTGGACGCGGCGCTCGCGGCCGGCGTGGCCGAGAGCGCCATCGTGCTGGATCCCGGGCTCGGTTTCGCGAAGAACGCCGAGCACGACTGGGCGTTGCTGCGCGGGCTGGATTCGTTGCTCTCGCTCGGTTTCCCGGTGCTCGTCGGCGCTTCGCGCAAGAGGTTCCTCGGCCGCCTGCTGTCCGGCAAGGACGGAACACCCCGCCCGCCGGACGGGCGGGAGGACGCCACGGCGGCGATCTCCGCGCTTGCCGCGGCGGCCGGTGCGTGGGGCGTGCGGGTGCACGAGGTCGGGGCTTCGCTGGACGCGGTCGCGGTGGCCGCCGCTTGGAGGACGGATGGCTGACCGGATCACGCTGACCGGCTTGCGCGTGTTCGGGCGCCACGGCGTCTTCGAGCACGAAAAGCGGGATGGCCAGGAGTTCGTCATCGACGTCACGGTGTGGCTGGACCTCGGTCCGGCCGCCGCGTCGGACGACCTGACCAAGACCCTGCACTACGGCGAGCTGGCCGAGCTGGCGGCCGGGATCGTCGCGGGCGAGCCGTACGACCTCATCGAGAGCGTCGCGGGCAAGATCGCCGACGAGGTCATGCGCGACGAGCGCCTGAGTGCGGTCGAGGTGACGGTGCACAAGCCGTCGGCGCCGATCCCGCTGACGTTCGACGACGTGGCGGTCACGGTCCGGCGCGACCGGTGAGCCGGGCGGTGCTTTCGCTCGGGTCCAACCTGGGCGACCGGCTGGGGTTCCTGCAGCTGGCGCTGGACGCGGTCCGGCCGGCCCTGGTCGCGGTGTCGAGCGTGTACGAGACGAAGGCGTGGGGCGTGGAAGACCAGCCGGACTTCCTCAACGCGGTGTGCCTGGTCGACGACCCGGCCCGCGACCACTGGGCGTGGCTGCGTACGGGCCAGGCGGCGGAGCAGGCGGCGGGCCGCGTCCGCGAGCTGCGCTGGGGCCCGCGCACCCTGGACGTCGACGTCGTCACGGTGGACGGCGTGACGTCGGAGGACCCGGAGCTGCTGCTGCCGCACCCGGGGACGCCGGATCGCGCGAGCGTGCTGGTGCCGTGGGTGGAGATCGCCCCGGACGCGGTCCTGCCGGGCCACGGCCCGATCGTCGAGCTGCTGAAGGGCCGCCCGGCGGACGAGGTGGCCACGGTCCGCCGGACGGACCTCGCGCTGCGCTGACGCGGACCCGAGACGGATTCACATCGGCGAATCGGCCGATTTCGTTACGGTCCGTTCCCGGGGTGTCGCTGAACGGTTGTGCCGGTGCGCTCAGCCGCGCAGGGCTTCGATCATGAAGCGCACCGCCGGCTGGGCCGTCGGGATCGGCGGCCAGCCGTTGATCGTCGCCAGCAGCTGCCAGTAGCGCTCGGCCCGCGGGTCGCCGCTCATGGCGAACCGGTCCGCCAGTTCCGCCCGGAACTCCGGCGATGCCGGGTCCTGGTCGTCGCGGGCGGAGGCCGCCGCCAGGTCGGCCGCAAGCGCTTGCCCCGTCTCCGACGTGGGTGGTTCGCCCGCCGCGATGGCCGCTTCCGCGCGAGCTGACCAATCCTGCCAGTACTGCTGCCAGCCTTCCGGCGGCTGCTCGAACTCGCCGTCCTCGATCTGCTTGGCCTGGGTTTCGCTCATGCGGCGGATCAGGGCCCGGAAGTCCGGGTCCTGGACCAGCTCGGCGAACTCGATCCAGGCCTCGAGCTGCTCGGGCGACGGGTCGTCCGGCAGCTCCGGCTTCCCGGCCCGCATCCGGCGGTAGAACTCCTGGTCGATGTCGAGGCCTTCGACCATTTCGTCCCAGAACTCGTCGACCAGCCGCTTGCGCTCCTCGTCGGACATCGACGCGAGACGGTTCATCAGTTTCACTTCCTCCAGTTCGGAATCGCGCTTGGCCACCGCGCGCAGCACCGCCCGGCGCAGCCGCAGCCGCCGGATCTGCTCGTCGAGCGCCGCCACGTGCCGGACCGCCAGCTCGCCGACGGTCGTCGACTGGGCCAGCGCGGCGGAGACGTCGGCGAGGCCCAGTCCCAGTTCCCGCAGCGTGCGGACCAGCTCCAGGCGGGCCATCGCCGCCGCGTCGTAGAGCCGGTAGCCGGCGTCGGTCCGCTCGGTCGGGGGCAGCAGGCCCTCGTCCGAATAGAAGCGGATGGTCTTGACCGGCAGGCCGGTCCGCCGGGACAGCTCGCCGATGGTGAAGGTTGCGGTGGTGCCCACAAGACGCATGATGAACTCTCCAGTCGGTGGAGAGTCAACTCTTGCACGGTACGGTTGGGGCATGCACTTCACCCGGCCCCGCGACCTGGTGGTCGCCGGTCTGCTCGGCCTGGGTCTCGGCTACCTGCTCTTCCAGACGGCCTACGGCACGCTGCCGCCGCTGCCGCTGCTCGCCGGCGTCACCTTCGCCGTGCTGGCCGTGGTCGAGGTCGGGCTGGCGTTCTCGATCCGGTCGCGGATCAAGAGCGGCCGGATCGTCAGCGCGATCGGGGTAGCCCGATCGGTGGCTCTCGCCAAGGCTTCGTCACTCGCCGGCGCGTTCATGGCGGGCGCCTGGCTCGCGGCGCTCGCCTATCTTTTTCCCCGACGTGACGAACTCGTCGCCGCGGTGCTCGACACGCGGGCCGCGGCGGTCGGCGCGGTGTGCTCCGCAGCCCTGGTAGCAGCGGCTTTGTGGCTCGAACACTGCTGCCGGACCCCCCGCGACCACGATCGTGAGCACACCCGCGGGACGACCGGTTAGCGCTGGAATCCCACCGCTCGCTGGACCGAGTAGGTCTCGTTCGGATTACGAGCAGGTACGGTGTCAGTCATGACCGGCGTGGGTGACGACTCGCGCGGCCGCCTCTTGGGCAGGCCGTGGCTCGTTGTCGGCTTTGTCCTCGCCATCGGAGCCACCCTCGCACTGGTGCTCAGCGACGACCTCCGCTATCTCCGGCTGGGGATCGTCGCGGCCCTCTGGGCCGCCCTGATCGGCGCTTTCCTCGCCGTGAAGTACCGCAAGAGCGCGGCACAGAGCGAGGACGCGGTCGCCGAGGCGCAGGCTGTGTACGAACTGGAGCTGGAACGCGAGATCGCGGCCCGGCGCGAGTACGAGCTGGAGATGGAGGCGGAAAAAGTCTCCGTCGCCGACTCCAAGGGCCGCGAGGAGCTGGAGGCCCTGCGCGCCGAAGTGTCCGCGCTGCGCGACAGCCTCCAGTCGCTGTTCGGCGGCGAGGTGCTGCTCGAACGCGTCGCGCTGACCGCGCAGGCGACCCGGATGCGCAAGCTGTCCGACGAGAACCGCCTGGTCACCGACGGCCCGCCGAAGAAGAAGCCCGCCCAGTTGCTGGCCGGCAAGAAGCCGGTGCCCGACGGCGGCGAGCGGCCGACCGAGCTGATCGACCGCGTCCTCGACGAACGCCGCCGCAAGGCCTCGAACGGCAAGCCCGCGAACGGCAAGGGCGGCCTCGGCAAGGGCAAGGGTTTCGGCGGCAAGCCGGCCCCGAAGGCCCCGGTCTCCGTGCAGAGCACCCAGCAGATCGCCCGGCCGAAGCCGCTGAGCGAGCGCCGTCCGCCGGTGCCGCCGGTCGACCCGGCGCTGAACGCCGCACAGCGCGAGCTGAAGGCCGCCGAGCTCCGGGCCGAGGCGGCGCGCCGCCAGGCCGAGTCCCAGCCGATGCGCCTGCCGAAACAGGACGAGGTCGCGAAGCAGCCCGAGCGCCGTCCCGAGGCGGCCGCCGAGCCGACGCGCCGGGACGTGCCGCGGCCCGCCGACCCCAAGACCGAGATCCGGCGCCCGTCCGAGCCGAAGACCGAGATCCGCCGGCCGTCCGAGCCGAAGACGGAGATCCGCCGCCCCGAGCCGCCGCCCGCGCGCCGGGCCGAGATGTCGCGATCGGACATCCGCCCCGCCGAGGTGTCCCGGCCGGACATTCCGCGGGTGGAGATGTCGCGGCCCGACATTCCGCGGGTCGAGGTGTCGCGGTCGGACATCCCGCGTGTCGAGGCGCAGCGGCCGGAGATGCCGCGACCCGACATGCCACGGCCGGAGATCCCTCGGGTCGAGATGCCACGGCCGGAGATGCCACGGCCGGAGATGCCACGGCCGGAGATGCCACGGCCGGAGATGCCGCGGCCTGAGGCGCCACGGCCGAACGTCCCGCGCGGTGAAGCGTCGCGTGCGGACATTCCGCGCGTGGAGATGTCGCGGCCCGATATCCCGCGGGTGGAGATGTCCCGCCCGGACATTCCGCGCGTCGAGATGTCCCGGCCGGACATTCCTCGGGTGGAGATGTCGCGGCCCGATATTCCTCGGGTGGAGATGTCGCGGCCCGATATTCCGCGGGTGGAGATGTCCCGGCCGGACATTCCGCGCGTCGAGATGTCCCGCCCGGACATTCCGCGCGTCGGCGGCCAGCCGAACGGCGGGCGTCCCGAGCCGCGCAAGGCGCCCGAGCCGCCGCGGCCGGTGCCGGGGCGGCCGGCGGCCAGTGTGCCGCCGCCGAAGCCGTCGGAGATGTCGCGTTCGGACATCCGTCCGGTCAAGGACCTGAGCGCCGCCTTCCAGAACCGCGACGACTTCGCCGAGCGCCAGCGGCCGAACCGGCCGAAGCCGCCCGAGCCGAAGCCGCCGATGCCACGGGACGCCGTGGCCTCGCGGACGGACATCCCGCCGGTCGTCCCGCCGACGACGCCGGTGCCGAGCAACAAGCCGGCGCCGCGGCAGCCGTCGCGCACCGACCTGCCGCCGGTGGTGCCGCCGACCACGCCGGTCCCGGCCGCCGACAGCCGTCGGCCGTCGCGGCTGGAGCAGTTCTCGCGGGCCGACATGTCGCCGATCCTGGAGGAGCCACCGTCCCGGCACGGTGGTTCGCACCGCGCGCCCGCGGAGGCTGCCAAGGCCGAGGAGCCGCTGGCGAACCCGACGTTGCCGGAGTCGGTCCGCAACTTCCAGGGCCGCTCCGGCGGCCGCCGCCGCAAGCCGGAGGACTCGCAGCAGCCGTCGGCAGCCGCCGAGCCGCCGGGCGGAGGCCGCCGCCGCCGTCCGGACGGCGAGCCGCCGGCCTGGGAGGGCATGGTCGCGGAGCGCGCCTCGATGTCCCGCCGCGGCATGGCGCCGGTGGACCCGGCCGAGGTCGAGCAGCAGCAGAACGGCCACAACGGAACCCACAACGGGGCGCACAACGGCCGCCGCGCGGCCCCCGAGCCGGCGCCCGGCAGTGGTTCCCACGCAGCGGGCCGTTCGGTGAGCGAGCTCCTCGCGGCAAACGGCGGCACGGGCTCGACGCCCCGCCGCCGCCGGCGCGCGGAGGACTGAGCCCCAAGCGCCCCAATGTGGCGTTGGGTGCGTTGGACGCACCCAACGCCACATTGGGTGCGTTGGACGCACCGAACGCCGCATTGGGTGCGTTGGACGCACCCAACGCCACATTGGGGCGCATCGCGGCGGCGCACCCGCGGGCCGGGCGGCGCACCCGCGGGCCGTGCCGCCCTCCCGCGGGCGGGCGGCGCGCCGTGTGTGCCAGGCGGCATTCCGGTCGTGCGGGCCTCTGCGTAGGGTGACCCGCTGTGAGCGGAACCCTCTCGCCCGCGACGGCACTTGATCGCGGACGGCGGCCTCGCCGGGTCACCGTGCTGCTGCCGGTGCTCGGGCTGATCGTGGTGGCCCTGTGCGGCCTGTTCCTGTTCGGGCTCGCCACCGCGCGGGTGGGGCCCCTCGCCGTCACCATCGGGGTGCTCGCCGCGCTCGTGCCCGTGGCCGGTGTCGTCGCCGGGTTCCTGTGGGTCGACCGGTGGGAGCCCGAACCCGCCAAGTTCCTGCTGCTCGCCTTCGCCTGGGGCGCCTGCATCGCGACCATCACCGCGCTGCTCATCAACACCACCGCCGAGGCCGTCGGGGACCAGCTGCTCGGCCAGGGCAGCGGCAACACCGTCGCCGCGCTCATCTCCGCCCCCGTCGTCGAGGAGGCCGCGAAGGCGCTCTTCGTCGTGCTGATCCTCTGGCGCCGGCGAAGCGAGTTCGACGGCGTCGTGGACGGCGTCGTCTACGCGGGCTTCAGCGCCGCCGGGTTCGCCTTCACCGAGAACATCTACTACTTCGGGCGCGCCTTCGCCGACTACGGCTTCGGTGACGGGCACAGCCAGGGCGTCATCACGGCGTTCTTCCTGCGGGGCGTGCTCGCGCCGTTCACGCACCCGCTGTTCGCCGTGCTCACCGGCATCGGGATCGGCATCGCCGCGCGGACGGGCACCAAGGCGCTCAAGGTCATCGCGCCGATCGCCGGGTACCTGGCCGCCGTCTGCCTGCACGCCCTGTGGAACAGCGCCGCGCTGCTCGGCGGGTCGAAGTTCCTCACCGTCTACTTCCTGATCATGCTGCCGCTGTTCCTCGGCGTCGTCTACCTGGTCGTCCTGCAGCGGAAACGGGAGCAGCGGATCATCGCCGCCGCGCTGCCGCACATGGCCGCGGCGCGGTGGATCGCGCCTTCGGAGGTCGACCTGCTGGCCAGCCTGTCCGGCCGCCGGGCCTGGCGCCGCCAGGCGAAACGCCAGTCCGGCAAGCGGGCCGCGAAGGCCGTCAGCGTCTACCAGGCGAGCGTGACGGAGCTCGCGTTCCTCGACCGGCACCAGCTCCACACCGACGCCGAACAGCAGCGCCAGGAGGAGCTCCTGCGCACGCTGAAGGCGGCTCGCGCGGAGGCGACGCGCCTCGCCGACGAGGCCGCCCGCGGCTGACCCGGGTGGGCGGCGGCGGGGTGACGTGCCTGGGCGGTGAGAGCGCCCGCCTGCGCGACCTCGAGGCTGCCCGCGGGTGACCCGGGTCGAGGTGGAGCTGCGACGCGCCTCGTCGGCGAGGCCGCTCGCGGGTGACCCGGTCCGGGTGAAGCTGGTCACCCGGGCTCAACGGCGCCCGCTTGCCCGAGTTAGTCTCGCGCCGTCGTCCGGTACCCGGAGCGGGACTGGAACGAGAGCAGAGGGAGTCTGCCAACCATGAGCGTCCACAGGCGCACGCCATGATGCGGCCCGCCCGCCTCGCGGTCGGCGTCGTTTCCGCCGGCCGGGTGGGCAGCGTGCTCGGCGCCGCGCTGGCCCGGGCGGGGCACACCGTGGTCGCCGCGTCCGGACTGTCCGCCTCGTCGCTGGCGCGGGCCGAACGCCTCCTCCCCGACGTGCCCCTCCTGCCGCCCGACGAAACCGTGCGCCGGGCGGATCTCGTGCTGCTCGCCCTCCCCGACGACGCGCTGGAAGGCATGGTGCGGGGGCTCGTCGCCACCGGGTCGCTGCGGCCCGGGCAGATCGTCGTGCACACCTCCGGGGCGCACGGCATCCGCGTGCTGGACCCCGCGGCCGAGGCCGGCGCCCTGCCGCTGGCCCTGCACCCGGTGATGACGTTCACCGGCCGCGAGGAGGACCTCGAGCGGCTGGCCGCCTGCAGCATCGGCGTCACGGCGGCCGAGGACGACGAGGCGGCGTGGCACGTCGGCGAAGCGCTGACCGTCGAGATGGGTGCCGAGCCGGTGCGGATCCCCGACTCTGCGCGTGCGCTCTACCACGCTGCGTTGGCCCACGGCGCAAACCACCTGATGACGCTGGTCGCCGACTGCGCGGACCTGTTGCGGCAGGCCGGAATCGGGCAATCCGAACGCCTGGTCGCGCCACTGCTCTCGGCGGCATTGGATAATGTGCTGCGACACGGCGACCGCGCCCTCACCGGCCCGGTCGCGCGTGGCGATCTCGGCACCGTCCGCAAGCACCTCGCGGTGCTGGCGGACCGGGCGCCGGACGTGGCGCCGGCCTACCGCGCGCTGGCCAGGCGCACGGTGGCGCGTTCGACGGCTGCCGGGCTGCTGGACACCGCGGCCGCCAAAGACCTCACCGAACTCCTCGACGATCCCGCCGAAGGGCACCCAGACCAGTGACCACACCGAAATTCAGCCGCGGCACCCTGAACACGTTCGCGTCGCCGGAGCAGATGAGCCAGGTCAGCCGGGCGCTGCACGGCGTCGGCCGCAAGCTGGCGCTCGTGCCGACCATGGGCGCGCTGCACGCAGGGCACCGCGAGCTGATCCGCCGCGCGAAGCGGCTGCCGAACACCGTCGTGGCCACCTCGATCTTCGTGAACCCGCTGCAGTTCGGCGCGGGCGAAGACTTCGAGGCGTACCCGCGGCCGCTGGAGGCCGATCTCGACGTCCTGCGCGAGGACGGCGTCGAAATCGGGTTCACGCCGGCCGCGGACGCCCTCTACGCCGAGGGCGCCGTGGTGACCGTGCACCCGGGCCCGCTCGGCGACGAGCTGGAAGGCGCCGCCCGGCCCGGCCACTTCGCCGGCGTGCTCACCGTCGTGGCGAAGCTGTTCAACCTGCTCCAGCCCGACTACGCCTTCTTCGGGGAGAAGGACTACCAGCAGCTGGTGCTGATCAAGCGGATGGTGCGCGACCTGAACATCGGCACGCGCGTCATCGGCGTGCCGACCGTGCGGGAGCGCGACGGCCTCGCGTTGTCCTCGCGCAACGTCTACCTGACGCCTGAGCAGCGCGAAGACGCCATCGTCCTGTCGGCCGCCCTCACCGCGGGGGCGTTCGTCGGCCGGGACGGTGCCGACGCCGTCCTCGAGACCGCGTGGAAGACCCTCGCCGCGCGGCCCGCGGTCGAGGTGGATTACCTGGAGTTGCGGGGAACCGACCTCGGGCCCGCGCCCGTCGATGGTGAAGCACGACTGTTGATCGCGGCCCGGGTGGGGAGTACCCGGCTGATCGACAACGTTCCGGTGTTGCTCGGTGCTTCGGTAGATCACCCGGCGCATCCGGAGCGGGACGCAGGGGAATAGGAGTCCACGATGTACCGCACGATGCTCAAGTCGAAGATCCACCGGGTCACCGTGACCCAGGCCGACCTGCACTACGTCGGTTCGGTGACGGTCGACGAGGACCTGATGGAGGCCGCGGACCTGCTGCCGGGGGAACAGGTGTCCATTGTGGACGTCACCAACGGGGCGCGGCTGGAGACCTACGTCATCAAGGGCGAGCGCGGCAGCGGCGTGCTCGGCATCAACGGCGCCGCGGCGCACCTGGTGCACCCGGGTGACCTGGTCATCCTCATCTCGTACGGCCAGATGGACGACGCCGAGGCGGCGACGTACCAGCCGCGCGTGGTGTTCGTCGACGCGGACAACCGGATCGTCCACCGGCACACCGACCCGGGTCACGCGCCCGAAGGATCGGGACTGCTGTCCGGCACGGTGACGCTGCCGCCGGACGACGACACGGCGGTCTTCCCGGTCGCCGAGACGGCGGACGCCCGCCGGCTCGACGCGTTGCTGCACGCGGAAAGCTGAACCGCTTGCTGCTCACCGTCGACGTCGGCAACACGAACATCGTGCTGGGCCTGTGGTCCGGCACGGACCTCGTGGGCGACTGGCGCATGCGCACGGACGCGCGCATGACGGCCGACGAGCTGGCGTTGACGGTCCGCGGGCTGCTCGGCCCGCACGCGGACGCCGTGACCGGCATCAGCGCGCTGTCGACGGTGCCGGCGGTGCTGCGCGAGCTGCGGGTGATGCTGAGCCGGTACTACGCCCGGGTGCCGAAGATCGTGGTCGAACCGGGCGTGCGCACCGGCGTGGCGCTGCTGGTGGACAACCCGAAGGAGGTGGGCGCGGACAGGCTGGTCAACACGCTGGCCGCGCACCACCTCCACAGCACGGCGTGCGTGGTGGTCGACTTCGGCACGTCGACCAACGTGGACGCCATCTCCGCGCGCGGCGAGTTCCTGGGCGGCGCGTTCGCGCCCGGGATCGAGATTTCGGTGGACGCGCTGGCGTTGCGCGCGGCGGCGCTGCGCAAGGTCGAACTGGTGCCGCCGCGGTCGGTGATCGGGAAGAACACGGTGGAGTGCCTGCAGTCCGGGATCCTGTACGGCTTCGCGGGCCAGGTGGACGGGCTGGTGCGCCGGATCGTCCGCGAGCTCTCGCCGGGCGGCAAGGAGCCGGTGGCGGTGCTGGCCACCGGCGGCCTGGCCCCGCTCGTGCTCGGCGAGTCGGAGACGATCACCGACCACGTGCCCGAGCTGACCCTGCTCGGCCTGCGGCTGGCCTACGAGCGCAACATCCGGCCCTAGCTCCGGCGGGCGCGCAGCGCCGTGGTGACGAGCGGCAGGTCGAACTCGCCGTCCGCGGTGGCCGGGTGCTCCGCCAGGTAGCGCCGCAGCCGCCCGAGCAGCGCCGCCGACTCCGCCGGTGGCGCCACGATCACCTTCGAATACGTCGCGATCGTTTCCACCAGGCTTTCCGCCGTCCGCCGTTGCGCATGGCGGAACCGGCCGATTTCGAACGGTTCGAAGGCCGGGTGCGTCAGCTCGCGGATGGCTTCGACGCTCGCGGGGCGGCGCGTGCCGTCGCGGCCCAGTTCGGTGAACCCGGCGACCCACGGCACCGATTCGTCTTCGTAGTTCCACATCGGCACGCACACGCCGCCGGGGCGCAGCACGCGGCCGATCTCCGTCAGTGCCGCCGGGACGTCGAACCAATGGAAGGCCTGGCCGACGAGAACCGCGTCCACCGCCGCGTCGGGCAGCGGGATCCGTTCCGCCTGCCCCGCCAGTGACTTCGCCGACGGCACGGCCCGCTCCAGTTCGGCGCGCATTTCCGGGTCGGGTTCGACCGCGGTGACGTCGAGCCCGAGTGCGGTGAGGCCGAGGGTGAGCTTGCCGGTTCCGGCGCCGAGATCGAGCACCCGGCGCGCTGTTCCGGTGGCGCCGGAAAGGCCCCATTCGATCGCTGGCCGCGGGTAATCGGGCCGGTGCCGGGCGTACTCGGCGGCGCGGGTGCCGAAGGAAGAAGCGCGCTGACCTCGGGTGGGATCGCTCACCCGGTCCAGGCTAATGGCGGGAAAGGTAAAGGTAATCCGGTTGGCGTAGCGGTCCGGGGGGTTCGTACCCTATGGGCCATGACCGAAAACCCCGCTTCCACCAGCGAGCCCGCCGAAGACGAACTGCCCGAGCAGATGCGGGTGCGCCGGGAGAAGCGCGACCGGATCCTCGCCGAGGGTATCGATCCCTACCCGGTCGAGGTACCCCGCACGCACTCGCTCGCCGAGGTGCGGGCGGCGCACGAAGGACTGCCCGTCGACACGGCCACCGGCGAGACCGTCGGCATCACCGGCCGGGTGATGTTCCTGCGCAATACGGGCAAACTGTGCTTCGCGAGCCTCCGCGAAGGCGACTCCGAGCTGCAGGCGATGATCAGCCTGGCGAAGGTCGGCGAAGACGCGCTGGCGGCGTGGAAGTCCGACGTCGACCTCGGCGACCACGTGTTCGTGCAGGGCGAGGTCATCACGTCCAAGCGCGGCGAGCTTTCCGTGATGGCCGATGCCTGGCGCATCACGTCGAAGGCGCTGCGCCCGCTGCCGACCGCGCACAAGGAGCTGGCCGAGGAAACCCGGATCCGGCAGCGCTACGTCGACCTCATCATGCGCCCGCGCGCGCGGGACGTCGTGCGCACGCGGGCCGGCGTGGTCCGGTCGCTGCGGGAGTCGTTCCACCGCCGCGGGTTCACCGAGGTCGAAACGCCGATGCTGCAGACGCTGCACGGCGGCGCCGCGGCCCGCCCGTTCGTCACGCATTCCAACGCTTTCGACATGGAGCTCTTCCTGCGGATCGCGCCGGAGCTCTACCTCAAGCGCTGCGTCGTCGGCGGCATCGAGAAGGTCTTCGAGATCAACCGCAACTTCCGGAACGAGGGCAGCGACTCGTCGCACTCGCCGGAGTTCGCGATGCTCGAGTACTACGAGGCGTATGCCACGTACGACACGAACGCGGTGATGACCCGCCAGCTGATCCAGGAGGCCGCGCAGTCGGTGCTGGACACGCTGGTCGTCACGCTGCCGGACGGTTCGGAGTACGACCTGTCCGGCGAATGGACCACGCTCGGAATGTACGAGTCGTTGTCCGATTCGCTCGGCGAAGAGGTGACGCCGGAGACGCCCGCCGCCAAACTGCTCGGATTCGCGCAGGCCAGGGGCCTGGAAGTCGACCCGAAGCTCGGGCACGGCAAGCTCGTCGAGGAACTGTGGGAACACCTCGTCGGAGATCACCTGCACGCCCCGACGTTTGTCCGTGATTTTCCGCTGGAGACGTCGCCATTGACGCGGCAGCACCGCTCCCGGCCCGGCGTGGCCGAGAAGTGGGACCTCTACGTGCGTGGATTCGAACTCGCCACCGGATACTCCGAGCTGGTCGATCCGGTCGTCGAACGGGAACGCCTCACCGAACAGTCGCTGCTGGCCGCGCAGGGCGATAGCGAAGCCATGCGGCTGGACGAGGATTTCCTCCGTGCCCTGGAGTACGGAATGCCGCCGAGCGGCGGTGTCGGAATGGGTATCGACCGGCTGCTCATGGCGCTGACCGGTCTCGGTATCCGGGAGACGATCCTCTTCCCGCTGGTGCGTCCCGAATAACCCGGCCGTGTGAGGATAGCAGCGGTTATCGCAATGAGATTTGCGCTGCCCTCCGGAAGCGGGTACTAATGTCTTAGACAAAGACTTCTGTCCCGGGGCTTGCCCCGTACCAGATCATTGAGTAAGCCCCCGCAGGAGGAATCGGATGGCACAGAAGGTGCTCGTCTCGCTGGTCGACGACCTCGACGGCAGTGAGGCGGAAGAGACCGTCGAGTTCGGTTTGGACGGAGTGAGCTACCAGATCGATCTCTCCTCGGAAAACGCCGAGGAGCTGCGGGACGCGCTCGCCCAGTATGTCGAGCACGCGCGTCGTGCGGGCGGTCGCAAGCGCGCTTCGGTTCGCCCGGTCGCGGGTAAGGGTTCGGCTCGGCCTGCCGCTGTCGACCGCGAGCAGAACCAGGCCATCCGGTCGTGGGCGCGCAAGAACGGTTACGCGGTTTCCGACCGCGGCCGTATCCCCTCCGAGGTCGTCGAGGCCTACCACAAGAAGAACTGAAGATTGTTCACGCCGGCTTCGGGCGGGCCGGCTGCGGGTCGCTGACCAGCAGCTATCCCCGGCCGCGGTGATGGCGTGGCAATCGTCGTCGACGCGGGGTTTCAGCGGGCCGCCGGGCGAATTTCCGCCCGGCGGCTTTCTTCATGTCTTGCCGCTGTCCGGTTGCCGTTCAGCGGTGCGGGCGGTTCGGGCGTACTCGGCAGGCGACTGACCGGTCACCGTCCGGAAATCGCGGATGAAGTGCGACTGGTCGCTATAGCCCAGTCGAACCGCCAGACCGGCGTAATCGGGATCTCCTTCCGTGACCAGTCGCTGCGCTGCGTCATTGAGGCGGTATATCCGGATCGCCCACTTGGGCGGGACGCCGACGTGTTCGGCGAACATCCGCTGTACAGACCGGGTGGTTAGTCCAGTATCCGCGCACAGTTGCGCCACCCGGGTAATTCCCGGATCCCGCGCGATTGATTCCACCGCCTCCGCCGCCGCCCGTGCGGCCGGCGACAGCCGCACGGGATTTGCGATCAGCAAGTTGTCGATCGCACCGGCCATTTGCGCGTCGCTGCCGGCCGCGCGCACCGATTCGGCGGCCTGCTCGGCGGCCGCTCCGAAAACGTCGGCGAGCGGGACGGCCCGGTCGGCGATGTCACACACCGGGCCGTCGAGGAACGCGCGGAAGGTGCCCGGCCGGAATCGCACGCCCAGGCCCTGGACGCGGCCGGTCAACCGGTGTGAAAAGACGGTGTGGGCCGGGCCGTGCACGCCGGAGGCGCCGGGGAAGAACGTGACGTGGACGGCGAGGTTCGGCAGCACCCGCTGCTCGTACGGCGGTTTGCCGCGCAGGTCCCAGCGCAGGATCCAGTGGTATTCGACGAATTCGGCGAGGGCGGGCGCGGGCGGGTGCCGGGTCAGCGTGAACTGGGTGCGCGCGGTGGCAGGGCCGACGATGCCGCGCGGGATCCGGTGCGTCACAGGATCACGGTAGCTGTCGCGTTCGTTCAAGACGTCCGGTTCGCCGGGGGTTTGGATCACCGGCATGACTGCCTCGTTGTTGCGCCCGGCCGCGGCCGAATTCCTCCGGATCGCGGGCGCGGTCCCCGACCTGACCGCCCCGACACCGTGCGACGGCTACGACGTCCGCGGGCTGCTGAACCACCTGGTCTACTGGGGTCCGTGGCTGATCGCGGCCGGGCAGCGCGCGGAGCCGCCGTCACCGGGCGGTGGAGAGGCGGCGTTCGTCACGGACGACTGGCGCGCGGACTTGGAGAAGCAGACCGAGACGCTGGTTTCGGTGTTCGGGACGCCTTCGGTGTGGACGGGGACGACGTCACTGGGCTCGGCCGCGATGCCGTCGGCGGTGGTGGGCGCGATGGTGCTGGGCGAGTTCGTGCTGCACGGCTGGGACCTGGCCCGGGCGAGCGGCCAGGCGTTCCACTGCGCCCCCGAAGCGGCGACGGCGGTGTACGAGTCCGCGGTGGCGATGGGCGACCAGGCGCGGGCGATGGGGGTGTACGGGCCCGAGGTGGCGGTGGCGGCCGACGCGTCGCCGCTGGAGCGGGCGCTGGGCGCGTCAGGACGCGACCCGGAATGGAGTTGTCCCCAAGTGGGCTGAGCTGTGGACAGCTGCGGTCCGGGGGGCGGTTTTGTCGGTGGTGGCCGATACGCTGGAAGCGGGGGCAGCCCCCGGGAGGGTGGGCTGTGCCGGGGGTCTCGGGCGGTCGTGCGGCAGGGCACAGCCGGTCGTGACAGCGGCGACAGCTGCACCGGCCCTCGGCCTCTCGTGAAGGACCGCCCGGGAGATGGACTCTGCCGGGGGCGCGCTGTGCCGGCGAGGTCCGAGCGGCAGGGCTCGGCGGCGTGGGGGTGGGGAGTCCCAACGCGGCAGCAGGCCAGGAGGCCGCAAATGACTCGTTCGCGGCCTTCAGTGCTCCCCGCACCGGGCCGCGCTGGAGTCCGAACCTCGCCTGGAACTGGGCCTACCGCGAGCAGGTGCGCGGGCAGCCGTCGCACTCGCCGGACGACGGCAGCAGGTACGAAAAGCAGCAGCTCTCGCGCCGCCGGGTCCACTCGCGGTGGCCCTCCGGGCCTTCCGCCAGGCGCAACGTCGACGCCGACGTCAGCGGTGGGTACCGCTCGTCGAGCACCAGCGCCGCGTCCGCGACGCCCGCGCCTTCGGCCTCCGGTGTGCCGCCCTGGCGGCCCGCCCACCACAGCGAGTTCTCCAGCGCGTCCGTCGCCGCCGCCCACAGGGTGCGGCGGCCCAGTCCGCTGATCGGGGCGTACACGGTCACGAACCGGGCCGCGTGGGCCAGGTAGCGGGCCCGGAGGACCGCCGCCAAGGCTCGCTCGTCGCGGACCACTGTGGCCTCCGGACGGGCCGAGCCCGGGTCGGTCGGGAGGCAGTGGAACGCGTCACCCAGCACCGCCATGCCGTCCGGGTGGGGGCGGTCGTCCGATAGCCGGAACGCCAGCTCGGCCGGCGCGAGGGACGGCACCCGCCGCTCGTGGTGCAGCAGCAGCGCGCCCACGTACGCCGGCACGTGCAGGTACCACGTCAGTACCCAGCTGGCCGTGGTGCGGGCCGGTGCCGCGGAGTGCTCGCGCAGCAGCCAGTCGCCCAGCAGGCCGCGCCACTCGCCGAAGTACTCCGGCTTCGCCAGCAGCTCCGAGCAGCGGATCCAGCCCGCCGGGACGTCGCGGCGCAGCTCGGTGCGCTCCTGGCGCCCCGCAACCCGCAGCAACGACGACGCGAGGCCGTCGCCGACCTCGCGTGCGTCACGGAAGGACCGCTGCTGGTTCAACCGCGGCCCTCCTCGAAGCGCCGTGTGTGGATTAGGCGTGCCTAACCTTACAGACTTCCGAGGGCTGCGCCAATCGGGTGGGGCACTCCCAGCTTGCGGACTGTTCGCGGTGAGCGGACAGCGCGCGGATGGCGGAATCCGGATGACCACTCGCACGTTGGGGTTGACGTAAAGGTGCAGGGCAACCTGATGATGGGAGCACCCGGAAGACCCCCTGTCCGGGTGCGAAAAAGGCCACGGAGAGCCGTAGTGGTACGCCAGCGCGACGGCTTGGCTACTAGAGTGGTCTCACGGTGCTGAATCCATCGCGGTGAAAGCACGCGATGGAAACGGGCCGCCGGCGCAGCAGTCGAGGGAGTGCACATGTTTGAGAGGTTCACCGACCGCGCGAGGCGGGTGGTCGTCCTGGCTCAAGAAGAGGCCAGGATGCTCAACCACAACTACATCGGCACCGAGCACATCCTCCTGGGTCTGATCCACGAGGGTGAGGGTGTCGCCGCCAAGGCGCTGGAGTCGCTGGGCATCGCCCTGGAGGGCGTGCGCCAGCAGGTCGAGGAGATCATCGGCCAGGGCCAGCAGGCGCCGAGCGGGCACATCCCGTTCACGCCGCGCGCCAAGAAGGTGCTGGAGCTGTCGCTGCGCGAGGCGCTGCAGCTCGGCCACAACTACATCGGCACCGAGCACATCCTGCTCGGCCTGATCCGCGAGGGCGAGGGCGTCGCCGCGCAGGTCCTGGTCAAGCTGGGTGCGGACCTCAACCGGGTCCGCCAGCAGGTGCTGCAGCTGCTCTCGGGCTACCAGGGCGGCAAGGAGTCCACCGAAACCGGTTCCGGCCGCGGTGAGGGCACCCCGTCGTCGTCGCTGGTGCTGGACCAGTTCGGCCGCAACATGACCGTGCTCGCCCGCGAGGGCAAGCTCGACCCGGTCATCGGGCGCGGCAAGGAGATCGAGCGGGTCATGCAGGTGCTGTCCCGCCGGACCAAGAACAACCCGGTGCTCATCGGCGAGCCCGGCGTCGGCAAGACCGCCGTCGTCGAGGGCCTCGCGCAGAGCATCGTCAAGGGCGAGGTGCCCGAGACGCTCAAGGACAAGCAGCTCTACACGCTGGACCTGGGCTCCCTGGTCGCCGGCTCCCGCTACCGCGGTGACTTCGAAGAGCGCCTGAAGAAGGTGCTCAAGGAGATCAAGACCCGCGGCGACATCATCCTGTTCATCGACGAGCTGCACACGCTGGTCGGGGCGGGTGCCGCCGAGGGCGCGATCGACGCGGCTTCGATCCTGAAGCCGATGCTCGCCCGCGGTGAGCTGCAGACGATCGGCGCGACCACCCTCGAGGAGTACCGCAAGTACATCGAGAAGGACGCCGCCCTCGAGCGCCGGTTCCAGCCGATCCAGGTCGGCGAGCCGTCGCTGGAGCACACGATCGAGATCCTCAAGGGCCTGCGCGACCGGTACGAGGCGCACCACCGCGTCTCGATCACCGACTCGGCGCTGGTCGCCGCCGCGACCCTGGCGGACCGGTACATCAACGACCGGTTCCTCCCGGACAAGGCGATCGACCTGATCGACGAGGCCGGCGCCCGGATGCGCATCCGCCGGATGACCGCGCCGCCGGACCTGCGCGAGTTCGACGAGAAGATCGCCAACGTCCGCCGCGACAAGGAGTCCGCGATCGACGCGCAGGACTTCGAGCGGGCCGCCCGCCTGCGCGACGAGGAGAAGACCCTCCTCGGCCAGAAGGGCGAGCGGGAGAAGCAGTGGAAGGACGGCGACCTCGACGTCGTCGCCGAGGTCGACGACGAGCAGATCGCGGAGGTGCTGGCCAACTGGACCGGCATCCCGGTGTTCAAGCTGACCGAGGAGGAGACCACCCGGCTGCTGCGCATGGAGGAGGAGCTCCACAAGCGCATCATCGGCCAGGAGGACGCGGTCAAGGCCGTCTCGCAGGCGATCCGCCGTACGCGTGCCGGTCTGAAGGACCCGAAGCGCCCGTCGGGCTCGTTCATCTTCGCCGGCCCGTCCGGTGTGGGTAAGACCGAGCTGTCGAAGGCGCTGGCCTCGTTCCTGTTCGGCGAGGACGACGCGCTCATCCAGATCGACATGGGTGAGTTCCACGACCGCTACACCGCTTCGCGGCTCTTCGGTGCCCCTCCAGGCTACGTGGGCTACGAAGAGGGCGGCCAACTGACGGAGAAGGTGCGTCGCAAGCCGTTCTCGGTGGTCCTGTTCGACGAGATCGAGAAGGCGCACCAGGAGATCTACAACACGCTCCTGCAGGTGCTGGAGGACGGCCGCCTGACCGACGGTCAGGGCCGCACGGTCGACTTCAAGAACACGGTCCTCATCTTCACGTCCAACCTGGGCACGTCGGACATCTCGAAGTCCGTCTCGCTCGGGTTCGCCGGGTCCAACGACACCGGCACCCGGTACGAGAAGATGAAGCAGAAGGTCAACGAGGAAATGAAGAAGCATTTCCGCCCGGAGTTCCTGAACCGGATCGATGACATCATCGTGTTCCACCAGCTGACGCAGGAACAGATCATCATGATGGTCGACCTGATGATCGGCCGCGTGGAGACGCAGCTGCGTGCGAAGGACATGGAGCTGGAGCTCACGGCGAAGGCCAAGTCGCTGCTGGCCAAGCGCGGCTTCGACCCCGTGCTGGGTGCGCGGCCGCTGCGCCGCACGATCCAGCGCGAGATCGAGGACCAGCTGTCGGAGAAGATCCTGTTCGGCGAGGTCGAGCCGGGCCAGATCATCCTGGTCGACGTCGAAGGCTGGAGCGGCAACCCGGAGGACAAGGACGACCAGGCGCGGTTCACCTTCCGCGGCGAGCGCCGTCCGTCGTCCATCCCGGACGCCCCGCCGGTCAGCATCGGCGCGGGCCACGAGGAGCAGGGCGGCGAAGCCGAAGGCGAGTGATCGTCGCGTAGTACGTCAGGAGGGCGGTTCCCCCGAGTGGGGAGCCGCCCTTCCCGTGTCTGGCGGATACTGGATATAAGGTGTAAGTTATAGACTGCGGATGACGTGGGAGATCGAGCTGCACGACGAGGTCGACCGGTGGTTCGTGGACCTGTGCCGTGAAGACCCGGTCTCCGCCGACCGGGTCGAAGAGGCGATCGACATGCTCGCTCGGGAGGGACCTCGCCTCGGACGGCCGCTGGTCGACCGGCTCAAGGGTTCGAGCTTGCACAACTTGAAAGAGCTGAGGCCGGCCTCCGCAGGGAGCAGCGAGATCAGGATTCTCTTCGCCTTCGACCCCGCCCGGCACGCGGTGCTGTTGGTGGCCGGCGACAAGGCCGGCAACTGGCAGCGCTGGTACGACCTCAACATCCCGATCGCGGAGCGACGGTTTCGCGACCATCTGAGTCACGGAGAGGAGGACTGAGCGATGAGCCGATCCTGGAAGGAAGTCAAGGCTGACAAGCTCGCCATCGATCGCGAGGCCGGTCGCGACGTCGACAGCGCACGTGCTTCCGCGCGCGAGGCCACCGAGGCGTACGTGCTCGGTTTTCGCCTCGCCCAGCTCCGCGAGGATGCCGGAATCAGCCAGACCGAACTGGCCCGGCGCATGGGCGTCAGCCAGCCGCGGATCAGCCAACTCGAACAGGGTGATCCGGGCCAGATGGAGCTGGACACCCTCCGCCGCTACATCACGGCCCTCGGTGGCCGGATGCGGGTGGTCGCAGATTTCGAGGATCGCGACGTCACCGTTTCGGCCGCGGAGCGCGGTTCCGCCGGCGCCTGCGCCTGACCGAAACCGAGCCCCTCGGCCGTGAGACGATGCCCGCGGACCTTGGGAGGGGAATCCGCGTGGACGTGCTCTCGATCGACTTCGGGACTTCGAGCACGGTCGGCGTCCTCTCCGCCTTCGGGCGGGGGCCGCGGGCCATCGAGGTCGACGGGTCGGTCACCATGTCCTCCGCCGTCTACCGCAACGACGACGGCCTGCTCGTCGTCGGCCAGGATGCCGAACGGCGGGCGCGGCTCGAGCCCAGCCGGTTCGAACCCAACCCCAAGCGGCGCATCGACGAAGGTCGCATCCGGCTCGGCGACAGCGACGTCGAGATCACCGACGCCTTCGCCGCCGTCCTGCGCCGGATGGGCGAGGAGGCCGAACGGCAGCTCGGCCGCCCGCCCGCGCAGACGCGGATCTCGCACCCGGCAGGCTGGGGTGGCGACCGGCAGGACGTCCTCCGGACCGCCGCCGCGAAGGCGCGGCTCGCCGATGTCCGGCTGATCCCCGAACCCGTCGCCGCCGCCGCGCACTACGCCAGCCTGGGGAGGCGGGCCGGCGGCCCCATCGGCGTCTACGACCTCGGGGCAGGCACCTTCGACTGCGCCGTCGTCGGCGTCACCCGGCAGGGCTTCACCGTGCTCGCCGAAGACGGCCTGCCCGACCTCGGCAGCCTCGACATCGACCAGGCGCTGCTCGTCCACATCGGACGCGAGGTGTCGCACGCCGATCCCGCGCAGTGGCAACGGCTCCTGCGCCCGCAGACCACCGCCGACCGCCGGACGCGGCGGGCGCTGCTGCAGGATGTCCGTGACGCCAAGGAAAGCCTCTCGCGGCACGCGCAGACCCACGTCCCGATGCCCGAGCCGTTCGGGGACGTCCTCGTCAGCCGGGACGAACTCGAAGCGCTCGTGCGGCCCAGCCTGCTGCGCAGCGCCGAACTGCTCGCCGCCACCGTCCGCCGCGCCGGTCTCGCGCCCGCGCAGCTCGCCGGCGTCTACCTCGTCGGCGGGCCGAGCCGGATGCCGCTACTGGCCACGCTGCTCGGCCGGCAGCTCGGCGTCACGCCGACCACGCAGGACCAGCCCGAGACCGCCGTCGCGTTCGGGCTCCACCACGTTCCGCTCGGCACCCCCACCGACCTCACCGTGCCCGCGTTCGCGCCCGTCCGGCCGCCTGCGACGCCGCCGCGGCCGCAGCCGTGGCAGCAACCGGCTCGGCCGCCGCAGCCCGCGCCGGAACCGCGTCGGAAGCGCAAGCCCTGGTTCCTCGCGCTCGCCGTGCTCCTGGTCGCCGCGGTCGTGGCCACCGTCGTCGTGTTCGTCATCCGCGATCAGGCCGCGCAGGCCGCGGCGGACTGCACGCAGACGACCGAGCGCGACCGGGCCGGCTTCACCCCGTGCCTGCGCTTGCTGGCCGGGTCCGTCCCGGACCGGAGCACCTGCAAGGACAACGACCACTTCGCCCGGCTACTGGGCGCCCAGCTCTCGGTCATCTGCGCCTTCACGGGCGGCAGCGTCAGCTACTACCAGGGCGTGACCACCGAATACATCGAAGTGAACACGAAGCTGACGCCCGCCGGCCGCGGCACCTGGGACGGTGGCGGGCTGCACGGCGAGTACG
Source organism: Amycolatopsis tolypomycina (assembly GCF_900105945.1). NCBI lineage: Bacteria > Bacillati > Actinomycetota > Actinomycetes > Pseudonocardiales > Pseudonocardiaceae > Amycolatopsis > Amycolatopsis tolypomycina. The sequence continues at coordinate 7,878,097 of NZ_FNSO01000004.1, read as the reverse complement.
TCGCCCGTGCCGACAAGAAGTCGTCGATCGTGCTTTTCGGCGTGGCCGAGCGCCGGGTGGCCGCGATCTACGCCACGGAAGAACCCCGCCGCCTCGAGGATCTGATCGCCGGCTTCACCAGCCAGGTCAAGCCGACCTGACTCACCAGGCCTTGTCGAACCGCATGCCGCCGGCGTACCAGTCGTCGTCCGCCACCGGTCTGGCCGGCTGCTCGGCGGCCGGGGCGTCCGAAGACCGGTCCTTCAGCACCTTGCCGTCCGCGGCCGGAGGGCCCGGAGGAGGCGCGGGCGCGGCCACCGGCACCGGCGCCGGCTCGAACTGGACCCGCCAGCGCAGCCGGTCCATCAGGTAGCCGCCGGTGCCCAGTGGGGCCAGCAGCTGCCCGGTCCGCTTCGCCGAGTCGCGCTGCGCTTCGACGTAGGTGCGCAGGACGGCGTCCGCGATCTCCGACGGCGACATCCGCGAGACGGCGTCGCTCAGCCGCAGCCGGGTCAGCACGCCGTCGGTGTTGACCGACAGCGTGACCGCGCCGTCGGCGGACGTCGCCGTCGCCGACAGCGCGGACAGTTCGGCCAGGAGGGCGTCGCGGTCCGGGGCGTCAGCCATCCAGCCTCCCGGCGTGCGTCGCGCCGCTGGACACTTGGCCGTCGGGGGCGATGTCGACGTTCGCGTCGCGGACGTTCTTTTCGGTCTGCCGCGACGTGCGGTCGGTCTCGAAGTTGTCCGGGTCGAAGCTCGAGCCCGGGCTGACGTCCGGCGCGTCGGGGATCTTCGGCAGGTCGACGGCTTCGTCGCCGATGCGGTCCGCCAGCGTCTGCGCCGCGTCGGCGGCACCGTTGCGGATCTTGTCCGCGCTGTCCATGAAGCTCTTGTACAGGTCGAGGCCGTTGTCGCCGGTGATCTCCGCCTGGTTGGCCACCACCGCGGTGATCGCGCCGCCGGCGGCGTTCCCGGCGACGATCGCGCCGTTGGCCATGGTGAAGATCGTCGCGCCCGCCGCGGCGCCCGCGCCGGCGGTGGCCACGGTGAGCAGGCCGGTGACCGCACCCGCGAACGTCGCCGCCAGCACCTTCGACATCGCCGCTTCGCGCTTGCGCTCCTGCGACTTCTGGTAGTCCTCCGCCGTCTTCTTGAAGGTGAAGCCGAGGTTGTTCAGGTCCTGCCGGGCCGACGCGATGGCCTCGCGCGCGGCGACGAGGTCGGCCTCCAGGATGGTGATCTTGGTTTCGACCTCGGTGAAGGTGTCCGCGAGGTCGTTCAGGTAGGCCTTGACGGCGTTCGCCGCGGAGCCGCGCCAGACGTCGAGGAACTGCCGGGCGTCGTCGAGCTTCGGGCCCGAGTTGCGCTGCAGCGCCTTCCAGACGGCGTCGTGCCGCATGATCAGGTGCTGCAGGCCCTCGGCCGAGTCGTGGTCGATGTCGGCGTCGGAGAACTCGCGGTAGATGCCGGCGACGTCGTCCTGCATCTTCTCGAAGCCGCCCTCGATCGGGACGAAGCCGCCGATGAGCCAGTCGGTCATCTTCAGGATCTCGAGCGCGTCGAGGGCGTCGGTCGCGCCGTCCTTCAGGTCATCGGAGACGCCGTCCAGGAGCTCGGCGCGGCGGTCGTCGCCGCTGGACATCGGCTGGGCGTCGAGCCCGGTGTCGAAGTAGCCGTCCACGTCAGTTCCCTTCCAGACCGGCGGCCGCGCGGTTCACGCGCTGCTTCGAGTTCTCGTCCGCCTTCTCGTACAGCTCCGCGACCCGCATCAGCGCGTGGCTGGTGTCCGCGGTGGTCTGGTGCAGCTGCGCGACCAGCTTCTGGATCTTCGCCAGGTGGTCGTTGTAGGCCGCCGCGACGGCCGGCATGCCGAGCGTGCGGCCGAAGGCGTTGTCCGCGGGGAACATCGCGCCGAGGCCGCCGAAGAACCCGCCGCCGCCCTCTTGCTTGACGGGGACGTCGGTGCCGCGCAGGCCGGTCGACGCTGCTTCCGCGGCATCGGCCGCTCCTTGGAGGGCCCGGGCCGAGTCCCGCAGGTCCTGCAGGTCGGTCTCGAATCCGATCATCGCTCACCTCTTCTTCGGACTGCGCGTTCCGGACATGTAAACACCGTTCGATCGCGTGACAGGCTGGTTTGCCGGTGGTGTGCCTCAGATCACGAAACGGGCACCGTACCGCCGAACGGGGGAATCTCGTCCGTGGCAGCCGGGCTCGACGCTCCTACCAGCATGAGCACAGTGACGAAGCCTCGGGCGCCGACCGTGCGGCGCCGGTTGCGTGAGGCAAAACGCTTCTCCTGGACGGGATTCGCGGTCACGGTCGGCGCGTCGCTGCTCGGCACGCTGGTCCCGGCGGCGATCGGGGCCGGCCCGGACGCGACGCTGATCTCCACGCTGGTGGTCACGGTCCTGGCGGCCGGCGGGTTCACCGCCAAGGACGGCAGCGCCCGCGGCGTCAAGGCGATCGCGATCGTGCTCCTGGTGACGGGCGCACTGGTGCTGACGGTGACGGGCGTGACGGTGCTCGACCTGGTCCGCGGCCGCCCGGCCACGTTCCCCGGCGTCCCGGCGGTGGCCGCGGAGCCGCGGGTGATCGTCCCGGAGTCGGTCGCGTGCGGGACGACCCCGGTGCACACGACGTCGACGTGCGTGGTGGCGGTCCGCAGCGTCGGCGCGAGCGCGGTGCGGGTGAGCGGGATCGAGCTGGACGGCACGGACTTCGCGGTCGACCCGAGCGGCTGCGTGGGCCAGGAGGTGGCACCGGGCCGCCGCTGCACCCTGGTGGTGACGTTCACGCCGGCGTGGAGCGGCGACCGGGTCGCGGACCTGACGGTGCACCACAACGTCCCGGGCCCACCGGCGTTCGTCGAGCTCACCGGCCGGGGCGGTTAGCGGCCGTCGGCGGCGGGATTCTCGACGCGCCCACGGCACCTGAGACGTGACCGGAGGCGGAACTCGCGTGATTGAAGGCGGAACTCGCGTGATTGGGCGCGTGACTCGCGTGATTGGGCGGGCATCTCGATCCTGGGGACGCGGGCCGGCCTAGACGAGTAATGCGTAACTCGGTCAGTGGTCGTAGGCGGTCAGTGATCGGGTGATGGGTTGGCCGGTGGCGCGGTTGTGCCAGATGGCGGCGGTGAGGGCCAGGAGGCGTTGGGCGATGCGGACTCCGACGCCTTCGATGGTGCGTCCACCGTGCTGTTCCAGGTTCAGCTGGCCCTTGAGGGTGTCGTTGACCGACTCGATGAGCTGGCGGATGGACTTGAGCAGCGGCTCACCGGGATGCGGCTTGCGGTTGCGGTAGGACGGCCGGATCAGCCGGACCCCGCGCTCGGCCAGGAAGCGGTCCAGTTCCGCGGAGACGTAGCCCTTGTCGGCGATGATCAGCAGCCCCGGACGTTCGGTGAGCAGGTGGGGTTCGTGGTCGCAGATGGCCATGAGCACCTGCCGCTCGTCGACCTTCGGGTCGGCCAGCGCCCAGGCGACCGGGAGTCCGGCCGGGGTGCAGACCAGATGCAGCCGCAGTCCCCAGAACCAGCGCGAGTGGGAGCGGCAGAAGCCATACTTTGCCCAGCCGGCCAGCTCCGAACGCTGGACCGTGGGTCGGGAGCGACCGCATTCGACCGGGGTGGAGTCCACGATCCAGGTGGTGTCGGTCCACAGGTCGGTGTCCGCCGCCAGCCAGCGCATGACCTGCTTGACCAGCGGCAACGCGGCACGCAGCCGACGGTTGTAGCCGGACTGGCCAGGCAGATAGCGGAACGCGCCGGGCATCCGGGCGGGCAGGAACCGCAGCCAGCGGGCCTCGGAGGTGAACCCCAGCAACGCCTGGGCCACGGCCAAGGTCACCAGCTCCGCGTCGGTCAGCTTCGGCGGCCTGCCCACCCGCCGCCTGCCGGCGAGGTGGTCGTCGATCTTGACGTAGAGTGCGGTGAGAAGGGTGTTCAGGTCTGTCGTCACAAACCGATCTTGAACACCCTTCGCCCATCTCCAGCCACCACCCAGACTTACGCATTACTCGTCTAGCTCGGGTCATTCGCGCCCCGGAAGCCGCGCCCGGTCTCGCCCAGGCGTCCGGTCGCTCGTCAATGCTCCGCGCCCGCGCTCACCGCCAGGTCCTCCGTGACCCGCAACGCCGTGTCCGCCAATGTTTCCAGTGCGAGCGCGACCCGGTCCACGCCCAGCGACGCCTCGCTCTTGCCCGCCGCCGCGACCTGCTCGGGGCTGAACGGGACGTGCACGAACCCGCCGCGGACGCCGGGGCACTCCGTGGCCAGCAGGTGCATCAGGCCGTAGAACACCTGGTTGCACACGTACGTCCCGGCCGTGTGGGACACCGAGGCCGGCACGCCCGCCGCGCGGATCGCCGCCACGCACGCCTTCACCGGCAGCGTCGTGAAGTAGGCTGCCGGGCCGTCCGGGACCACCGGGGTGTCCACCGGCTGCGCGCCCGCGTTGTCCGGGATGCGGGCGTCGATCAGGTTGATCGCCACCCGTTCCGGGGTGACCTCCGCCCGGCCGCCCGCCTGGCCGGCGCAGATCACCAGCGACGGCCGGTGCGCCGCGAAAGCCTGCCGCAGTGCGGGCAGCGACGCCTCGAACTCGCAGGGCAGCTCCACCGCCGCGACGTCGGGCCGTCGGGCGGCCACCAGCGAAACCGCCTGCCACGACGGGTTGACCGACTCGCCGCCGAAGGGCGCGAACCCCGTCATCAGCACCCTGGCCATGTCGTCCTCCCCACGAAGTCGTCGAGGCCACCCTACGTCCGCGGGGTGGCCTCGACGACTGCCGTCAGTGCTTCAGCCCTCCCGGGAACAGGAACTCGTCGGCCGGCTTGCCCGTGCCGTACACCCACGCGTCGAAGAAGCCCTTGAGGCTCCGGTGCGCGGCGAACTCGGTGTACCGCTGGAACTCCGGCAGGCTCGCGTTCCCGTCGCGGTGCAGCGACGGCCAGGTCTTCAGGACCCAGGAGAAGGCCCGCTCGCCGATGTAGTTGCGCAGCGCGTGCAGCATCATCGGACCCTTCGAGTACACGTACGTGAACTCGTTGCCCTGGCCCATGTCGTAGAGCTTGCCGTTCCAGAGCCGCGCCGGCGCGGTGTTGACGTCGTTGGCGTACATCGCGTTCAGGTCGACGCCTTCCTTCGCCTCGTCCCACAGCCAGGTGGCGTAGGAGGCGAAGCACTCGTTGAGACAGACGTCGCGCCAGTGCGCGACCGCCACCGAGTCGCCGTACCACTGGTGGGCGTTCTCGTGGACGATCGTCGGGACCGTGCCCGCCCAGCCCGCCGAGTAGATCGGCCGGCTCATCGTCTCCAGCGAGAAGCCGATCTGCTCGTTGAGGAAGATGCCGCCCGCCGCGTCGATCGGGTACGGGCCGAACTTCGACTCGAGGAAGTCGAGGATCTCCGGCAGCCGCGCCTCGGCCTGCTTCGTCGAGTCGGGCACGCCCGGGGCGAACGCGCTGACGATCGGCGTCCCGTCCTTCCGCTGCTGCCGGTCGAACGTCCACTTGTCGATCGCGACCGTCGTCATGTACGGCACGATCGGCGTCTCTTCGGCCCAGACGTGCGTGGTGCCGCCGGGCACCTTGACCGAGGGCTTCTCGCGGCCGTTGGCGATCACGCCCCACTCGTCGGGCACGGTGATCGCGAGGTGGAACGTGGCCTTGTCGAGCGGGGTGTCGTTGACCGGGTACCAGGTGGTGGCCGACTTCGGCTCGCCGGCGACGAACGCGCCGCCCGCCTTGGCGTACTGCCAGCCGCTGTTGCCGAGCGCCGGGTCGTCGATCGGCGCGGGCACGCCGTGGTAGGCGATCTTGACCGTGAAGGGCCGGCCCCGCCGCAGCGCACGCGAGGGTGTGATGACCAGCTCGTGGTCGCCGGTCCGGCCGAACGCCGCGTCGCGGCCGTCGACCTTGACCGAGTCGACGGTCAGCCCGTGCAGGTCCAGGTTGAACGAGCTGAGCGACTGGGTCGCCCGTGCGGTGATGTCCTGGTTCCCGGTGAGCTGGTGCGTCGCCGGGTCGTAGGTGACCTTGAGGTGGTAGTCGGCGACGTCGTAGCCGCCGTTGCCGTCCTGCGGGTAGTAGCTGTCCCCGGCGCCGTCGCTGCCGGGCTTCGGCGAGCCCCAGCCGTCGCCCGCCGCGGCGACACCGGTGCCCAGGCACAGACTGGCGAGCACCGCGGCCGCCACCACGACCGGCTTCTGTCCCCTCATGAACGCTCCTGTCCGTCTGGATGGGCGGGGCACTTTTACGTGAAAGTGCCCTTCGGCAACGTATCGCCACGAACGGGTGAACCTGCGATCTGTGTCTGGTTTGTCCGGATAATCAGCACTTCCGTCGGCCCGCCCCGGCGCCGCGCGTGCGTCTGGAAAGCTGGACGCATGCGCGTTGCGCTGCTGGGGCCGCTCCGGGTGGCGGAAGACGACGGCACGCCGATCGACATCGGCGGTGCCCGCCTCCGCATGCTCCTGGCCAGGCTCGCGCTGGACGCCGGGCGGGCGGTCCCGGCCGACGCGCTCGTCGACGGGCTCTGGGGCGCCGAACCACCCGCCGACGCCGCCAACGCCCTGCAGTCGCTGGTCTCGCGGCTGCGGAAGGCCTTGCCGGTGGCCGTCGAATCCGGGCCGGGTGGCTACCGGCTCGTGGTGGAACCCGGTGACGTCGACGCCGAACGCTTCGAACGGCTCGCCGCCGAGGGCCGCCGGGAGCTGGCCGCCGGCCGGGACGCCCGGGCCGCCGACCTGCTCACCGAGGCCCTCGCGCTGTGGCAGGGTGCCGCGCTGGCCGACGTCCTCGACGCGCCCTTCGCGCCGTCGCCCGCCCGGCGGTTCGCCGACCTGCGGGCCGAGGCCGCCGAGGACCGGTTCGAAGCCCTGATCCGGCTGGGCGAGCACGCCGGGGTGCTGGCCGACCTGACCGCGGCGGCCGAGGCCGACCCGCTGCGCGAACGGCTCGCCGGGCTGCGGATCCGCGCGCTGTGCGCGGCCGGGCGGCAGTCGGAGGCGCTGACCGTCTACGCCGGGATCCGCCGCACCCTGGCCGACCAGCTCGGCGTCGACCCCTCCGCCGAGCTGCAGGAGGTCCACCTCGCCGCGCTGCGCGGCGAGTTCGCGCCGCCGCCACCGGTGGCCGACCGGCTGCCGACCCGGCTGACCACGTTCGTCGGCCGCGACGACGAGCTCAAGCTGCTGGCCGAGCTGCTCGGCGGCGCCCGGCTGGTCACGCTGACCGGGCCGGGCGGGGCGGGCAAGACCCGGCTGGCCACCGAGGCGGCGTCGCGGCACCCCGCGCACCAGCGCGGCCGGGTCTGGTTCGTCGCGCTGGCCGGCGTCCGCGACCCCGGCGACGTCACCGGGGCGCTGCTGGGCGCGCTCGAGGTCCGCGAAATCCGCGCCGAGACCGAGGTCCACCGCCGGCCGCCGGATCCGGTGGCGCAGGCCGTCGAGGTGCTCGGCGGCGACGAGGCCCTGCTGGTGCTGGACAACTGCGAGCACGTCGTCGACGCCGCCGCGCGGCTGGCCGACGCCCTGCTGCACCGGGCGCCGCGGCTGCGGATCCTGGCCACCAGCCGCGAGCCGCTGGCCATCATCGGCGAGGCGCTCTGCCCGCTCGGCCCGCTGCCGGTGCCCGCGGAACGCGCCGCGCCCGCGGAGGCCGCCGAACTGGACTCGACGCGGCTGTTCCTCGACCGGGCCGCCGCGGTCCGCCCCGACTTCGTGCTCGACGAGTCCACTGTGGACCACGTCGGGGAGATCTGCCGCCGGCTGGACGGGATGCCGCTCGCCCTGGAGCTGGCCGCGGCCCGGCTGCGGTCGATGACCGTGGCCCAGATCGCCGGACGGCTCGGCGACCGGTTCCGGCTGCTCACCTCGGGCAGCCGGACGGCGCTGCCGCGGCAGCGGACGCTGCGCGCGGTCGTCGAGTGGAGCTGGGACCTGCTGGCCGAGCCCGAGCTGGTGCTGGCCAGGCGGCTGGCGGTGTTCGCCGGCGGCGCGGAGCTGGAAGCGGTCGAAGCCGTCTGCGCCGACGGCCTGCTCCCCGCCGCGGACGTGCCGTACGTGCTCGGCAGCCTGGTCGAGAAGTCCATCGTCGACCGGGTCGACACCGGTGGCGAGCCGCGCTACCGGATGCTCGAGACGCTGCGGGCCTACGCCACCGAGCGGCTCGTGGAGTCGGGCGAGCACGACCGGGTGCGCCGGGCGATGGCCGCGTACTACGGCGAACTCGCGCAGCGGCTGGACCCGTTGCTGCGCACCGCCGGGCAGCTGCGGGCGATCGACCGGTACGAGACCGAGAGCGCGAACATGGTCGCGGCCCTGCGCGGCGCGATCGAGATGTCCGATGTGGACAACGCCGTCGAGCTACTGGACGGGATGCTGTGGTACCTGACCATTCTCGGCCAGGGCGGCCGGGCCGGCGGGCTGATCCACGAGACCCTCGCGTTCGGCGACCGGCTGCCGCCCACGGTGTCGGCCGCCTACCGGGCGCTCGTCTACCTCATGGACGACGTCCCGGCCCGCGCGAACCGGGACGAAATCCTCCGGCTGGTCGACGAGTGCGTCCGCACCGGGGCGGTGCTGCGGTACCCCGGGCTCGCGGTGGCGCTGCCGATGCTGGCCTTCCTCGGCGGTGATCGCGAGGTCGCCGTCCGGGAGGTGCGGCGGGCGGAGCACAGCGACGACACCTGGACCCGCGCCGGCGGGCACTGGGTGGAGAGCTTCCTGCTCGACGACGTGGGCGACGTCGCGGGCGCGGACCGGGCGCGCGAGCTGGCCCACGCCGGGTTCGAGGCGGTGGGCGACCGCTGGGGCATCGCGATGACGTTGAGCTTCCAGGCCTACGCGCTTTCGCAGAACGGTGACAGCGCCAAGGCCATCGAGATCTACCAGCAGGGGCTGGCGTTGTCGATCGAGCTGCGGTCCTATGAGGACGCCGTGCAGCACTGGTGGCGGCTGGCCGTCGAGCGGGCGCGCTCCGGCGACTTCGAAGGCGCCTGGCGCGACCAGGAAGCCGCGGAGCGCTACGGCGAAGGCATCACGAACCTGCAGCACCGGGCCATCCTGATGTTCGGGCGGCTCGAGCTGTTGCTGCGCACCGGCCGGCTGGCTGAAGCGCGGGCGCTGCTCGACCGCGTCGCCGCGATGGGCGGCGACGACTGGTTCCCCGGCGGGATCGGCGACGAGTTCATCCACGCGTTCGAGGCGCGGATCCTGCTGGCCCAGGGGGACGCCGACGCGGCGGAGCGGCACGCGGCCATCGCGATCCGGGCGACCAGCGGGCGCGGTGACATGCCGGACATGGCCGGGGCGGTGGAGCTGCTGGCGATGATCCGGCAGCGGCAGGGGCGTCCGGAGACGGCGGCCCGGCTGCTCGCCGCGTCCGCCGTCATCCGCGGGCGGCTCGACCGGGGCAGTCCCGAGCTGCGGGCGCTCATCGACGAGCTGCGCGCGGCCCTCCCGGACTACGACTCGCGCTACGAAGCGGTTCGTGCAACGTCCAAACAGGACACCATCGCCTGGCTTCTGGACGAGGTCGGCTCGACGCCATGAACGACTCTTTCATGACGTCCGACGTCATGAAAGAGTCGTTCATGGCACGGCGCGGCTCACCCCCGTAAGCCGGCGCCTCTCAGACCCGCCGGCGGTAGGCCCAGGTGGCCAGCGGGAAGAAAACGATCACCGCGCCTGCCATCCAGGCCAGCGCGCCGGCCAGCGGACCGGCGACCGGCCCGCCGTTCATCAGGCCGCGCAGCGCGTTCGCCATCAGGCTGACCGGGCTGATGTCCGCCCACGCCCGCAGCCAGCCCGGCATGGTGGACGTCTGCACGAACACGTTGCTGCCGAAGGTCAGCGGCATGATGAAGACGAACATCAGCGCCTGCGCCGAGCCCGGCGTCTTCATCAGCATGCCGACGAACACCGAGCCCCAGCAGAAGCTCAGCCCGAACGCCAGCGCGAGCAGGATCGCCACGGCGAACTCGCCGGGCGTGGTCGCGATCCGGTAGCCCATGATCGTCGCCACGACCATCAGCACCGCGAGGCAGACGACGTACCGCACGACGTCGGCGAGCACCGCGCCGATCAGCGGTGCCGAGCGGGCGATCGGCATGCTGCGGAACCGGTCGAACACGCCCTTGGTGACGTCGGTGTTGAGCTGCACCCCGACGGTCAGGCAGGCCTGCAGGATGTTCATCACGATGATGCCGGGCACGACCATCTGCAGGTAGGCGTCGGTCGAGCCGGACAGCGCGCCGCCGAACAGGTAGACGAAGATCACCAGGAAGATGATCGGCATCAGGGTGACGTCGGCGAGCTGTTCGGGGTTCTTGCGGATCTTCAGGATGCCGCGCCAGGCCAGCGAAAGCGCGTGCTGGAACCCCTTGCCGGGGCTGATGTGCCGCGGCGGGGCCGGGCGGTCGAGCGCCAGCGTCGTCATGCCAGGCTCCCTTCGAGGGTCTTGTTCTCGGTGGACGTTTCGGCGGTGTGCCCGGTGAGAGCGAGGAACACCTCGTCGAGGCTGGGCAGCCGCAGCGCCAGCTCGTCGGCGGTGATCCCGGCTTCGTCCAGCTTCCGGACCAGCGTGGACAGCAGCACCGGGTCGTTGACCGGCGCGGTGAGCAGGCCGGTCGCGTCGTCGCGGGTCGGCCGGACCCCCGAGAGGTCGCCGAGGATCCGGTTGACGGCGTCCATGTCGGACAGCTGGGTCGGCCGGACCTGCAGCGTCTGCCCGCCGACGCGGCGCTTGAGCTCGTCGGCGCGGCCGTCGGCGACGACGCGGCCGTGGTCGAACACGGTGATCTTGTCGGCCAGCTGGTCGGCTTCCTCCAGGTACTGCGTGGTCAGCAGCACCGTCGCGCCCTCGGCGACCAGGCCGCGGACGACGTCCCAGACCTCGTTGCGGGCGTGCGGGTCGAGCCCGGTGGTCGGCTCGTCGAGGTAGAGCACCTCGGGCCGGCCGACGAGGCTGGCGGCCAGGTCGAGCCGCCGCCGCATGCCGCCCGAGTAGGTCCGGATCGGCCGCTTGGCCGCCTTCGTCAGCTCGAACCGCTCGATCAGCTCGGTGGCGCGCGTCTTGGCGGCGGCCCGGGAGTAGCCGTACAGCCGGCCGATCAGGACGAGGTTCTCGATGCCGTTCAGGTCCTCGTCGACCGACGCGTACTGCCCGGTCAGCCCGATCAGGCTGCGGACCCGGACCGGGTCGGTGACGACGTCGTAGCCGCCGACCGTGGCTCTGCCGGCGTCGGGTTTCATCAGGGTCGCCAGGATCCGGACGGCGGTCGTCTTGCCGGCGCCGTTCGGCCCGAGCACGCCGACGACCTGGCCGAACGGGACCTCGAGGTCCACCCCGTCCAGCGCCTTGGTCTCCCCGAACCGTTTGACCAGGCCCTCGGCCTGGATTGCGTGCGACATGGGCGTCCTCCTTCTCTGTCGCTTCTGTGGATCACAGTGGACGGCGGCGCTGGCAGGGCGCGCACAGCGCGCTGGTACGCCCTGACAGGCGCTGGTGGAGATCTTGTGGAGGAGTTGTCGCGGCCGGGCCCGCGGGTCGTCGGTCTCGGCATACTCGGCAGCATGGTGGTTGCGGAAGAGACGCGGTCCCGGCGCAGGAACCCGCTGGTCACCGGCCTGGTGATCCTGCCGGTCGTGCCACTGGCGATGCTGGCGGCGGTGCGCCTGCTCGGCTACGACGGCGGCTGGTACACGCTGGTCGCGCTGTCGCTGACGCCGTACGCGGCGGCGGCGGGTGTGCTCGTCGGCGGCCTCGCGCTGGCCTTGCGGCGGTGGTGGACCGGTGGGGTCGCGCTGGTGCTGGCGCTCGCGCTGGCCCTCGTCGTGCTCCCGCGCGTGTCGGCGGGCGAGCAACGCGCGGTGAGCGGCAAGACGCTCCGCGTCCTCGCCTCGAACCTGCTTTACGGCCAGGCGGACGCGAAAGCCGTCGTCGACCTGGTGCGCGAGCAGCGGATCGACGTGCTGAACCTGGTCGAGCTGACGCCGTCCGCGGTCGATCGGCTGACCGCGGCCGGGCTGTTCGACGTGCTGCCGCACCGGGTGCTGCACCCGGCGCCCGGCGCGTTCGGCTCGGGGATCGCGTCGCGCTTCCCGCTGAAGGAGGTCGACCTGACCGGCGACTCGGCGGCCAAGCAGCCGGGCGCGGAGGCCGACCTCGGTGACGGCGTGGTGGCGGAGATCGTGGCCGTCCACCCGATCTCCCCGGACGTCGACACGCCGCAGTGGGAGCGCGAGATCAAGGACCTGTCCCGCCCGGCGGGCGAGCACGGCCTGCGCATCATGGCCGGCGACTTCAACGCCACGCTCGACCACGCGGCGTACCGCACGATCCTGGCCCGCGGCTACCGCGACGCGGCGGAGGAGCGCGGCGAGGGGCTGGCCCCGACGTGGCCGTCGTCCATGCCGGTGGTGACGATCGACCACGTGGCGGTCGACAACCGCGCGGCGGTGCTGGACTACCGGGTGTTCGACGTCGCCGGAAGTGATCACCGGGCGGTGTTCGCCGAGGTGCGGTTGCCGTGATCAGCGCGGCAGCAGCTGCTTCAGCGTCTCCAGCGCGCCGGCCGCGATCGAGACGCCGCGGCCGTGGCGGATCTGCGGCTCCCGTGGGTTGATGCGGATCAACGCGCCCGTCGCCGCGCTGGCCAGTTCGCTGTAGCGGCGGACCGTCGGGACCGCCTGGCCCGCGCCCAGTTCGACCACCACGAGGTCGCGGGCCGTCCGGCGCCACGCCGTCAGCTCGTCGAGCTGGGCCTGGCTGCGGTCCGGCACCCACGAGACGTCGCCGAACATCAGGATGTTGGGACGAGCGAGGCCGCCGCACCGGGGGCACGACGGCAGCGGCGGCACCGCACGCATGGTCTCCTCGTCGACGACGACGTCCATGTCGGCGGGCCAGATGTCGTCCGTGCAGCCGCCGAGGCACTGCAGGTGGTGGATCGAGCCGTGCGCTTCGGCGACGAACTCGAAGCCCGCTTTCTGGAACTGTCCGTCCACATTGGAGGTGAACACGCGGACGCCGCCGGGCAGGCGTGCGCCCAGCGAGAGCAGCAGCCGGAAGCCGTCGTGCGGGACCGTCCGGCGGTACAGCGAAAGCCGGTGCCCGTAGAAACCCCAGGCCAGCTCGGGGTCTTCGGCGAAGTGCCGCGGGTCGGCGAGCTCCTCGAACCGCAGCCCGAGCCGGGCGTACGGCGGGTACGCGCGCCAGAAGCCTTCGCCGCCGCGGAAGTCCGGCAGCCCGGAGTCGACGCCCATGCCGGCGCCGGCGCAGATCAGGAGCGCGCCGGCGCCGTCCAGGAGCTCAACGGCTTCATTCACCCGGCTGCGAACCGAGGACGACCTCGAACTCCAGCAGGTTCGCACCGGTGGACACCGGCTTGGCGCGCTCGCCCGAGTGCGCCGCCGCGGCCGGGCCGCCCTTCGCCCACGCCTGGTAGTGCTCCTCGGACTCCCACTTCGTGTAGACGAAGTAGCGCGTCTCGCCGGACACCGGCCGCAGCAGCTCGAAGCCGAGGAAGCCCGGCTGCTCGTCGACGGAGTGCATGCGCGCGGCGAACCGCTTCTCCAGCTCGGGGCCGGCGCCCTCGGGGACCTCGATCGCGTTGATCTTCACGACACTCATGACGTCCACCCTAGTTGGCCGCGGGCGGGCTTCAGCTGCGCAGTGAGCCGGGGAACAGGTCGGCGTCCGCGGGCAGCTTCGTCCCCCGGAACCACGTGTCGAAGAACGCCCGCAGGTCCTTGCCGCCGCTGATCCGCGTCACCATCGCCTCGAAGTCCGGCCAGGTCGCGTTGCCGTGGCGGAACCGCGTCGGCCACTCGCGCAGCAGCTTGCCGAACGCCGGGTCGCCGATCTCGCGGCGCAGGGCGTGCAGGGCCAGGATGCCCTTGTTGTAGACGCCTTCGAACTCGTGGCCCTGGCCCATGTCGACGAGCTTCTGCGCCCAGAAGTCCGTGCTGCCGCGGGTGATCTCGATCGCCGCGCGGTAGCGGTCGTCGAGGTTCTGGCCCTCGCGCTCGGCCCACAGCCACTGCGAATACGACGCGAAGCACTCGTTCAGGCAGATGTCGGACCAGTTGCGGACCGACACCGAGTCGCCGAACCACTGGTGGGCGCTCTCGTGCACCAGCGTCGGCAGGTCGGCCCACTTCGCGTACGTCGGCCGGGTCTGCGTCTCCAGCGAAAACGGCACGTCCTCGTTCAGGAAGATCCCGCCCGCCGCCGACTGCGGGTACGGGCCGAACTTGCCGCTCAGGAAGCCGAGCACCTCCGGCAGGCGGTCGCCGATCGCGCGGCGGGCCTCGGTGCCCGGGGCGTACGCCGAGACCACCGGGGTGCCGTCGGGCAAAGCCGACTTGTCGACCGTGAACTTGCCGATCGCGATCGTCGTCAGGTAGCTCGCCACCGGGTTGGGGTCGGTCCAGGTGCCCGGCGGGCCTTCGCGGCCGTTCGAAACCACCGTCCAGCCCGGCGGGACGTGCGCGGTGAGCGTGAAGGTCGCCTTGTCGCGCGGGGTCTCGTTCACCGGGTACCAGAACGCCGCCGAGTGCGGCTCGCCGACCACGTACGCGCCGCCGTCGGCCGAGTGGCGCCAGCCGTTCTCGCTGCCGCCCTCGTGCGGGGTCTTCGCCGGGTCGCCGCCGTACTTCACGCGCGTGCGGAACGTCGTCCCGGCCCGGATCGGGGCCGGTGGCGTGATGACCAGCTCGAACGCCTTCTCGCGGGTGAAGTGCGCCGGCTTGCCGTCGACCTCGACGCCGTGCACGTCCAGCCCGCGCAGGTCGAGGTCGAAGCGGCTGAGGTCCTGGGTGGCTTTCGCGGTCACCGTGGTGTCGCCGTCGAGGTGCCCGCTCGGCGGGTCGTACTTGACGTCGACCTGGTAGCCGAGAGCGTCGTAACCGCCGTTGCCGTCGTCCGGGTAGTAGGGATCTCCGGCGCCGGACGCGCCCGGCACGGGGTGCATGGGCGGCGGCGGGGGTGCCGCCGTGACGGCGTCGCCGCCGCACGCCACGGCGAGGACCACCGCGGCGCAGACGGCCAGTGCGGTCAGTCGGCGGCGCATGCCCACCACCATAGGTGATGGAAAGCGATCGTTCGGTCACGTTCCGCACCAGCGGTTTTGTGGTTAGGTGGCCGCGTGCTCTGTTTCGGCGGCAGCGGCGTGCCGATCGTTCTGCTCCACGGCCTGATGGGCCGCGCGCGGACGTGGTGGCGGGTCGCCCAGTGGCTCCGGCCCTACGGCGCGGTGTACGGCCTCGACGCGCGCGGCCACGGCAACGCCCCGCGCGTCGGCCCGTGGACGACCGAGCGCTTCGCCGACGACGTCGCCGAGGCGCTCGAGACCCTCGACGCCGGGCCGGCCGTGCTCATCGGGCATTCGATGGGCGGCCTGCACGCCTGGGCGACGGCGGCGCGGCACCCGGAGCTGGTGCGCGCGGTCGTGTCGGAGGACTTCGCGCCGGACCAGCGCGGCCGGACCGTCGAGACCTGGCGCGGGTACTTCGAGAGCTGGCCGGTGCCGTTCGCCTCGCTCGACCACGTCCGCGAGTTCTTCGGCGACGCGGGCGAGTACTTCGCGGACTGCGTCGAGGAGCGTGCCGACGGCTTTCACCTGGTCGCGGACCTCGAGGACCTGTACGGCATCGCCGCCGAATGGGGCCGCCGGGACTACTGGGACGTCGTCGCCGCGATCCGCTGCCCGCTGCTGCTGGTCGAGGGCGAGCACACGGCCATGCCGCCCGGCCAGCAGGCGCTCGTCGCCGACCGGGTCGACGGCGCGAAACACCTGGTGGTGCCGGGCTCGGCCCACCTGCCCCACGACGAGGCCCCGGAGATCTACCGGGGTGCCGTCGAGGCCTTCCTCAGCCAGGTCCTGAACCGCTGACGGCGAGAAGGACGGTGCACCGCGCGCGCCGTTGAGCTCGGCGCACCGACCACCTCGCCGGTCACTTTCACGTGAAAGTGACCCTTCAGGCTCGGGCCAGGTCCGCTCGCCAGGCCGCTGCCGAGCGGTCGGCCGGGACGATCAGCGGCCAGACGTCCGCGCCGAGGAAGCCCGTCTCGTCCGCGGCCTTCGCCGCGGTGCACGTGTCGCGGGCCAAGCCCGCCTGAGCGGACAACGCGGCCACGGCGTCCTTTGTGGACTTCCCGAAGACGCCGTCCGTCGGCACCCCGAAGCCGGACGCACGCAGGAACTGCTGCGCGAGCTGCACCTGCCGGCCCGTGTCGCCCGGCTTGAGCAGCGGCCACTCGGCCTCCGCACGCGCCACCGCGACGCCGAGCACGCGCCCGACGGCCGTCCGCAGGTCCGGCAGCCGGTTGTAGAGCACCTGGCCGGGGCACTCGGTCGAGTTGAAGTCGCGGTGGCCCTTGATGAACTCCGGCGCGATGCCGTACTGGCTCGCGATGTAGGCGACGAGCGAGACCAGCGAGTTCCACAGGGCGGGCGGCACGTCCACCGTGCTGTAGAGGCCCTCGTTCTCGATGCCGATGACCTCGCTGTTGTGGCCGCCGACGTTGGCGCCCTGCACGTGCCGGGTGCCGCCGCGCAGGATCTCCAGGCTGCGGTGGCGGCCTTCGGTGATGTACCCGCCGCGGCTGTTCGTGAACTGCTGGCCGCTGTCGAGCCAGCCGTTCTTGTCCATGTGCAGGTTCTGGATGAACCGGGAGACGTAGTAGGCGCGCGCCAGGGAGAAGTCGTCGTTCATCGGCGGGTCGACCGCGTGGTGCACGACGATGTAGGTCGGCTTGTGGTTCTCCACCACGATGGTGCCGGTGGCGGGCCGGGCGCCCCAGTCGGCCGTCGGGTGGATCGTCGGTACCGGCACGGCCGCGCCGGCCGTCCCCGTGGTCGTCATCCCCAGTGCGCCGGCCGCGGACGCGGTCACCCCTGCCTTCAGCAGGGTCCGGCGGTCAACAGTGACCATGCGGAAAACGGTAACTCCGCACCGCGCCAATGACAACTATTGACCAACTTTGGTTGTAGCGCGTTAGTGTTCACCTGGCAGGGCGAAGAGGCCGTCGCGGGTCTGTTCCAGGAGGCCGTCGACGAGCAGGGAGTCCAGGCAGCGGTCGCGCTGGCCGCCGTCGTGCCAGACGAGGTCGAGCTTGGCCTTCTCGACCGGGCCTTCGCTGCCGCGCAGCACGTCGAGCAGCCGGCCGCGGACGTACCGGTCGGTGCCCGCGTACCGCTGCACCGGCTTGGCCGGGCCGGTGTACTCCGGCCGGCCGGCGAGCTGCCACGCGCATTCGTCGTGGATCGGGCAGTCCGCGCACTTCGGGGCCCGCGCGGTGCAGATCAGCGCGCCGAGCTCCATGATCGCGGCGGAGAACTTCGCCGCGGGTGCATCTTCGGCAGGCAGCAGCGCCTCGACGTCGTTCATGTCCCGGGTGTTGGACGCGGGCCCGGCGTCGCCGGCCCCGTGCACCGCCCGCGCGACGACCCGCCGGACGTTCGTGTCGACGACCGGCGCCCGCCGCCCGTAGGCGAACGCGGCGACGGCCCGCGCGGTGTAGGCGCCGATCCCGGGCAGCGCCAGCAGAGTGTCCACATCGGACGGAACGACGTCGCCGTGCTCCTTCGCGATGACCCCGGCGGCCTCGTGGAGCCGCAGGGCCCGGCGCGGGTAGCCGAGCTTCCCCCAGGCCCGCACGACCTCGCCCTGGGCCGACGCGGCCAGCGCCGACGGCACCGGCCAGCGCGCCATCCACTCGTGCCAGATCGGCTGAACCCGGACCACCGGGGTCTGCTGGAGCATGATTTCGCTGACCAGCACGCCCCAGGCCGTGCAATCCGGCGAGCGCCACGGCAGATCCCGGCCGTGTGCGGAAAACCAGTCGAGCAGTACGTCAGCGTCCACAGCCACGCCGGGAGGCTACTTCACCTCGGGAAGGCGCTCGCGGGCCACTTCCTCCGGCGACGGCATCGCGGCGATTTCCGCGGCGACCGCGCGGGCCGCGTCCCGGCAGGCGGACGCCTTCCGGGCCTGTTCGGCGACGGCGTCCGCGGTCAGCTCGCCGGGCAGGAGCCGCACCGCGGCACCCGCGGCGACCAGCGCGTCGGCGTTGGCGAACTGGTCGGCCCCCTGCGGCAGGACCAGCTGCGGCACGCCGGCGGCGAGCGCGCCGAGGGTGGTGCCGCTGCCGCCGTGGTGCACGACGAGGTCCGCGTGCGCGATCGCCGCTGCCTGCGGTACCCAGGCCCGGGCCGTCACGTGGGCCGGCTGCGGCCCGAGGGCCACCCCGCCGGTGGCCACCACGACGTGCGTGCCGAGCGTGGCCAGCCCTTCGATCGCCGTCGTGAGCACCTCCGGGGTGCCGAAGGCGGTGCCGAGGGTCAGGTAGATCAGCGGTCCCGGGAAGCCGCCCGGCTCGGCGAACGGCACCGGCCGCAAGGCGATGCGCTCGGCGGTCGCGAGGAAGTCCGCGTCCTGCAGCGACGGCGGGCAGATGTCGAGGTGCACGCCGCCGCCGGGACGCGTCAGCCCGATCCCGTCGGGGAACATCCGGCCGAAGCCGTGCCAGAGCGACGGGATCCCGGCGCGCTTCGCCGCGAGGCCCACCTCCGGGACGCCCCAGCCGTGCACGACCAGTTCCGGCCGCAGCCGCTTCAGGTCGGGTTCGATGTCTTCGGCGTAGATCTCGTAGAACGAGTCCGCGGGCCGGAACGGGTTCAGCCCTCGCAGCGACGCGTGGACGTGCTCACCGGCGGCGAAGTACACCTCGTGCCCGATGTCCCGCGCCGCGGCCGCGAGCGGGAGCATCGGGTACGTGTGGCCGGCGGACGCGAGCCCGGCGAACAGGATGCGCATGCTGTTCCCATCCAGATGTCTACGTCATCTGGATGGGAATGCTACTGGACCTCGGTGAGCTTCCCGGTCTTCACGTCGTAGACGAACCCGCGCACGGTCTCGGTGTGCGGCAGGTAGGCACTGCGCCGCACCCGCTCCATCGACGTCCGGACGCTGTTCTCGACGCTGCGGAAGGCCTCGACCGACCACGTCGGCCGCAGGCCCGTGTCGGTCTCGAGCTCGTCCTTGAAGTCGTCCTCGGTGACCATCGAGAGGCCGCACTCGGTGTGCTGGACGATCAGCACCTCGCGCGTACCCAGCTTGCGCTGCGAAAGCGCCAGCGAGCGGATCATGTCGTCGGTCACCACGCCGCCCGCGTTGCGGAGGACGTGCGACTCGCCTTGCAGGAGCCCGAACAGCTCGAACACCCGGATGCGGGCGTCCATGCAGGTCAGGATGGCCACCTGGAGCGACGGCTTGGGGGACGACCGGTCGCCGGGCGTCACCTCGCCGAGTTCCTGGTTGCGCTTGAGCAGTACGTCGATCGAGGTCATCGGTCACCTTCCGGCCAGTGGCCCCGCGGCGCGGGCGTACCACTCCATTGGACCGGGTCGGTGCCCCGATGGGCAATGCACTAAGGGCAATGTCACGGGGTGTCAGCCCCCGAACCACGGCTCCTCGACCGTCCGCGGCGGCGCCGACGTGCGGCCGACGCGCAGCTCGGTCGGCAGGGTGATCACCTTCGGCGCGCTCCGCTCGCCCGAGCTGAGCAGTAGCCGGCCTGCCGTCTTGCCCTTCTCCAGCACCGGCTGGTGGACCGTGGTGAGCCCGATCCGCTCGGCTTCGGCGATGCCGTCGAACCCGGTGACGGTGAGGTCCTGCGGCACCCGCAGCCCGCGCCGCTCGGCCTCGGCCATCGCGCCGAGCGCGAGGATGTCCGACGTGCAGATCACCGCCGTGATCTGCGGGTACGCGTCCAGCAGCTGGCGGGCCGCGGACGCGCCGTCGTCCACCGTGTGGTCGAAGCGCTCGACCACCGGGACGCTCGCCCAGTCGACGCCCGCCGCGGAGAACGCCACGGCCAGCGCTTCCAGCCGGGTGCGCTGGACGTGGAAGTGCGCGCCGCTCTGGCGGGCCGCCGAGACGAAGTCGTCGTTGCGCTCGCGGGCCAGCCGCATGCAGATGACGCCGACCTGGCGGTGCCCGAGCGTCACCAGGTGCTCCGCGATCTTGCCGACCGCGGCGGCGTCGTCCGGGCCGACGCGGTCGATGCCCTCGAAGCTCGGCTGGTCGATGATCACCGTCGGCACCGGCCGCTCCATCACGGCGGCGAGGTGCGGGTCGTCGTCCGGCACGGAGTAGACGACGAAGCCGTCGACACCGGCCCGGTGCACCGCGGCGACGTCTTCGCGGCCCGGGCTGGCCGGCACCAGGTGCAGGCCGACGCCGGCGTCTTCGCAGGCCAGTGCCAGTCCTTCGAGCACGCCGACGGCGGCGGGGTCGCGGAAGGCGTAGGAGAGGTTCTCGGTCAGCAGCAGGCCGACCGCGCCCGCCTTGCGCGTGCGCAGGGAGCGGGCGACCGGGTCTGGACCGGGGTAGCCGAGGCGCCGCGCTGTCTCGAGGACGCGGCGGCGCAGTTCCGGGGACAGCTGGTCCGGCCGGTTGTAGGCGTTGGACACCGTGGTCCTGGACACACCGAGCTCCGCCGCGAGCGACGCCAGCGTCGCCTGCCTCCGGGTGCGAATAGGACGTCCCATCAGCAAACCGTAACGGTTCAGATCGGTTTCCTGAAGAGACACCCCGCGTGGTCGATGTCTCGATCCGCATGCGCGCAGACGCATACACCAAAGCGGGAACTCATGGCCAGAAAGTCATCCGGATGGGGTAAGGTGAATCTGACAACGGTTACCATTAGCGTCTGCGTCCCTCTCAGGAGTTCCTCGATGAGTTCTCGTCGCACCAGGAGCGTGCTCGCCGCCGCTTCGGCTCTGTCCATGCTCGCTCTGGCCGCGTGCTCCGGCGGGACGTCCTCCGACGGCGGCGGCGCGCAGGCGGGCAGCGACGCCAAGATCAAGGTCGTCGCGTCGACCGACGTCTGGGGCAGCGTGGTCAGCGCCGTCGGTGGCGACAAGGTCGAGGTCAAGTCGATCATCCACGACCCGTCGGCCGACCCGCACTCGTACGAAACGACGGCGGACGACGCCCTCGCGGCGAAGGGCGCGCAGCTGCTGCTGTCCAACGGCGGTGGGTACGACGAGTTCTTCGGCAAGCTCACCGAGCAGGCGGGCAGCGCCAAGAAGCTCGTCGCCTACGACATCGCCGCCACCGGCGACGAAAACGAGCACGTCTGGTACGACCTGCCGGGCGTCGACAAGATCGCCGACCAGGTCGCCGCGCAGCTCGGCGAGCTCCAGCCGGCGTCGAAGCAGCAGTTCGCCGACAACGCGACCGCGTTCAAGACGAAGGTCGACGCGCTCGAGAAGCGGCTCGAAGAGCTCGGCGCCGCCCACCCGGGTACGAAGGTCGTCGTCACCGAGCCGGTCGCGCACTACCTGCTGGAAAGCGCCAAGATCACCGACGCGACGCCGAAGGCGTTTTCGGACGCGGTGGAGAACGACACCGACGTCCCGGCCGACGCGGTGAACCAGTACAAGCAGCTCATCGCCACCAAACAGGTCAAGGCGCTGATCAACAACGAGCAGACCGTGACGCCGCTGACCCAGGACGTCGTCAAGCAGGCGAAGGAGGCCGGCATCGGCGTGGTCGGCGTGACCGAGACGCTGCCCGCGGGTGTGACGGACTACATTGGCTGGATGACCGGGGAAGTCGACGAGCTGGCTGGGGCGTTGAAGTAGCCATGTCACCCGCATCCGACGACGTACGCCCCGCGGTCCGGGTCCGCGGGGCGGGGCTCGCGTTCGGCCCCCGCACCCTCTGGTCGGGGCTGGACCTCGTCGTCGAGCCGGGGGAGTTCCTCGCCGTGCTCGGCCCGAACGGCTCCGGCAAGAGCAGCTTCCTCAAGGCGCTGCTCGGCATGCAGGACCTGTCGGCGGGCACGGTCGAGATCGCGGGCGGCCGCCCCGGCGGCGCGAACCGCAGGGTCGGGTACATCCCGCAGCAGCGCGCCATCGACGAGGCGCTGACGCTGCGGGGTGTCGACCTGGTCGGGCTGGGCCTCGACGGGCACCGCTGGGGGTTCGGGTTCCCGGGCATGGCGGCCCGGCGCCGGCTCGTTTCCGAAGCTGTTTCCGCCGTCGGGGCCACGCGGTACGCGAAGCAGCCGGTCGGCAGGCTGTCCGGCGGCGAGCAGCAGCGGCTGCGGGTGGCGCAGGCCCTGGTCGGCGACCCCGAAGTGCTGCTGTGCGACGAGCCGCTGCTGTCCCTCGACCTGGCCCACCAGCGCGCGATCAGCGAGCTGATCGACGGGCGCCGCCGGTCGTCGGGCACCGCGGTGCTGTTCGTGACGCACGAGATCAACCCGGTGCTGCCGTTCGTCGACCGCGTGCTCTACCTGGTCAACGGGCAGTTCCGGATCGGCAAGCCCGACGAGGTCATGACGACGGAGACGTTGTCGGAGCTGTACGGCACCCGCGTCGAGGTGCTCAAGGTCGGCGGCCAGATCCACATCGCGGGCGCGCAGAGCGCGTTGTGCGAGGCCGAGCCGCACCACCACGAACACGACGTCGAAGAGCAAGTGGGCTGAGTCTTGGATCTGTTCGACTTCGGCAAGACCTGGGAGCTGATCACCGAGCTCGACGGCGTCCAGACGGCGTTGCTGGCGGCCGCGATCCTCGGCCTGGTGGCCGGCGTGCTGGGCCCGCTGATCGTGATGCGCCGGATGTCGTTCGCGGTGCACGGCACGTCGGAGCTGGCGTTCACCGGCGGCGCGGCGGCGTTGCTGCTCGGGATCGGCGTCGAGTACGGCGCCCTGATCGGCGCGGTGGTGGCGGCGCTGCTGCTGGGCATCCTGGGCGCCCGCGACGCCGACCGCGACTCGGTGATCGGCGTGATCCTGTCCTTCGGGCTCGGCATGGGCGTGCTGTTCCTGTCGTTCTACAAAGGACGGTCCGGGAACAAGTTCGGGATCTTGACGGGCCAGATCATCACCATCGATTCGACGAACCTGACGTTGTTCGTGGTGTCGTCGGTGGTGGTGCTGGCGGTGCTGGCGGTGGTGTACCGGCCGCTGTTGTTCGCTTCGGTGGACCGGAACGTGGCCGTGGCGCGCGGGGTCCCGGTGAAGACCCTCACCGTGGTTTTCGCCCTTTTGGTGGGCATTTCGACCGCGTTGAGCGTCAAGGTGGTCGGCTCGCTCCTGGTGGTGGCCCTGATGGTGACCCCGGCCGCGGCGGCCGCCCGCGTGACGGCGTCCCCGTGGAAGGCGACGGTGCTGTCGGTGGTGTTCGCCGAGGTGTCGGCGATCGGCGGGATCGTGCTGTCACTGGCACCCGGGCTCCCGGTGAGCGCGTTCGTGACGGCGATTTCGTTCCTGATCTACGTGGTGTGCCGGGTGATCGCCTGGCAGCGCGACCGCCGGACGAGGGTGAGCACGGTGGAGCCGGCCCTCGTCGCGGCGGCCTGACTCAAGCGCCCCAATGTGGCGTTCGGTGCGTTGGACGCACCGAACGCCACATTGGGTGCGTTGGACGCAACCAACGCCACATTGGGGCGCTGTCAGCCGAGCATCAGCAGGACCTGCAGCTCACCCACCACGAACCCGATCACCCCGCCGACGGCGATCAGCTTCCACTCGTCCTGCCGGAACGCCGGCCGCAGCAGGCCCTCGAACTCCAGGGGTGTCAGGGCCAGCATCCGCTGCTCGATCACCTTCGCGACGTCCATCGCCTCGGTGAGGTAGCCCTCGGCGTACCGGGCCGTGTCCGGCAGGTGCTCCAGTGCCTTCCGCGCCGCGGCCTGCTTCATCTCCTTCAGACGGGTGCCGCCGACGGTCCAGGCCAGGGGCATCTGCGCGTCGACCGTTTCCGACACGAGGTGCTCCACCCGCGCCGCCAGCCGGTCCGCTCGGGGGCCGCGCAGGATGGCGTCCAGCAGGTTCTGGACCGTCAGGACCTCGTTCGCGATCAGCTCGCCGTACTGCCGCGCCACCTCGGCCCGGCGGCGCTGGAACTTGCCCTGGAAGATCACCCGGCCCACGCGCACCGGCTCGCGCGGGACGAAGATCAGCTTGATCGCCAGCCAGTCGGTGCACAGCCCGATCACCCCGCCGAAGACCGGCAGCACCCACGGCTCGCGCGTGACCGCCCACACGATCGTCTGGACCAGGCCGAGCCCGAAGCCGAAGTAGATGCCCATCCGCGCGATGAACGCCATTTCCGGCCGGGACGTCTCGCGGATCAGCCGCACGAGCAGCTTCTTGTCCCGCGTGAGCCGCTGGACGGTCATGTGCTGGACGTCGAGCACCTCGTCGAGGTTCTCGCGGACGTCGTCGAGGAACTCCCGCACCAGCCGCGGCGCCGACGCCTGGACCTGCTTGACCAGCATCTCCTGCGCCAGCGTCGGCAGCACCTCCCACAGCCGCGGGTGGTGCTCGGCCAGCACCTCGCGCGCGATGTGGTCGACCGCCTTCAGCAGCGGCTGTTCCAGCTCGCTGGTGATGATCACCGGATCGATCCGCGCGAGCACTTCCCGCAGGTCGAGCAGGTTCGCGGTGAGCAGCTCGGTCGCGACGGCGGCCATCCGCCCGCCGTGCTTCGGGACGACGCCCTGCCACCCCAGCAGCGGCGGGATCCCGATGAACTCGAGCGGCCGGAACATCATTTCGATGGCCACGCGCTTGGTGACGTACCCGATCAGCGCGGCGACGAAGGGCATCGCGGCGTAGAGCGGCCAGTGCAGGGCGAGGTCGTGCAGGACAGCGTCCATTCCGGCCTCCCTCGCGGTCCCGAGATCGAAACCGTACCGGCTACCCGACGAGCGCCGAAGCCTCCTCCGCCTGCGGGGCGCCGAGTTCCTCGAAGACGTCCCGCGCGCGCCGCCAGCAGCCGCGGGCCTGGTCCGGCTCGCCCAGCCGGGCCAGCGACCGGCCCAGGTTCATCAAACGTCCTCGCCCGGCCGTAGTCGTTGCCCGTGATCAGTGCAGCAGGAGGAGCACCTGGAGCTCACCCACCAGGCCACCGATGACCGCGCCGACGGCGATGAGCTTCCACTCGTCCTGCTTGAAGGCCGGCCGCAGGATGCCCTCGAACTCGAGCGGGGTCAGCTGCTGCATCTTCGTGACGATCGTGTTTCGGACGTCGAGCGCGCCGGTGGCGTAGCTCTCGACGTGTTTCACCGTTTCGGGGAGGAACTCGATCGCTTTGGCGGCTGCCGCGCGCTTCATCTCCTGGTACTGCCGGCCGCCGATGGTGAGCGCGACCAGCGGCTTGGCGATGCTGGCTTGC
This sequence comes from Amycolatopsis tolypomycina, assembly GCF_900105945.1. Classification (NCBI taxonomy): domain Bacteria; kingdom Bacillati; phylum Actinomycetota; class Actinomycetes; order Pseudonocardiales; family Pseudonocardiaceae; genus Amycolatopsis; species Amycolatopsis tolypomycina. The sequence continues at coordinate 7,852,914 of NZ_FNSO01000004.1, read as the reverse complement.
GCGTCGATCGTGCGCTGCACCTCGCGGGTGACCATGGCGAACAGCTTGTCCGAGCGCGGCCCGGTGAGCACGGCCTCCATCACGTTCCGCACGGTGAGCACCTCGTCGGCGATCAGCGCCCCGTAGTCGGCGGCGACCTCCTGGCGGCGCTTCTGGAACATGCCCTGCCAGCGGAAGAAGCCGAACCCGCGTGGTTCGCGCGGGTAGAAGATCATCTTGAGGGCGAGCCAGTCCGTGACGAAGCCCGTGACGAAACCGAAGACCGGCATGATCAGCGGTTGCTTCGTCAGCGCCCAGGCGACGAACTGGACCAGCCCGATGACGAACCCGAACCAGATCCCCGAGCGCGCGATGAACTTGAACTCGGGCGCGGCGACCTCGCGGATCAGCCGGCAGGTGAGCGACTTGTCGCGGACCATCGCGCCGATCAGCATGTCGTTGACGTCGAGGACGTCGTCGATGTTAGCGGAGACGTCCCGCAGCAGCCGCTTGACGACGGCGGGCGCCTGCGCGCGGACCTGGTCGACGAGCAGCCGCTGCGCCCGCGCCGGCAGCATCTCCCACAGTCGCGGCTGGTGGGTCTCCATGACCTCCCGCGTGACTTCTTCGACGGCCTTCAGCAGCGGTGGTTCGAGCTCTTTGACCATTTCTTCCGGATCGAGCCTGCTGAAGATCTCCTTCGGGTCGACGAGGTTGCGGGTGAGCAGATCGACGGCCGTGGTGGCCATCCGCCGCGCGTTCGCCGGGATGACGCCCTGCCAGCCGAGGGGTCTGACGCCTTTGAACTCCAGGGGGCGGAACATCATCTCGATGGCGACGCGCTTGGTGAGGTAGCCGATCAGGGCGGCGATCAGCGGCATGCTGGCGTAGACCGGCCAGTGGGCACCGATGTCCGCGAGTATGTCCACTGTGGCCTCCTCGCGTCGGGCCCCAGAATGCCATGCGTCACCGGGGGTTCCAATATCCGTGATGCATCCTTTTGGCGGTACGCCCCGAAGGACCCTTGCTCATTAAGGTGGCCCGATGGTCGCGCCTGAGAAGCCCCACTCCCCGAAGACCGCCCAGTTCGCCGTGGGTGTCCGCGGCTACAACCAGCGCCAGGTCGACGAGCGTCTCGCCGAGCTGACCAAGGAGCTGCGCGAGACGTCGCGCAACCGCGACGACGCCGTCGCGACGTCCGCGGACCTGACGAAGGCCCTCGCGTACGCGCAGAAGGAGCTGGCCGAGACGAAGGCCGCACTGGCCAGGATGAGCTCGAGCCCGTCCGGCGCGGGCGCGATGGCCGAGCGCGTCCGGATGATGATGCAGCTGGCCGAGGAGGAGATCGCGGACCTGCGATCGGCGGCGGAGGCGGACGCGGCGTCGACCCGTGACCAGGCGGACAAGTACGCGCACGAGACCCGCCGCACGGCCGACAAGCTGGCGAAGGACGCGGAGGAAGAGCGCGCGCGGCTGCTGTCGGAGGCACGGGCCGAGATCGAGAAGCTGAACGCGGCGGCGGGCGCGAAGCGGGTCGAACTGGCGGCGGCGGCCGAGCGGGCCCGCCAGGAAGCGGACGCGGCGGCGGAGGCAGCGGCGGCGGCGGCGCGTGAAGAGGCGGACCGGGTCGCGGCGGAGGAGCTGGCGGCGCGGAAGAAGGCCTTCGAGGAGGAGTTCGCGCAGAAGAAGCGCGAGACGGAGGCGGCGCTGGCGGCGGCTCGGGATTCCCAGGCTACGGCGGATCAGAACCGGAAGCTGGCGCTGGACCTGCGGGCGAAGGTGGCTGAGCGGATCGCTGCGACGGATGTGGCTGTGAAGGAAGCCATGCGGTTGCTGGTGCCGCCTGCTGAGGAGGATGCGGGCTCGGGCTCGGGCTCGGGTCCGGCTTCGGCCGAGAAGCCCGCCGCCGCGGCGAACGGCGACCGCAAGCCGGCCCCGGCACCGAAGGCCTCGGCCCCGGCGAAGGCCTAGTTATCCACATCGGCTCGGGTTGTCCACAGATTTCCGGAGTGAGCGTTTTTGCAGGTCAGAGCCGGTAGCCTGGACTAGGGACGCCCTCGGGAGGGTGGGCAGGGTTCCGGCAAAGTCGTGTCGTTGCAGGCAGGCACGGCTCTCGGTGGTGATCATGTGGTTGTCGAAGCCCATGATCTGTGAGAGAGCCGTGCCTGCTGTTGCATCTTCTCCCATTCCTGCCGCGGTGGCTCAGCTGGCCACCGCCGCTGACCTTGACCAGGTCGCTGACCTGCGGGAATATCTCGTCCTGGTGCCTGATCCACGGAAGCGGCGCGGGATACGGCATTCACTGGAATCGATCCTGACGCTGGCCGCCGCCGCGGTCGCCGCGGGAGCCCAGTCGTTCACCGCAATCGGCGAGTGGGCCGCGGATGCACCACAGCGTGTGCTGGCCCGGCTGGGCACCCGGTTCGACCCCTGCCGTGACCGGCACGTCGCCCCGGGCGAGGCCACCGTGCGACGGGTGCTCTCCAGCATCGACGGCGACGACCTCGACACCGCGATCAGCGCCTGGATTACCGCGACCACCACCGCAGGCAGCCCATCGGAACGCACGCCAACAGCGATCGCGGTGGACGGCAAATCACTGCGCGGCACCTTCGCCCGCACCGGCGGAGCGGGGGTCCATCTGCTCTCCGCACTGACCCACCAGGACGCGATCGTGCTGGCCCAGCAGAACGTGGCCAGGGGAACAAGCGAGATCACCTGGATGCAGCCCCTGCTCGACGGCATCGACCTCACCGGCGTCGTGGTCACCGCCGACGCACTGCACACCACCCGCGGCCTGGCCCGCTACCTCACCCACCGCGACGCGCACTATGTGTTCACCGTCAAGGAAAACCAGCACCGCCTCCACGCCCGGCTGCAGGCGTTGCCCTGGCCCCAGGCCACCCGCCACACCAGCACCGGAATCGGGCACGGACGCCTCGAACAACGCACCACCGAAGCCCTGCCCGCCCCCGACGACCTCGACTTCCCGCACGCCGCACAGGTCTTCCAGACCACCCGCTACCGCACCGACCGCGTGAGCGGAAAACGGGAAAATCACACCGTTTACGGCATCACCCCCCTCACCCCCGACCAAGCCGGCCCCGCCACCATCGCCACTCTCCTGCGCGGGCACTGGAGCATCGAGAACCGGCTGCACTGCGTCCGCGACACCACCTACGGCGAAGACGCCTCCCGCGTCCGCACCGGCACCGCACCCCGCGCCATGGCCACCCTCCGCAACCTCGCCATCAGCGCCTACCGCGCAGCAGGCCGCACCAACATCGCAGCCGCCCTACGCCACACAGCCCGCCACGCCACCCGGCCCCTCACCCTCTACGGAATCCCCACATGACCAGCACAAACAACTTTGCCGGGCCCCTGCGGGAGGGTGGCAGGGTTCCGGCAAAGTCGATCGCTGAGTGACCCTTCACCGGGTGGCCGAAGGCCGGTGGAGCTGTCGCCGATGCAGTGAACGACTCGTTCACTGCGCCAGACGTCATGAAAGACACTTTCATGACGTTCGAACCCGCTGCCACGCCCGGCTGAGCCCAGCAGCGCGGCTGCTCGGACAACTTTGCCGGAACCCTGCGGGAGGGTGGGGGCCTGTGTGGGGCCGGCCGGGGAGGTGGCCGACACTCGTGGGTGGCTGGCAGTCTGCACAGCAGCCGCTGATCACCCACGAGACGGGAACTGTGCATGATCCTCGAGACCGAGCGGGCCGCCGTGTGTGCCTATGCGCGCCGGATGGTCGGTGACGGCCTTGTTGTCGGGACCTCCGGGAACGTCTCCGTGCGGGCCGGTGATCTCGTCGCCGTCACGCCCACCGGGGTTGCCTATGCCAGCCTCACCCCCGCTGACATCGCCGTTGTCGATCTCGGGGGGCAGGTTGTCGATGGCTCGCTCAAGCCGACCAGTGAACTTCCGATGCACCTCTCCGTCTACTGGGACGTCCGTGACCCGGATGGTGAGCCCGTTACCGCCGTCGTCCACACGCACTCGCCGCATGCCACCGCCGTCTCGACGCTGGTGCGGGAAGTTCCGCCGATCCACTACGTCATCGCCACGATCGGACCGTCGGTGCGCGTCGCGCGCTACGCCACCTATGGCACGCCCGAACTCGCCGCCGCCGTGCTGGAAGCCCTTGATGGGCGCCGTGGCTGTCTGATGGCCAACCACGGCACCCTTACCTACGGTGACGGCCTTGAGGCCGCCTATCACCGGGCCCAGCAGCTCGAATGGGCCTGCCGGGTGTGGCTGCTCGCGCAGAGTGCCGGGCGGCCCAGTCTGCTGCCGCCGGTCGAGGTTGCCAACGTCGTCGACCGGCTGCGGGGTTACGGGCAGGGTTAGGACGCCACCGCGTCCAGCAGCTCGGCCACCGACGGGTCGTCGACCGCCTCCTTGATGCACTGCCACAGCTGCAGGTTCGCCGTCGCCCAGCGGGAGTACGTGGCCGCCGCCTCCGGGTTGTAGAAGTAGTAGCCCTCGTCGTGGACCTCGCACTGCTCGCCGACGATCTTGTGCGCCAGCTCGCGCAGGCTCAGCCCGTTCTCGCGCAGGTAGTGGTGCGCCAGCACCACCGGCGTCACCGGCAGCGCCTTGAACAACGTGTCCGCGTCGCTCAACGCCTGCGCCTCCAGGGAAATGTCCCGGCCGCGGGTGGCCATTTCCGCTTCGTCGACGATCTCGTCGATCCACCGCGCGATCCGCGGTGGCACGCCGCATTCGGCGAGGATTTCCAGCCGCATGCTCCGGCCCGCCGCGGCGGGCGAGTTCCGGAGCACCAGGTAGTTGACGTCGTGCACCAGCGCGGCCACTTCCACCGCCGCGACGTCGGCGCCGTTGAAGCGGGCGAAACCGGCCGCCTTCGCGCGGACGAAACTCACGTGGTGCCAGCCGTGGAACTGCAGCCGGTCGGCGTACTGCCGGCAGAGCCGGTGGACCTTTCTCTCGACGGCGCCGACGATCACGTGGTCGATCGTGCTTTCCTGCGTGCGCATACACCTCTCCCATCCCGGCCGTGGTATTTCAGACGGGTGGAGTAATGGTAAGCGCCGCTGACGCCGGTGTGTAGCTAGATGCGGTCGGCCAATTCCCCCAATCGGACCTCGACCGGAACGTGACGATGGCCGATTCCGCAGGCCGGGTCGAATGACAAGCTGAAACTGCTCACCGGGCGTGATTTCACGAGGAAAGTCATCGTTCCGGCGGCCGCTTCGGGGATCCGGTGGAATTCGTCGGCCAGCATGGTGGCGCAGGCTCCGGCCGCGCACCGCGTCCGGCGGCGCAACCGCGCCGACGCGATCAGCCCGGTGCCGGCGTCGATCGTCGTCTCGTACCGCTCGTGCAGGTAGTCACCACGGAGGATCGTGGTGCAGAAGTGGTACCTGTGGTTGTGCACGGAATCCGCGTACCCGGCCCGCCAGTCCTCCTGCGCCTTGTATTCGTGCAGCCAGAAGGAAAACGGGTCGGACGGCGAATCGAGCAGGCACCAGGCGAAGTGCGTCGTCGTTTCCCGGGACGAGCGCAGGACCTTCGTGGCCTGCGCGGCAGTCAGCGTGCGGAGCTGCGCGCGCAGCTCGTCCCGCAGGCCGGACTGGGCGGCCCACGGCCGGAACCAGCCGTCGACCGCGCGCCATTCCGAGGCGAGCGGGAACCCGGCCGTGCGCAGGCGCGTGGCCAGTTCGGAAAGGGGGGACAGGCGGGTGAGCAAGGTCAGCTCCCTAGCTCGGCGACTGCGGAGAACTCCGCGCGGAAGGCGTGGAACTTGGCCTCCAGCTCGCGGAACTGCTCCTCGGACAACGGGGATCCGGTGATCTTCTCGAACAGCGCCAGGAAATCCGTCCGCGTCGTCGCGGACGTGATGCGGAAGTGGCGGCCGGTCCGGGACTGCGAGACGCGCACGAATTCGGCGCGTTCCATGTTGTAGAGGAAGGAACCTTCGGTGAACCGCAGGGACCGCGGGTACAGCTTCGTGGCGCCGCGGACGTCGCTGTAGAGCGACACCCACACGCTGTCGTCGAACATTTCGAGCCGGTCCAGCGGCGGGTCGGCGACCACGGTGATGTCGACCGACGCGCACCGGCTGCGCGCCAGGAAGAGGCCGACGAGCCCGATCCGGATCTCTTCGTCGAGCCGGGTCTGGATCCGCTCGTAGTCGACGTCGGCCTCCTCGCGCCGCAACAGGTACCGGGCGCGCCCGCTGATCGAGTTCGCGTCGCGCGGATCGGCGATGACGGCGCGCAGTTCCCGTTCGGTGCGGGAAAGCAACAGGCGGGCGGCCGCGTGCCGCCCGGAGAAGCCGCGGAAGAAGTACTGCCGCGTCGCGTCGAGGTCGGCCATCAGCCTGCGGTTGAACGCGGGGTCCGGATCGGTGGTCGGCTCGAACACGTCGGTGGGGAAGAACTCCTTGTTCAGCGCGCGGTATTCGGCGCTGAGGTCCTCGAGGGCACGCCGGCTCTCCTCGATCACCGGTGTCACGAGCGCCTTCTGTGACGCGCTCGCGGTGATCAGGGTGGTGCCGAACCCGACGATCGCGGAGATCAGGGTGCCGGTGCCCAGCGACGTCACCAGGTTCTTCCCGGTGCCGGGGTCCATCAGGCCGGCGATCCACAGGCTCAGGCCGGCGACCACGACGAGCACCGTGAGGAGCAGGCTCGTCCTGGTCCAGAAGATCTCTTGCAGTGGGGTACGGCGGAGGCGTCCGCCAGCCGCGGCCACGTGCTTCACCTCCCTCGAGCCACTCGAACGGACGTATGCGTAAAGTGTCTGTTCGAGCGCGGGGAGTCACTTTACGCGCCTCGGAGGGTGTGCGAAATAAGAAGTTCGGGGGACAGGACTGACGGACAGACGTCACTCTCGGCAATAACTTTCCGGCTCGGGCGGTTTTCCGAAAATCGCGGAAAACCATGATCAAAGAGTGCGCGGCAGCCCCTTTTCGTACCAGCCGGGCCCGGGCGCGGCGGTCATCAGGAAATCGACGACGACCGGTGCGGGCGCCGGGTGGATCTCCGGGTGGTCGCGTTCGCCGCGGGCGGTGTCCACCGGCCAGGCCAGTTTCTCCACGTCGAGCGAAAACTCGCCGCCGGCGCCGGTGCGGTTGCCGCGGGCGTCGAGCCTGGACCACTTGCCGTGCAGGTACACGGCGTTCAGGCCGTGCAGCGCGGAGAGCTCCTGGTAGCAGAAACCGGCCGGAATCCCTTGTGCGCGCAGCAAAGCGGCGAGCAGGTGGGCCTTGGCGTAGCAGATGCCGACGCGTTCGCGCAGGACGTCCGACGCCCGCCAGGTGACTCGCGGATCGTCGGCGTCGATGACGTGTTCGACCTCGTCGCGCACGAACAGGAAGGCGGTTTTCGCGGCTTCGACGGGATCTTCACCGCCGGGACGCAGCGCCGCGGCCAGCGAGCGGATCGCCGGGTGCCCGTGGTCGACGACGGCGTCGGCGGCGAGGTAGTCGCTCAGCCGATCGGACGTGGGCGTTGGGTCGAGGGCCATCCACGCATCCTGACAGGCTCGGCCATTCGGGCGAGAACGATTTCCGGGCCCGGCTACGCTTCGCGTTTGTCCACTACGGAACGTAAAAGTCCGGTGGGAAGCCGGTCCAGCGCAGCTCGGCGGGGAGGTGGCTCAGGTCGTTGTAGGCCAGCAGCGACGCGGGGCGGCCCGGGGAGTACCGGATGACGGTCAGGCCGGCGTTGGCGTGAGTGAGGGTGAGCCAGCGCCACGGCGGGGCGTCCTGGGAGGCGCGGATGAGCCAGCCGACGAGGAAGTTGTGCGTGACAAGCACTTCGTACCGCGGCTCGCTGCCCGGCACCGGGCCGGTGAACCGCCGTTCGGCTTCGACGGCGAGGTCTTCGTCGGCGGGCGGGAACTGGCGGGCGAAGGCGAGGAGGAGGTCACCGGAGGTTTCGGGGAGCTCCTCGCGCTTCGGCGTGTACGGGACGAAGTCGCCTGCCGCCTTCTCGACGTAGAGGGGAACTTCGGGGAGCTGGCCGGCGATGAGGTGCGCGGTCTCGGTGGTCCTCGGGAGCGGCCCGTGGTGGATGGCCGTGACGGGGACATCGCGGAGGCGACGGCCGAGCAGGATGGCCTGGCGCTGACCGGCTTCGGTGAGCCTTCCGTCCGGCCCCGCCTCGGCGTGGCGGGTGAGGAAGAGGTACCGCGTGGTCAGCACGGGTCCAGGCTTTCACGCTTGGGCCGTTCGGGTGAGCGGGTTCGACGAATTCGCCGCAGCCTCAGCCGATGGGGACGAGGGTGCCTTCGGGGCGCTGGCTCGGGGCGAACTGGGCACTCAGGCGCAGCGCGGCCGGGTGGGGCGAGAGGACCGTCGAGGCGAACGGCGTGATCGTGAGGTCGTGGCCGCTGTTCGTGTGGAGGTGGACGCTCACGTGGACGTTGCGGTCCGCCGGGATCTCGAAGGAGACCGATCCCCAGGAGACCACGTACTGGCGGCCGTCGATGCTGGCTATCGGTGCGTACGCGCGGACTGTGTGGCCCAGGTGCGGGATCTCGACCGTCAGGAGGCGGCGGGGGCCGTTGTGGTTGTCCACGTACGGGATCACGCCCGGCACCTTGGCCAGGTCGACAGGATCGGTCATGACTCGGGGCTCCCGCTCAGAACTGGTAGTACAAGGTATGGAACCGCGCTTGACCTGCGGTTCATGACCTAGATCATGCCGCCAGGCCGTCATCGGGCCGTGCCGGGGGTTCAGGCCGGACGCCGAGCACGTTGTCGACGGCCTACGACGCGCCGCAATGCCGAGGCTTGATCGGCACAGCGGAGATATCCGACGAGCGTGAAGGACCTCGACTGTCTTGTGCGGATTGAGTCGGCGGCTCAGTGGTCACCGAAGCTGTCGCAGTGCTCCTGGCTCGGGGAGTTGATGCGCGTATGTAACGCCTCATGTCTTCTGAGCGAACTTGATACAGCAAAGCTTGGAAGCTTCGTGGTTCGACAGGGATAGGAGATCAATTGGGTGCCGATCGACCGCCGCGTAGTATTCTTGGTGATGTGAAGGAAACTCGTTCTTCGCTTTCGGAGTTACTGTCTCTCGCGGTTATTGCCGCGCTTGGAATTAATCTGGTATCGGGCACGTTATCCAGTTTCCTGGGAGATAAGGTCTCCGTTATTCTCGGCAGCGCTCTGGTGGGTCTAGTGACCGCATATGTTGTGGCAAAAAAGCTAAAGAAGCGGGCGCTGTATGAGCGGGTTAACGCGGTTTTCCTGACGATTGACGAATTCGAGGAATCGGCCGCACGTCGACCAGAGGTCGATGACGTGGACAATCAAGAGTATGAAAATGGCTATCATCGGGTATCCTCGATCCCCGGCTATGGATTTTCTGAAGAATTTCGACGGCTGACCAGATCCTTATTTGCAGAAAATCAGGCTCTTCATGCCCAGTGGAAAAAGGAGCCATTTCGGCTCGTTAGACGCAAAATCTCCAGGAATGAAAGTAACGCTGAAGGCGTCGACGCGCGTGGTCGCGAGAAGCGGACAGTAAAGATTTCGAGAGTTCGAATGGAGGTGCCGAACAACGCTTCGGTCAAACTTGTCAAAGAAGTTGTCGAGTTTATGCTCCTTCAGCGTTTGTCGAGCCATCTTCGTGACTACTTTGGCAATGCGGACCGATTTAAAAAGCAAGACTTGGTCGACATGGAACGCAACGATGTTCCGGCTGTGCTACTGAGCAATAGGGCTTTTGCCTTATTTACGGGAGATGTGCGGGATCGAGTGGGATTCGATCCACTGGATGGCGTGGATGGCGACGAAGACGAAGCTGAAGTATTCATGATTCAGTCTGGCTCATATTACTATAGCAGATTTGAACTGACTTTGCCGAAGGGTAGTAAGGTTGAGCGTATCGACACCGGACATGTCCGGATCTTCAATAAGAGTATGTCGCTAGAGTTGGAAGTCGATTTTCATGCGACGAACGCCTCCCTTCCGCTCAACTTCAGTGCCGGCTACCTTGGAAGTCTCCAAGATGACGGCAAGATCACCGCTTGGCGCGTAAGCGTGCATATTAGGGCCTCTGTTCGAAGCAGAATCATCGCATACGGTAAGAAGCATGCTTATCATGCTTGGCTCGATTCCATAATCGAAAGCTTTCGGAGGGATCTGGATTTCGACGCCTTCAAGGAAGAAATTTCTTGGATGAATGCAAATGCCACGATGCGCGCGATTGCTGCTTTGATGAATAGGCGAGCGAGGGCGGAGAGTAAAAAGCCTGAGTTGAAAGTGATTCAATCGAAGGTCAGTGAGCGTGGAGCTAGCGATTTCACGTAGTCGGCGGAGCCGGTCGCCTCAGTCCAAGAGCAACTCTCGAAGTTAAACGCGTAATCGATAGCCCGGCGGGTCCGATCCTTACTCGACGGCATGAGATGCGTGTATGTCCGCAGTGTGAACCCTGGATCGCTGTGACCGAGGTGTTCTGCGAGTGCGGTGATGGACTCGCCAGCGTCCAGCAGCGTGGAGGCGTAGAAGTGCCGCAGCGCGTGGAACCCGTCAACGCGCTTGACCCGGGGAACCTCCGCCTTCTTCAAGGCTGGCCCCCACACCCACTGGTTGTAGACCGGGCGGGAGATGGCAGTCAGGTCCCGTGAATAGACGATGACCCGAGCCGAGACGAGTTCCCCGCCGGGGTGCTGCCACGGCAGCGTGACGACGATCGGCGGGAACTTCGCGACGTGCTCCTTTATGTCCTGGGCGACCGACGAGGGCAGCGGGACCTCGCGGATCTTGCCCCGCTTGGGCGGCCCGAAGCATGGCTTGCCGTAGACGAACTTCACCTGTCGCTGGACCGTCACCATGTCTTCGTCGAAGTCGACGTCATCGAGGGCCAGGCCGAACGCCTCACCCTGCCGCAGGCCGAGACCGGCACCGAGCGACACCGTGACCTTGTACCGCTCGGAGATGGCACCGCGCACGGCGTGAACCCGGTCGGTCGTCCATGGAACGATCTTGCGCGCGGGAATGGACGGCTTTCGCACCGACGCCGCGTTGCACGGATTCTTCCTGATCAGCTCGTCATCGATCGCAGCGTTGAAGATGCTCTGCACGTGGACGAAGAGCACCTGCCGGTAGCTCGCCGCGAGCTTGCAGTCCTGCAGCGCCCGGTCCCACTCCCGGATGCTCGACGGCTTCACCATGTCCAGGTACTTGTCCCCGAGGTGGGGATAGATGTGGTTCTTGAGCCGGACGCCGACCGACTCACGCGTGGACTCCTCGAAGGTCTGCGTGCGCAGCCACTTGTCCGCGTACTGTTGAAACGGCACCTTCCCCGCGTCCGGATCGGTGTACGCCCCTGATGTGCTCCGAAGATTTCGGACGCCGCTCAAGCAGACTATATCATGCTGCTTGGTGTTGGGTGAACCATTCGTCGAGTACTTCGCGTGGTGGCCGGTATTCGAGTGCTGAATGTAGCCGGCGTGTGTTGTAGAAGCCTTCGATGAACTTGATGATCTCGCGGCGGGCTTCGGTCCGGGTGGCAAAGGTGCGGTGGTGTATCCATTCTGCTTTGAGTTTTCCGAAGAAGGATTCGGCCATGGCGTTGTCGTAACAGATCCCGGTCCGCCCGACCGATTGCCGGATATTTTCCTGACCCAGCAGGCGAGAGAACGCGTAGGAGGTGTATTGGCTGCCGCGGTCGGAGTGGAATATCGCCCCCTCGGGCAACGGGATACGGTCGGCGGCCATTGTCATGGCCGCGGATACCAGGCCGGTGTCGTAGCGCTTGTCCACACTCCATCCCAGAATGGTTTTCGAATAGCAGTCGATCACTGTCGCGAGGAACAGCGGGCCTTCGCCGGTGTTGACCTGCGTGATGTCACCGACCATCTTCGCCCCCGGCGCCGGCGCGGTGAAGTCCCGCCCGAGCAGGTCCGGGATCGTGCCTGCGGCGCGGCCGGCTACGGTCAGCCCCCGCCAGGGCTTGACCTGCACCGGAAGCAGGCCGGCGGTGCGCATCAGGCGCCGCACCAGCTCGTCGTCCACCCGCACGCCACTGCGCTGCAGTTCCGCATGCACCCGCCGATACCCGTAGGTGCGATGCGAAGAGTCGAACACCGCCCGAATCTGCGCCGTCAGCATTTCCCGGCGCCGCGCTTGCGCCGACACCACCCGGCGCTCCCAGTCATAGAACCCCGAACGGGACACGCCGAGCAACCGGCACATCCAGGTGACATCGAAATGGGCCTTCTCCGCCGCGATACACGCGTAGCGTCGCGCTACCGTTGTTCCTTCGCGAAGAAGGCCGCCGCTTTTTTCAGGAACGCGTTTTCCTGTTCCAGCTCCTGGACACGCCGTTCCAGTTCAGCTTCCCGGCCCCCGGCCCCGGCCGGCCGGGCCGCGTCTCTCCTCTTTTTCTCCGCGGTCACCCAGTTATGCACCGTCTGCGGGACCAGGTCGAAATCCCGGGCCGCCTCACTGAAACTTGACCCGCCCTCGAGGACCGCCTTGACGACCTCCGCCTTCAACTCCGGCGAATACCTTCGCTGTCTCCTGACCATGAAACACTCCTCCGGATCCTCCAGCAGTCTACTTGGAAGACGTGTCCGGAAACATCGGAGCACTTCACCCCTGATTCATGTCGTGTTCGACCTTGGTCAGGAAGTCGTCGGCCGCGCGCTTCTGCTTGTCCGCAAAGGCTTTGCTCCGCTCAGCGCCGGTCGGGTCGACGTACCGCACCCGATAGCGCATCCCGACGCCGTAGAGGTCGGTCTTCTCAAGCACCGGCTTGCCGCGCCCGTTGAGCACCACCTGGCCGTGATCGTCCTTCTTTGGCCGGTACCAGCGGTCCTGGACGTGTCCCATCAGGCAGCCTCCAGCCCGGCTACCCAGGCCCGGACCGACGCGGAGTCGTACCGCAGGTGCCGGCCAACCTTGCTCACCGGCGGCCCCTCGCCCCGCCACTTCCACTGGTAGAGGGTCTTCACCGGCACGCGGAGATAGGCAGCGACGTCCTCAACCGACCAGAGCTGGTCAGTGCCTTCGAAGTTGTTCATGGTTCCCCCTGGTTAAGCAGCGAGCTGAGTTGCCGAAGTTTCCGGACCGTCCCCTGGTGGTCCGGCGGCAGCGAGTAGCGCCCGGTCGTACTCGGCCTTCCACGTGATCCGCTCCGCGATCGCGCGCATGACCAGGTGTGGCCGGGGCGGGACCTGTGGGTCTCCCGGTTCGACCTTGCGCCAGACCAGCCGGGCCGGGTCCGGTTGCGGTTTCTCGATCCCGATCGCGGCCAACGCCTGCGCCACGAAGGCTTTCCGGTCGGCTTTGTGGTCGTCGAGGGTCTTGCCCGACCATTTGCGCGACACCAGCACCCGCCGCCCCGGCAGTCCGAGCGTGGTCCGGCGGTGAGCGCGTCCCTTGCAGTGCCCGGGGGTGGTCTTGCTGCCCGCGCCCTTGGGTTGGATCCCGTAGAGCAGCCAGACCGCGCAGCGAGGCGAGCACGGGGTGACCGACAGTTCGGCGTGCAGCCGGTCGTGGTGATCCCGTAGCCGCGCGGTGTCTGCCTCGACCACTTCCCCGGTGGACTTGGTGAGGTACTTCGTGAGGTAGCCGATGTGGCGGCCGGCCTCTTCGGTGCCGCCGAGGATGCCCTTGGAGTGCACTTGCCGCCCGAAGGTCACCACATGGGCGGGGTCCTCGACCTCTTCCACGGCGTCGTCCCAGCTGGTCAGCGGTCGCCGGCTGTCCGGGTCCAGGAATGCGCGAGTGTCCGGGTCCCAGACCGGCAGCCGCTCCGTGTAGACGATCTGGTCGTGTGACGGCCACCAGACCTGGTGGTAGGTGGCTTCGGTGACCTGGCGGATGACGTCGTGTGGGATGGCACCGCGGATTGCCGCATGCAGGTGGGGAGCGGTCCGCTTCTGCGGCTCGACGGTCGCGAAGTACTGCGCGTCCCAGCCAACAACCCGGCGCAGGTTCTGCCACCACCGATCCACTAGGGCGGAGAAGTGCACCGCATCCCGGGCAGCCCGCCGGTAGTCGTACCGGGACGGGTCGAGAGGTGCTCCATCACGGACCGGGCCGTAGGTGTCGCAGGTCAGGGTCACGAACATGGATGGCCGGAACTTCCCCGCGTACTCCTGGCCCACGGTGGTCTTGGCGACCTTCCGCCGGGGCAGGTTCGGCGCGTCCTGCCGACGACGGGTCGAGCGCTTCACCGCCCGCTTGGTCGGGACGTGGAGGGCGGGCAGGCGGCCGCGCATGCCGAGTTGCCGAAGTTCCGCGTCGACCCCGGCGACCTCTTCCCGCAGTTCCTCGGCCTCTGCTTGGTCGTGCTCGACCACCTCCCGGTACGCCGCGACCAGATCAGCCCGGTAGGTCAGCAGCTCCTTGTGATCCTCCGACGGTGGCTCGGCGGTGAGGACGGGTTCTTCGGTCAGGTGCCAGCCTTCACGGCACTGGGCTTGCCGGATCGCTTTCGCCTTCCTGGCACACGGTAGGCAGACCGATTCGACGGTGGAGCCACACGGGACCGGGACGTAGCGGAGTTCGCCGGTCTCGGTGTCGCCGACCTCCATCGTGAACGGGCGGACGCAGACGCCGTGCTTCTCCGCCGTCGCCCGGATCACGTCGGCAGCCAGCGGTGTCCGCATCCGTTCAGCGCGGGTTTCGGTCATCAGGCTGCCACCTCCCCGGGCGTCGACCAGCCGCGCAGCAGGTAGACCGGCATGTCCTGCTTCGCCCCTGCCGGGAGGTCGGGGAACGTGCTCGGCTCGAACCGGACCACGCCGAACACCAGGACCGGGATGCCGCAGGGTGTTCGTCCGCTGATCGACAGGTGCACCCACTTGCCGTCACACAGCCGCCACAGCCGGGCCGAGACGTCCTCGAGCGTCTGGCTCCACACCAGCAGCGCCCGCGACACCTCCGGCAGCCCGTCCACGTCGAGCTGAACAGTTATCGGGCTGGACCAGGCGTTGACGTCAACCGAGGCGACCGGCGGCAGCTGGTAGGAGTCGAGGTGATCGCGGATGGCGTCGAGGAAGATCATCAGACGGTTCACGCGGCCACCCCCTCACCGCCGTGTCGCAGATCCGCGACACCCCCGTTGGTCACGTACGCCTCCAGCGCCTTCACGGTGCGGTCGGAGACCCACCCGGCGCGGATGCGCAGCGGTTCGCGGATGCCTTCACCCCAGACGTAGCCGACACCGGCCTCCGAGTCGCCAATGCGGTTGGCCCACGCTCCGCGTTCGTACGCGCCGTCCCCGAGGACCATCCCGACGTGCGTCTTGGAGGTCACGCGCAGGCACACGCGTCGGGTGAACAGCTCCCGGACCGGGACGGTGTCTTTGGTGGGCTCCTGGACGTAGCCACGGACTGAGATGCCCAGTGCTCGACCTTGAGTGGTCAGGAGCGCGACGCGTTCCCCGATGGCCTCACGCGTCTTGCGATCCGTGTACTTGGTCAGCGCGCCGATCTCGTCGAACTCCAGCAGCTCCAACGGATACTCCGTCGAGACCGGGATCGTGCGCAGCCGACCGGCGAACGCGCGCTTGCGGGATTCCATCTCCTCCACCAGGCCGTCAAGCAGCTCGACTGCATCCTTGCCGCCGACGGCGTAGCGGGAGAAGATTCCGCGCCCGTAGGCGAGTTCCATGCCCTTGGGGTCGATCCCAGACATGCGCACCACCCCGGCCCGGATCGCCGAGGCCGCCGCCACGAGTGGGCACCACATCACCGAGTTCTTGCCCGCACCCGAGGCACCGGCAGTCAGGCAGTGCGCACCGGAGCCGAGCAGCGGAACGCGCCAGTCACGCCCGTACTCGGTCCGCCCGGCCCAGACGTGGCGCAGGTCCACACCGGTCGAGTCGACACCGTCCGGAACCTGCGGGCCGGCCACACCTCCCGCGAGGAGGTCACGCCGCTGGAAATCGATGGACACCACGTTCGGTGCCAGCTCGCGGACCTGGCAGCGAGCGACCTTCCGCGCGACGGCCAGCGCCCGGGCCGCCTCGTCGAAGTCTTCCGGCTTCTGCCCGGCCACCAGTTCCACCTGGACCTCATCCCACGAGGCACCCGACCGCACGCCGAGCACCTCGGGCTGTCGGGTGCCGGAGCGAGTCGAGGTCGAGCGGGAGAGCGCGCGCCGACGGCCGACGAGGTTCACGTTCACCACCACCGGCAGCGCCTCGTCCCGCACCGACAAGCCACAGGCATGCAGCCACTCCGGCAGCTTCCGGCCGTAGACCGCCCACCGCGCCCACCACGAGCGCAGGAACCGCCAGCACCACTGATCGAACGAGACAGCGTCGATCGCCCACCACGTAACCAGAACCGCCGCGACACCGCTCAGCGTCAGCGCGAGGGAGAGCCATCCGAGCAGTTCGCACCAGGCGTAGAACGCGATCACGGTCAGGCTGGTCCGCCACCGGGTCACGACCTGCGCGAGCATCCACACCACGGCCTTGCACAGCCACCACAGGGCCACGAACACCACGGTCGCCGCAGCCAGACCTTCGACCACGGACGCCAGGGCGCGGCCGACCTTGTGCAGCACCCACACGCCGAGCCCCAGCCCGGCCAAGCCCACTATCGCGAAACCGGGAGACATCACCGACCACCCCGCTTCACCCGAAGATCCAGCGGCAGCATTCCCAAACAGGGAGCGCACTTGGTCTCGCCGGGAAGCAGTTTGGCGAAGCGTTTGCAGGAGGCGCAGCGCGTTCGGGTGACCCCCGTTGACGCTCGCCCGTTGTCATCGTTTAGCGTTGTCATTGTTCACTTCCGCTGGTTGTGGACAGCGCAGGAGCGGCAAGGTTGGTAGCCAGGCACCGCTTCTGCGCCTTAACGGATCACACGCACCCGCAACAGGACGTGCTTCATCGCCACACGTCATCACGTGCGTTTTCGCTAGTACTATTGACTTTTCCGTCGTCTACATGCGACTAATCAGCGGGCATCCCTTCCGCCTGAAGTCCCGCCGAGATCTCACCCGCCTTCCGCTCCTCATATCCGGCCCAGTACAACGCCTCGTGGTGATGACCCCGGTCGACGTCCGCGACGGCCTTATAGAGCCGTGCGTTGCCGAGGCGGAACGCCAGCCACACCGACGGGTTCGCGTCGTTCGGCGGCCGTCGGTCCATCACGACCTCGTGGGCGTCCCACAGCGTCTTCGGCTCACCCCTGCGCACGGTCACGCCTCTCCGCGCGGGCTTCCAGCAACGCTGCCAGGTCCTCGGCGTGGTCGCGGAGCCGGCGAAGGAACACCGCGCACCCCGTCCAGGCGGTCTGGTCCTCCGGCGGCACCAGCGTCACCACGCACAGCCCACCGGCCAGCACCAGGACCGGCGGATGCGACGCGCCCGTCCCGGTCTCCTCCACCGTCACCTCGGTACCCGCCCCGACTGTCCAGCGCAGCCCCAGCCCGTCCCACATTGCCGTCATGCGATTCCCATTCCCGGGCCAGGTCGGCGAACCCCTCGGCCGCCGACTCCAGCGCCGCCACACACCACCACGGCAACCCGCGCGACTGCGCCAGCTCGTGCCACGCCCGCGACACCCGCCGAGCAGCGTTCGCCGTGTTCGTCGCATTCACCGGCGAGAGGACTGCGCGGCCGTGCTCCCACGCGGCCATGTAGTCCCGATACGCCTGCTCCCACGCCTCGACCTGCTCGCGGAAGCCCATCGCTGTCACGCTGCCTTCGGCGTCTCACCGGTGCCGCCGGACCGGGACGTCTTCGCGTTGCTGGTGGCCTGCTTGAAGCCGGTCGCGCGGAAGACGTAGGACTGGTACTTGAACTCGCCCTGCCCGGCCACGCGCGGTTCGGCGGTCAGGCCGTCCAGTTCGATCGGCCGCATCCCCGGCAGCGCCTCCGACGTGGTCGGGACCGGCTGCACGTCGGCGAGAAGGGTGATCTCGAACGAGGCCCGCTTGGCGCGCGTCTCGGCTGGGTCGGTGACCATGACCTTCCACTGCCGCTTACCGGTCACCTCGTCGACCCGCTGTCGCACCGGGCGATTGGCGGCCCGGTCTTCCCGCGACTGGTACTCCTTATCGGGCGACACTTCGCCCACCATCACCAAGCCCTGCGGAAACGCGTCGTCGAAGTCAATGCCGAACCGGTGTCCCTTGTCGATAGCCATGCTGAATTCCCTTTACTGGTATGGGTTTCTTCGCGCTCAGTCGCGCTCTTCCGACCACTGGTCGCCGAGAGGAGAGGAGTAGGTGCGGGTGCGGTTCTGCGTCTCGCACCACTCGCCGAACTCGTTCGCGGCCACGGCGAGGCTCCGCGCGAACCGCGCGGTGTCCATCAGGCCGCCGATCCGAGCTGGTACCTGGATCATGATCGCGGTTTCATCGCCCCCGGCCACCAGTTGGCGGACTCCCGGGGAAGGCGATACGACTGCAGCGCCGTATCCGACGAGGGGCTGAATCACCACGTGAATGCCCATGTGCTCTCCAGATGTCTCGGCTATCGCGCGTCCGATTGGGCGCGCTGTGATCAGGAGACACCCGGGTGGGAGAGATCACCCGGACAAACTGTCCGGGTGGGTTCAGCGGTCGGCCGGAACGGCCTTCTCGATCGCGTCCAGCATGGCTGACCAGGGCAGATCCCGGCCAGGAGCGGACCGCGGTTCGTGCAGCGGCCAGACGTCGTCACCGTAGAGCAGGTCCACGCCGACGCGCCGCAGGTTCTCGATGTGCATGGTCCAGGACGGCTGACGCGCGTGGGCCGCGTTGACGCGCGGGAACACGATCACCGGCAGGTTCAGCGTCCCGATCGCCTCGTTGACCTGCGTCAACGCCTGATTGTCGGCGATGCCGAGGGACATCTTCGCGACGAAGTTCGCCGAGGCCGGCGCGACCAGGTAGCAGCTCGGGGCCGGGTGTGGGCTCTTCTGCGACGGCGACCGGGGCTCGACCCGCACCGGGTAGCCAGTGGCCTGCTCGATCTCGTCAAGCTGCCCGGTCTCGGCCAGCCAGCGCCCGGCGGTGGGCGTCAAGGTGACCGTGACCGTCCAGCCCGCTTCCTGGGCAGGCTTGATCAGGCGCGGAAGCAGGTCTTCGACCCCGCCGGCCCCGGAGGCGACCAGCCCAAGAACACGAGACATCCGACTACCTCACCGCGCCGCAGCGCTCAGCCAGCGCGAGCAACGCCGAGGACTTACCAGCCGTCGCCGGGGCACGCCGGTACATGGACCGCACGACCTCCCGAACCATCGTGTTGTGCCGGACGATGGTCGGCGACTTCTGCTCCGCCTGTAGGAGGACTTGAAGCGCGTCGTCGTCCTTCGCGAGCAGGCTCAACGCGCGGGCGAAGTCGATCAGGTGCGTGACCTGGCGTTCCACCGGCAGGTGGTCCACGTTGACGCGAGGGGCAGTCTCGATCACCTGGCTGACATCGCCGAGGTCCAGGGCGGCCGACAGCCGGTGCAGCTCCACGTTGGCTGGCCCGAACCCGGTCTGCCAGTAGTTCGCGTCCGCGCCCAGCTGGTCAGCGGCAGTTTTCGCGTGTCCGAGGAAGTCGTTCGCCGTGGTCCGGTCCTGGTGTCGCGCCGCTGCGACAGCCGTGCGGAGGTAGAGCATGCCGTACAGGCTCAGCGCGGCCGGATCGCCCTCAGCCATCCTGGGCAGCAACCACTTCGCCGCGACGTCGCCCAGCTCAAGCGCGTCGTCGAACCGGCCCACAGCCAGAAGCGCGTGCGTGCCGGAGCGGGCGGCCGAGGCCAGGACCAGGGGGTCGTCGGAGTCGTCCGCTGCCTGCATGGCGCGTTCGGCTGCGATCCAGGCGAGGTCAGCTTCGCCGATCTTGCTTAGCGTGGTTGCGGCCAGGTGGTGTACGCGCGCCGAGATGGCCGCGCAGGCCCGCTTATACCCAGCGTCGTCGGCCGAGGCCGCCTCCATCGCCTGCGTGGTCTTGATCAGCCCAGGCAGCGCGGTGACGACGCGCCCGAGGTCGCCCTTCTGGTAGCTGGACCAGGCACCTTCCACCAGTTGCCGAACTGGCTGAGGGTCGATGTACTCGGGCGACATGGCTGAGGAGAACAGCGTCCGCGACAGTCGGCGGGGAGCCATAAGCGCGTCCCGGATCGCCGGGACGTCGTCGTGCTTGTCCTGCTCTTCCATCAGCACGGGTTCGCCAAGCAGGTCACCCAGCGTCACTCGCAGCGCTCGCGCGAGGTCGGCCAGTACGTCGAGCCTGCGGATGTCCCGCTCGCCGCGCTCGATCTTGCTCAACCAGTCCTCGGTACGGCCCACCAGGTCAGCAAGAACCGCCTGCGACAGCCCGCGCCGCCGCCGGTAGAACGCGATCCGCTCACCGATGCTGAGCTGGTCACCCGCACCACGCATAAGGTCAGGTTAACAGAACTACGAAGACTACTTTGAGTGAATTAGTCGAAGTTTGCGATCGTCGCCGGTGGAGGAACTCTTACTTACCTCCGACTCGTTCGATGAAACAACGCCAATTCCAAAAATGATCTCATTTAGGTCGGAAGGGTGAATATTCAAATCTCGCGCTGCATGAATGATTCCAGATCCGCGAGAGCGAAGGGATTCGGAGATCTTACTAAGGAGTAGAGATGATTCGCGGCTGATGCCCTCTGGTTCGGACTTGCCGAATCCCAGTCTTCCCAGTTCGACAATCATCCTGCGATGAATCCAGTCGGTTAGATAGCCGGTTTGGTGCAGGCGATATGCCATCGCCATTGCTGAAACCTTCCACTTTTTCTTGTAGGAGATGATCCTATCCGTGGTTAGGTTCTTGGGTGTGGACTGCTTGAGGCCGGCCTTTGGAATCAAAAATGCGGAAGCGAACTCGTTGGCTTCCTTCTCTAGTGAGCGTCCTCCGGCCCCGCATCCGTTAGCTCCGTGCATGACCAGGTGTCCAAGTTCGTGTGCGGCGTCGAATCGACTCCTTTCTGCGGTCTTCAGCGTATTCAACATGACGAACGGACGTGATCCGCGCCAAAATGAAAAAGCGTCGACCTCTGCGTATTCAGGAGGCAAAGAGAAGACCGCCACTCCGTGAGCCTCAAGAAGGTGAATCATGTTGACGATCGGAGCCGTGTCTCCGAGACTCCATGCGCCTCTAACGTGCTCGGCGGATGCTTCTGGATCTGCCGGAGGGTCGATTACGGGAAGTTGGACGTCAGGTGTTTTGTAGCGAGACTCCAGCCATTCGTAAAACTCTTCAGCAATTACGCCGGAACTTAGGGATGCCTCTCGCGCCTTTGCGGTCATCCTGGTCCGTGCGCGAAAGCTTACTTGACTAGAGTCAAGTAATTCAATGTCGCTTCGGGAGAAGAACGAAAGCGGAAAGCGAAGCTCCGAGGACAGTGCTCGGAGGGTTGCGAGCGAAGGTTCTTGTACGCCTCTCTCGATGTTCGAAAGACTCTGAGCTGTTACTCCGATCCGTGCGGCGACGTCTACAAGGGTCTTGCCTCGCCGCTTGCGAGCCAGCGTCAGTCGAGACGGTGTGAACATCCGGTTCGTTCCAAGTGTCGATACTCATCTGCGGACCTGATGACTATATCGAAACGTCGTAAGCTCCGCCGAACCCCTCGTTGGGATCCTCGTCACCGAACTGTTCCTCGATGGGGTAGGGCGGACAGATGAGGCGCCTGCTCCAGCCGGCTGGGCGACCGTTTGCGTCGCTGTTGCGAGGTTCCGAAACCTCGTACCTGATCTCATTTCGCTTCGCATCAGTGAAGACTAAGAGGATCCAGTACTTGAAGTCCTCGGTGGACTTCAAGAAGTCCATGAGGCGTCTTTCTGCGGGTGACTCGATCCTGTCGAGGCTGTTGTCGAATAGGTCGTCGATGCCGATGTTGGCGTTCCGCCGCTGCAGGCAGTTTGTCAGCCGGCCTTTTGGATTCTTTGTGGTGGGAAACTGGCCGTATACGCGCTGGCCCGTTAGTGCATCGCCGCTGGAGACTGTAAAGACAATCTTGTGTTCGGCGCTTATGAGGACTGGAAGATTGGATGGATCAAGCCTCTTCCAGTCCGCGTCGTTGGGCATGTTCTGGCTAAGGCTCGTGAGCGTGCCATTCCAGGCGTAGAAGCCGGGTGCGTTCTTGGCGCAGTGGCCGATCCGGGCCTTCTTTCGTTCGAGGCTGCCTGCGCCGATCGCCTCCGCCAGGGTCTCAGGTTCGATGCCCATCGAAGTGAGCTCGCCGAACGGGCCGCCCCCGGTTGGTGGCACTGCTTGGGTCACCCTGCCTCCAGGTTCTAGTTTTGCCGCCTCATCTGAGGTTCTGGAAGTAGAAGTGAAGCACACTGCGAGTCGGTTGTCATGTGACGTGCCGGGGGTGTCGTCCTGGTGAGCTGCCGAACTTGGCTCTATGGGATCAAGGCGCGCCGCCGGCGGCGGCGCGCTGGTCACCTTGCGTTGGCGTGCTCCGGCCCTGTGCGACACGGACGGCCTGCCGCTCCGCTCCGGCCGCCGGTCGCGGGCCGGCCCGCCGAGCGCAGCCGGGCACAGCGCGCCGCCGAGAGGTCTACCTCAGCTCCAAGAGGCCAGCTCGGGCAGATGGCCGACTACTCGACGTCCGTCACCAGCCCCCACCGACCCGAGCGCCGGATCGTCCAACGGCCGCACCGACCCGAGCGCCGGATCGTCCAACGGCCGCACCGACCCGAGCGCCGGATCGTCCAACGGCCGCACCGACCCGAGCGCCGGATCGTCCAACGGCCGCACCGACCCGAGCGCCGGATCGTCCAACGGCCGTCGCGCCGCGTCAAGGCTGGGAAGCGTGCCTTGACCCGGCGCGACGGCCGCTGAGGATGGCTGCTTATCGGGACGATGGGGGACGAGTGGTCGAGGCCTACTCGGGCCGTCTCCAGGCCGTCTGACGACGGGCAGCGGCGAGAAGTGCGGAGAACTCGCGAGACGTAAAACCGCAGGTAGAAGGCACTTCAAGCTACCGCAGTGCCACCCGTCCAGGAGCGGCCGCTAGAACTGGTAGTACAGGAAGGGGCTGAACGTTCCGGTCGCGATCAGGATCGCCGCGTACAGCAGCCCGACCGTCATCACGCCGATGCGCAACGCCGTGGCCGGGCGGCTTCGGCTCGACTCCAGCAGCGGTCCCGTCACCGGGTGGGCCGGCAACACGAACACCGCCATCGCCGCCAGCAGCAGGACCAGGCGCTGGTTGGTGAACGCCTGCTCCACTCCCGCGCCGAGGCCGTCGAAGTCCGGGATCAGCATGTGGCCCAGCATCGACAGGGCGTGGCCGAGGTCCGGGGAGCGGAAGAACACCCAGCCGATCACCACCAGCAGCATCGTCAGGGCGCGGCGGAGATAGCGCTTCCACGGGGTTGCCGGGTCCATGTCCAGTGCGAACCGGCGCTCGATCACGAGCAGTGCCCCGTGGTAGCAGCCCCACACCAGGAACGTCCACTGGGCGCCGTGCCAGAAGCCCGTCAGCACGAACACGATGCACAGGTTGCGATAGGTGCGAGCCGCTCCGTGGCGGTTGCCGCCCAGGGGGATGTACACGTAGTCGCGGAACCAGCGGGAGAGCGACATGTGCCAGCGGCGCCAGAACTCCGTGATCGTCACCGCCGAATACGGCCGTGCGAAGTTCTCCGGCAACCTGAAGCCCAGCATGCGGCCCAGGCCGATCGCCATGTCCGAGTAGCCCGAGAAGTCGAAGAACAGCTGGAGCGTGTACGCGATCGCGCCGACCCAGGCCGTCGCGAACGTCATCTGGTCCGAGGGGACCTTGAAGCACGCGTCGACCAGCGGGCCCAGGGAGTCGGCGATGATCGTCTTCTTGCACAGGCCCAGTGCGAACCGCGGGAAGCCCGCCGCGATGTCGTCCAGGCGGTGCGACCGCAGCTGGGGGAGCTGGTCCGCGATCTCGCGGTACCGCACGATCGGGCCCGCCACCAGCTGGGGGAACATCGCGATGTACGCCGCGAACGCCACCGGGTTGCGCAGGGCCTGGCGCTCGCCGCGGTAGATGTCGACCACGTACGAGATGTGGTGGAACGTGTAGAACGAGATGCCGATCGGCACCACCAGGCTCGCCACCGGCACGCTGCCGCCGAACCAGTGGGCCACCGCCGCGATCTGCTGCGTCGCGAACCCCGCGTACTTCCAGACCAGCAGCACCGCGACGTCGAGTGACACCACCGCGATGAGGATCCGGCGGCGCCGCAGCCCGTGGACGTCCCAGGGGCTCGGGGCCAGCAGGGGGCCGGCCAGGAAGTTGACCACCATGCAGCCGAGCAGCAGGAAGACGAACCCGCCCGCGCCGATCGTGTAGAACAGCAGGCTGCCGACCGCGATGATGCCGTTTCGCCAGCTCCGCGGGCACACCAGCACGGCGATGAGCACCGCCGGCATGAAGTACCACAGGAAGAGCGGCGAAACGAACGACATCGGGTCCCCTCGGTTTATCCGACGGTGACCTTAACCCGACCGAGTGGCGGTGTCAGACCCGCCCGGCGGCACGGCGGCGCCTCGCCACCTCCGCGAGCAGCACCCCCGCCGCGACCGAGGCGTTGAGGGACTCCACGCCCGCGGCCATCGGGATCGACACCGTCGCGTCGCACGTCTCGCGAACCAGGCGGGACAGGCCGCGGCCCTCCGAGCCCAGCACGATCACCAGCGGTTCGGCGGCCAGGTCGAGCTCGTCGATGTCCACCGAGCCGTCGGCGTCCAGGCCCACCAGCATCAGGCCCTCGTTCGCCCACGCCTTGAGCTGCCGCGTGAGGTTCGTCGCCACCGCGATCGGCAGCTTCGCCGCCGTGCCCGCGCTCGTGCGCCACGCCACCGCCGTCATGCCCGCGCTGCGCCGCTCCGGCAGCAGCACGCCCTGCGCGCCGAACGCGGCCGCCGAGCGGATCACCGCGCCCAGGTTGCGGGGGTCGGTGACGCCGTCGAGCGCGACGAACAGCGGCGTCTGCCCCGAGTTGCGGGCCACCGCCATCAGGTCGTCCGGGTGGGCGTACTCGAACGGCGGGACCTGCAGGCCGAGGCCCTGGTGCATGGCCCGGTTGGTCTTGCGGTCCAGCTCCTCGCGCGGGATCTCCAGGATCGAGATGCCCTTGTCGCCGGCCAGCCGGACGGCCTCGTTGACGCGCTCGTCGATGTCGATGTTCAGCGCGACGTACAGCGCGGTGCCCGGGACGTCCGCGCGCAGCGCCTCGACCACCGGGTTGCGCCCGGCGATCAGCTCCGGCTTGTCGGCCTTCTTCTGCCGGGCCTGGTCGCGCTTGGTCTGGGCGTTCGCCTGGCGGTAGGCCTTGTGCCCGGGGCGGTCCTCCGCCTTCGGGGTCGGGCCCTTGCCTTCGAGGGCCTTGCGGCGCTGACCGCCCGAGCCGACGACGGCACCCTTCTTGGTGCCCGTCTTGCGGATCGCGCCCTGGCGCCGCGAGTTGCCTGCCATGGTGAAAGTTTCCTTGCGTTGTTGCGGAGGTCAGTCGGACTCGACGTGCCACTGAGGGCCCTGGGCGGTGTCCTTAATAACGACGCCTGCGTTTTGCAGGAAGTCACGGAAATTGTCCGCGCGGCCGAAATCCTTCGCGGCCCTAGCCTCCTGACGTTCGCGCAGTAGCCTCGCGACGAGCCGATCCAGTGCCTCTTTCGTGACCGTTTTAGACCTGCCACCCTCGGACCAGCGCGCGGACAGCGGGTCGAGGCCGAGCACGTCGGTCATCGCGCGGACGGCCGCGGCGAATTCGAGTGCCTTGGAGGTGTCGCCCGCGTCGAGGGCGGCGTTACCGTCCCGCACCGTGTTGTGCACCACGGCGAACGCCTGCGGGGTGGCGAGGTCGTCGTCGAGCGCGTTGACGAACCCGTCCGGGAGGGTGCCGAGCGTGACTTCCCCCGACTGCGCGGCGCGGCGCAGGAACGTCTCGATCCGCCGGTAGCCCTGCGCGGCCTCGGAGACCGCGCCGTCGGAGTACTCGACGTTCGACCGGTAGTGCGGCTGGACCAGGTAGTAGCGCAGCTCGGGCGCGCGGTACCGCTCCAGCATCGCCGGGATCGACACGGTGTTGCCCAGCGACTTGGCCATCTTTTCGCCGGCCATGGTCACCCAGGCGTTGTGCAGCCAGTAGCGGGCGAACGGGTCGCCGACGGCGTTCGACTGGGCACGCTCGTTTTCGTGGTGCGGGAAGATCAGGTCGATCCCGCCGCCGTGGATGTCGAACTCGCGGCCCAGGTACGTCGTGGCCATCGCCGAGCACTCGAGGTGCCAGCCCGGCCGGCCGGGGCCCCACGGCGTCGGCCACGACGGCTCGCCCGGCTTCGCGCTCTTCCACAGGGTGAAGTCGCGCGGGTCCTGCTTGCCGCGGGTCGGCGTCTCGCCCTGCTGGACGTCGTCGAGGCCCTGCCGGGACAGCTCGCCGTAGCCGTCGAAGGACTTCACCGAGAAGTAGACGTCGCCTTCGGTCGCGTACGCGTGCCCCTGGTCGATCAGGCGCTGCATCAGCTCGACCATCTGGGTGACGTGCCCGGTCGCGCGCGGGTTGATCGACGGCGGCAGGCAGCCGAGCTGGTCGTACGCCTGCTCGAAGGCGCGCTCGTGCGTCGCCGCCCACTCCCACCACGGCCGGCCGGCGTCGGCGGCCTTGGTGAGGATCTTGTCGTCGATGTCCGTGACGTTGCGGACCAGCAGCACGTCCAGTCCTTTGTGGACCAGCCAGCGGCGCAGGACGTCGTAGTTCAGGGCGCCGCGGATGTGCCCGATGTGCGGAACGCCCTGCACGGTGGCCCCACACACGTAGATCGACGCCGTTCCGCTACGGACGGGGTGGAACTCCCGTACGCTCCGGGTCGCCGTGTCGAAAAGGTGAAGGGTCACCCTCGAAGGGTACGGGGTCGGGCGTGAGCGACGTCGCAGGCCCTCACGCCGCGCCGAAGCCGCGCAACGCCGTGAGCAGGGCGTCCGGCCGGTCGGCCGTGGGCAGCGGGTCGACCAGCGCGAACTCGCAGCCCAGGGCGCGGGCGCCGCCGTCGGCCTCCTCGCTGTCGCCGACCATCAGCGTCTCGGTGGCCGGGACGCCGAGCGCGCCGACGGCCTTGCGGAAGATCTCCAGCTCCGGCTTCACCGCGCCGACCTCGAAGGACAGCACGAACTCGTCGACGTAGGCGTCCCACCCGCGGGCGGTGAACGCCGGCCGGATGTCGAAGGCGATGTTGCTCAGCACGCCCACCTTGAGCCCGCGCTCGGCGGCCGCCTTCAGCGCGGCTTCGGTGTCCGGGTACGGCGTCCACTGGCTGGGATCGATGAGCCGGTCGTAGAGCGCCTTCGCCTGTTCGGCGTGCGGGACGCCCGACTTCTTGAGCACCTCGAGGTACACCTTCCGGTGCAGCTCCGGGTCGCGGTCGCGGTGGTGCCAGGCGTGCAGGTGCTCGGCGTCCAGGTCGACGACCTGCCCGACCGGGGCGGTCATCCGGCGCATCAGCTCGGCCTGCGCCTCGACGTCGAGCGGATCGCCGTCGTGGTTCGTCAGCTCGGTGAGCCAGGACTCGTCCTGCTCGAGCCGGAACAGCGTGCCGGAGAAGTCGAACAACACCGCCCTGATCGTCATGGCGTTCAGCCTAGCGACGTCGCGGGCACCCGGGCGGCGCCCGCGACCTGCGTCACGTCAGGCGGCGTACCCGGTGACCTTGTCCGGGACGACGCGGACCACCACGCGCACGACCTCCGGCGGCTCGGTGCGGAAGTCCTTGCCGTCGTACTTGTGCGAGAGCTCGTTGATCAGCTCGCGGCCGCCTTCCTCGGTGATCTCGGCGCGGCCGCGGACCTCGACGTACTTGAGCGGGTCGTCGAGGTCGAAGACGGACAGCGAGACCCGCGGGTCGCGCCGCATGTTCCGCTCCTTGAGACGCCCCTGGACGGTCGCGAAGAGGACGGCGTCCCCGTCCCGCTTGGCCCAGACGACGGAGGTCTGGACCGAGCCGTCGGCGTTGATGGTGGCGAGCACCGGGAAGTTCTTGCCGTCGAAGAGCGCCTTCGTGGCTTCGTTGAAAGTCACACCCATGATCGGACCCTATTTCACGTTGCCGGCGATTTTTTCGGTTTTCAGGCGCACGACCACCCGCTGGACGTCGGCGCTTTCGGACGGCGGGTCCTGGCCGAGGTACTTGTGGCTGAGCTTCGCGGGCAGGGTCTTGCCCGGGTCCGGGGTGATCGTCACCGTGCCGCGCAGCTGCGTGTGCCGGTACGGGTTCTCCGCGTCGGTGATCGAGACGCTGATCCGGGGGTCGCGGCGCAGGTTGCGGACCTTCCGGCGGTCCTCGGTCGCGCTGAAGACGAGGTCGCCGTCGTCGAGGCCGACCCAGACGACGGAGGTCTGCGGGCCGCCATCGGGGTCGAGGGTGGCGACCGTGGCGAAGTTCCTGCCGTCGACCAGCGCGCGGACGGCGTCCGGGAGAGTGAGGGACATATCACGCCGAACCCGGGCCGGCGCGGGCCTATTCCGCGGCGAATCCTCTGCGGGCGTCCCCGATGCGCCCCAATGTGGCGTTCGGTGCGTCCAACGCACCGAACGCCACATTGGGTGCGCTGGACGCAACCAACGCCACATTGGGGCGCTTGGGGATTGGGACCGCGGGCCTATTCCGCGGCGAGCAGCAGCGCCGTCGCGAAGGCCGCGATGCCCTCGCCGCGGCCGGTCAGGCCCAGGCCGTCGGACGTCGTCCCGGAGACGCTCACCGGGCCGCCGACCGCCTTCGAGAGGACCTCCTGCGCCTCCTCCCGGCGCTTCCCGATCCGCGGCGCGTTGCCGACGACCTGGACCGTGGCGTTCCCCACCCGCCAGCCCGCCGCCTCGATCAGGCCGCGGACCTCGACCAGCATGTCGGCGCCGTGCGCGCCGTCCATCCGCGGGTCGCCGGTGCCGAACACCGCGCCCAGGTCGCCGAGGCCCGCCGCCGACAGCAGGGCGTCGCACAGGGCGTGCGCGGCGACGTCGCCGTCCGAGTGGCCGGCACAACCGTCCGCCTCCGGCCACAGCAGGCCCGCCATCCAGCACTCGCGGCCCGCTTCGACCGGGTGGACGTCCACGCCGTTGCCGATCCTCACAGCGCCTCCTCGTTCTTCGGTGCCGCCGCGATCGCCTCGGCCAGTGACAGTTCGAAATCGGTCGTGACGCGCATCGCGTCGGCGTGGCCGGGGACGGTCGCCGCGCCGGCGGGCACCGCCGCCGTGAGATCGGCCTCGAGGAACGCGCCGAGCGTGTAGCCGACCGGTGTCTGGAGGGTGCGCAACCGCGTCCTGTCCTCCGTGCCGACGACCCGGGACGCGGCGTCGGTCAGCTTCACCGTGTCGGCCATCGGCAGCACCGGGACGACCACCGG